>DATAYB010000728.1:0-3395 GCA_036272795.1 Pseudonocardia sp.
GCCTGGTCTCCCACCTCGCCATGGGCCTGCCCGCCGACGACCTGCGCGCGGTCCTCGACGTGGTCGAGAGCAGCGTCCGGGTCCCCACCCCGCCCACCCCCGCCTAGCGGGACCACTCAAACGACCACCCGACACGACCGACCGGGACGACGTCGGCTCAGCGCGCGTCCCGCACTCGCGCGGCCAGCCGGTCGAGCAGCCGCACACAGCGCGCCAGCTCCCTGCGCTCGGCGGCGGTCAGCTCGGTGTCGATCGCGGCGGCGAGTGGGTCTGCCCGCCGGTGCCGCTCCTCGTCCAGCCGCCCCAGCCCCCTGGCCGTCAGGTGCACCAGCTGCTTGCGGCCGTCGGTGGGATGGGGCTCGGTCCGCACGTACCCCTGGTCGAGGAGCTCACTGACCGACTTCGCCACCGACTGGTGCCGCACGCCGCGACGCTCGGCCAGCTCGGCGGCGGTCCGGGGCCCCTCCCGGTTCAGGTAGCCGAGCACGGCCGCTTCCCCGGTGGGCAGGGTGTCGAACGTCCGGACCGTGCGCACCAGGTGCCCGATCACAGTGCGCAACCGCTCCGCAAGCTCAGCACTGTCCGCCACCTGGCCGACCATAACCGAAATGCACAGTCAGTTGTACAGTCTGGCTGCACTTAACCGCGCCAGGCGACCCGACCCGCACCCCCGGGTCAGGCGGCCGACCCGACAGTCCCCGCGCAGGTCTCCGTACAGGCATCCGCGCAGGCCGTCGCCTCGACCAGCCGGCCGCTGAACTGGCGCCGGTGCAGGTCGGCGTAGCGACCCCCTGCGGCGAGCAGCTCGTCGTGCGTGCCGCGCTCCACGATCCGCCCGTGCTCGACCACCGCGATCAGGTCGGCGTCCCGGATGGTGGACAGCCGGTGCGCGATGACCAGCGCGGTCCGCCCGTGCAGTGCCTCGGCGAGCGCCTCCTGCACGGCCGCCTCGGACTCCGAGTCCAGGTGCGCGGTGGCCTCGTCGAGCACCACCACGGCCGGGCGGGCCAGCAGCAGCCGGGCGATGGTCAGCCGCTGCCGCTCACCGCCGGAGAGCCGGTAGCCGCGCTCCCCCACCAGGGTGTCCAGCCCGTCCGGCATCGAGTCGAGCAGCTCGCCGAGCCGGGCCCGCCGCAGCGCCTCGACCAGCTCGGCGTCGGTGGCCTCCGGGCGGGCGTAGCGCAGGTTGGCCCTGATCGTGTCGTGGAACAGGTGACCGTCCTGGGTCACCACGCCGACCGCACGCCGGATCGCCTCGAAGCTGAGGTCGCGCACGTCCACCCCGGACAGCTCGACGGTGCCCGAGTCGACGTCGTAGAGCCGGGGCAGCAGGCCGGCCAGCGTGGACTTGCCGGCGCCCGAGGAGCCCACGAGCGCGACCAGTGAACCCGCCGGCACGTCCAGGTCGATCCCGTGCAGCACCTGCTCGCCGCCACGCTCGTCCAGCGTGGCGACCTCCTCGAGCGAGGCCAGCGACACCTTGGCTGCCGACGGGTAGCCGAACTCCACATCGCGCAGCCGCACCGACACCGGCCCGTCGGGCAGCGGGCGCGCGGTCGGCTTCTCGGTGATCATCGGGTGCAGGTCGAGCACCTCGAAGACCCGCTCGAAGGAGACGATGGCGCTCATCACGTTGACCCTGGCGTTGGACAGCTCGGCGAGCGGCCCGTACAGCCGCGACAGCAGCAGCGCCATGCTGACCACCGTGCCCGGGGCGATCTGGCCGGTCACCGCGAGGTAGCCGCCGAGCCCGTAGACCAGGGCCTGGGCCAGCGCGGAGAGCAGGCTGAGCGAGGTGGTGAAGACCCGGGACACCATCGCGCTGCGCACGCCTATGTCGCGCACCCTGGCGGCCTTGGCACCGAACTCGTGGGCCTCGCGGTCCGGCCGTCCGAAGAGCTTCACCAGGGTGGCACCGGGGGCGGAGAACCGTTCGGTCATCTGGCTCGTCATGCCGGCGTTCAGGTTCGCCGACTCGCGGCGCAGGCCGGCGATGGTGCCACCGATCCGACGCGCCGGCAGCAGGAACAGCGGCACCAGCACCAGGGCCAGCACGGTCACCTGCCAGGCGAGCCCGATCATCACGGCGAGCACCAGCACGAGCTGGATCACGTTGGAGACGAGGCTGGCGAGGGTGTCGGTGAGCGCCGCCTGCGCGCCGATCACGTCGTTGTCGAGGCGGCTGACCAGCGCACCGGTGCGGGTGCGGGTGAAGAACGCGACCGGCATGCGCTGCACGTGCGAGAACACCGCGCGGCGCAGGTCCAGGATCAACCCCTCGCCGATCCGCGCGGACAGCCAGCGGGTGACCACCCCGATGCCGGCGTCCAGCACCGCGAGCCCCGCGATCGCGGCGGCCAGCAGCAACACGGTGACCAGTGGGTCGGGCAGCTTCGCGGCGCCGACGATCGTGTTCACCACCGAACCGGCGAGCAGCGGCGTGAGCACCCCGATCACCGCCGAGACGACGGTGAACACCAGGAACACCAGCACCTGGCGGCGGTACCGGCTGGCGAACCGCCAGATCCGCGCCAGCGTGCCGGGCGCGATCGACCGCTGCCCGAACTCCGCCCGCCGCGACGCCGCCCGCATCATCGACCACTCGCCAACGCCGTCCATCTGGCCCCGCTTCCTCGTCACGCGTACGGCCCGGTGGAACGCGGCGAGCGCCGCACTACTTCCCGCGGACCTGCACCGAGTGTGCAACCTTAACCATTGTAGAGGTCAAGGACGGGCGTAGGCGTGCCGGAACTGGACGCTGATCCGAGGCCCGGACCGGCGCACCTTGGGCACCGCGTGCTGCCAGGTGCGCTGGCAGGAGCCGCCGAGCACGAGCAGGTCCCCCGGGCCGGGCAGCAGGCCGAGCGAGTGGCCGCCGCCGGTCGGGCGCAGCCGGAACGGCCGCACCGCGCCCAGCGAGACCAGTGCCACGATCGCGGACGGCAGATCCCGCGCCACCCGGTCGCCGTGCCAGGCCACACTGTCCGACCCGTCGCGGTACAGGTTGACCCCGACCTGCGTGAAGTGCTCCCCGTACCGGTCCGACAAGACCTCCGCCATCCGCACCAGCACCGGCTCGGCGGGCTGGTGCTCAGCCGAGTCGAGCGCCCACCGGTGCGTCAACCTCGGCTCCGGCAGCACGCGCTCGTACATCCGCACCTCGCGGCCGCGCCACGGGGTGTCGGCCAGCAGCCGCTCGAACAGCGCGTCCGCGCCGCTCAACCAGCCGGGCACCAGGTCGACCCAGGCCCCGTCGGCGAGCTCGTGCCGACGACATCCCGCGAACCCGTCGTCGATCTCCGGCACACCGTCTCCGCCGCCGAACAGCGACGGCTGCCACCCAACCTCACCGCCCACCTCTCAACCCTAGCCAAAATCGAACATACATTCGACCC
>DATAYB010000729.1:0-5983 GCA_036272795.1 Pseudonocardia sp.
TCCGGTGTCCCGGCCCGTGCCGCTTGCTCCGGGGCGCGAAGGCTGGCCGGTATGCCCCGGATCTATCAGTCCGCGGGTAATCGTTTACTCCGGGCGACTATCCTGCGCGGTGGGCGGTGCCAGGTGCCGTGGCCGCCCCGGAGAGAGGCGAGCGACATGGCGACCATCAGCGACGTTGCCGCCCGCGCCGGGGTCTCCGTCGCCACCGTGTCACGCACGCTGAACGGCAACGCGACCGTCGACCCCGGCCTGGCCGCCCGCGTGCGCGCCGCCGCCGCCGAGCTCGGCTACCAGCCGAACGGCCTCGCCCGCAGCCTGCGCAAACGCAAGACGGCGGTACTGGCGCTGATCATCTCCGACGTGGAGAACCCGTTCTTCACCGCCGTGGCCCGCGGGGTCGAGGACGTGGCGATGGCCGCCGGCTACTCCGTGGTGCTGTGCAACTCCGACGAGAAGCTGGACAAGGAACGGCGGTACCTGGACGTCGCGGTCGAGGAGCGGATGGCCGGCGTGGTGCTGTCCCCGACCGCCGCGGGCACCAATGTCGACACCCTGCTCGGCCGAGGCACCCCGGTGGTGGCCGTGGACCGCCCGCTGTCCGGCGTCGACCAGGTGCTCGTGAACACCCGCCTCGCCGCCGCCGAGGCCACCACGCACCTGATCCGAGGCGGGTACCGGCACATCGGCTGTGTGACGGGGCCGGCCGGGGTGCCCACCGCCGACGACCGCCTCGCCGGTTACCGCGACGCACTCGGCGGCGCCGGCCGCGACGAGGACCCGAGGCTGGTTCGCAGGGCGGACTACCGGGCGGAGGGCGCCGGGCGGGCGGCCGCCGAGATGCTGCGCAGCGGCCCCGTCGACGCGCTGCTGGTCGCGAACAGCACGCAGGCCATCGGTGTGCTGGACGCGCTGCGCACCGCCGGCGCGCGCCTCGGCTCCGACGTCGGCGTGGTCGCCTTCGACGACGCCCCGTGGGCCACCCTGATCGACCCGCCGCTCACCGTCGTCGCCCAGCCGGCCTACGAAATCGGCGCGGTGGCGGCCCGGCTGCTGCTGGACCGGATCGAGGGCGCCACCTCCGAGGTCGTCACACGCATGCTGGCGGCGGCCCTGATCGAGCGCGGCAGCAGCCGCCGCTAGTAGGAGCGAAGGATCAGGTCCCGTTCAGCTCCGCGTACACCTGGTCCGCGTTGTCCTTGGTGATCACCCGGGTCGGCAGGGTCTGGGACTTCGGCACCTGCTGGCAGTCGACGAGCAGCTTCTTGGCCGCGTCGATCGCCTCCTTGCCGCCGGTCGGGTAGACCCAGGTCGCGGACAGCCGGCCGGCCGACACCGCCTTGATCCCGCCCGACTCGATGGGCAGGCCGTCGATGCCGGTGATCGGCAGGTCGGCCTTGCCGGCGTTCTGTGCGGCGATCCGGGCGCCCTCGGCCATCGGGTCGTTCTCGGAGTAGAGCGCCTGGATGTCGGGGTGTGCCTTCAGGATGGCGTCCGCCTGCTGCTGACCCTTGTCACGGAGCCAGTCGCCGTCGCCAGTGGCCACGACCTGGACGGCCGAGCCCTTGATCCCGTCCTCGAATCCGTCCTGGCGCTCCTTGGCCGGCGTGGACCCCGCGAGCCCGCGCAGTACGGCGATCTTGCCGCCGCTGGGCAGCAGGGTCTTGGCGAAGTACTGCCCGGCCTGCCTGCCGATGTCCACGTTGTCGGCACCGATGAACTCGGTGTAGGCGTCGCCGTCGACCTTGCGGTCCAGCACGAGCACCGGGATGCCCTGGTCGAACGCGCGCTTGACGGGCGCGGTGAGCGGGGTGGCCTCGTTCGGGCTGATGATCAGCAGGTCGATCCGCTGGGTGAGGAATGTGTCCACCTGCTCGACCTGTTTGGAGTTGTCCTGCGCCGCGTCGGCGAAGTTCACGGTGAACTGGGGGACCCCGGCGGCGGCCTTGCGGATGTCGTCGTCCATCCGCTGCCGGTACGGCTCGGCGACGTTGGCCTGGCTCATTCCGATCGTGTACTTGCCGTCGGCCCCGCACTTGGTCGCGGTCGGCGCGCCGCTGGGCTTCGACTGCGCGTTCTCGTGGGTCGTGCCGCAGGCGGACAGCGCGAGCAGGGTGCAGGCCGCGAGCGCGGCTCCCCAGGTTCGGCCGGCTGACGTCGTTGTCATGCGCGTTACCCCTTCGGTGGCGGACAGGTCTAGCTGACGGACGCGGGCCGCAGCCGCTGCAGGCCGGCGGCGAGCACGATCACCAGGCCGATGATCAGCAGCTGGATGTTGGAGTCGATGTTGTTGAGCGCGAGGATGTTGCGCAGCACGCCGACCAGCAGCGCGCCGGCGACGGTGCCGACCACCGACCCCCGGCCGCCCATCAGGCTGGTGCCGCCGATCACCACCGCGGCGATGGCGTCCAGCTCGTACATGGCGCCGTCGTTGGGGGCGCCGAAGTTGAGCTGCCCGGCGTGCACGATGCCGGCCAGCGCGGCGAGCAGCCCGCAGATCCCGAACACGATGATCTTGACCCGGGTGACCGGCACCCCGGACAGCCGCGCGGCCTTCTCGTTGCCGCCGATCGCGTACACGTGCCGGGAGAACGCGCTGACCCTCAGCAGCACGACCGCCAGCGCGGCGATCACGATAAAGATCAGCGCCGGGATGGGCACGAGCCCGTTGAACGTCCGCTCGCCCAGCAGGGAGAACACCACCGGCGCCTGCCCCGGCCCGTCGCCGTAGGTGATCGAGATGCCCTGGCCGCCGGACCAGATCCGGGCCAGCCCCCTGGCGATCTGCATGCCGGCCAGGGTGACGATGAACGCCTGGATGCCGAACCGTGCGCTCGCGAAGCCCTGCAGCAGCCCGAACCCGAGCCCGATGGCGAGCACCGCCACCACCATCACGACGACGCCGATGCCGTTGTTCACCAGCAGGGTCGCCGCGCCCACACTGGCCAACCCGAGCACCGAGCCCACCGAAAGGTCGATCCCGCCGATCAGGATCACCAGGGTCATCCCGACGGCGAGAATGCCGATCTCGGAGATCGAGCGCACCACGTTGAACAGGTTCTGCGAGTCGAGGAAGACCAGCTCGCCGCCCCGGCTCGGCGAGAACGCCGCCGCCGCGACGAACACCAGCACGAGCCCGAACAGGCTCTGGAACTTGAACAACGCAGCGGTCAGTCGCGCACCCCGGCCGGGTGGCGCATCGGACTGGCTCGGCGCGGCGACCTGACCCGCGGCGCCTGCTTGGCCCGTCTCATCGACCTGGCCCGCAACCCCGGCGGCCGTCCCGTCCGAGGCCGGGTCGCCCGGAGCCGGGTCCGCGGGGGCTCTGGTCTGCTCGCTCACCGGGCCTCCCCCGACGCCAGGTCCCGACCGGTACCGGAGCCGATCGCCTCGGCAAGCAGCTCCGCCTCGCTGACCTGGGCGGTGTCGAGCTCGCGCACGCTGCGCCCACCGCTGAGTACGACGACCCGGTCGCAGACGCCGACCAGCTCGGCGGGTTCGGAAGAGGCCAGCAGCACGCCGACGCCCTGCCGCGCGATCTCGCCGAGCAGCTCGTAGATCTCCGCCTTGGCGCCGACGTCGACGCCTCGGGTCGGGTCGTCGAGCAGCAGCAGCGCCGGCTCGGTGAGCAGACCCCTGCCGAGCACCACCTTCTGCTGGTTGCCGCCGGACAGGGCGCCGACCGGGCTCCGCACGGACGCCAGCTTCACGTTCAGCCGCTCGGTGATGCGCCGGGTCAGCGCCTGCTCGGTGGCCCGGGACACCACGCCGAGCCGTGCGATCCGTGCCACCACCGACAGCACGGTGTTGCTCAGCACCGAATGTTCCAGCGCGAGCCCGGCGACCCGGCGGTCCTCCGGCACGAACGCGATGCCCAGCCGCAGCGCCTGGCGCGGGTCGGCGGGTCGGAAGGACCGGCCGCGCAGCCACACCTCGCCGCTCCAGCGCCCCCGCGAACCGACGCCGAACAGCGTCTCCAACAGCTCGGTGCGCCCCGACCCGAGCAGCCCCGCCAGGCCGACGATCTCACCCCGACGCACCCGCAGGCTGATCCCGGCCGGCTCCCGCCGACCCGCCCGGGGCCGGCGCGGCTTGACAACCAGGTCCGTGACCCGCAGCAGCTCGGGGTCGGGCAAGGACCGAGTCTCTGGCCGGGCCGCGCCCGTCCGGAACATCAGGTGCACCGGCCGGCCGACCATCGCCTCGGCGGCCTGCTCGGCGGTCATCGACCGGGCGTCGAACTCGGCGACCACCGAACCGTTGCGCAGTACCGTCGCGCGATCGGCGACCCTGCCGATCTCGTCCATCCGGTGCGAGATGTACACGATGCCGGTGCCGGCCCCGCGCAGCTCGCCGATCACCGCGAACAGCCGCTCGACCTCGGGCCCCGACAGCGCGGAGGTGGGCTCGTCCATGATCAGGATGCGGGCGTCGAGGGAGAGCGCCTTGGCGATGGTGACGAGCTGCTGCTCGCCGGTCCGCAGCTGCTCGACGGGCCGGCGCGGGTCGAGCCGGACGCCTGTCCTGGTGAGCAGCGCGGCCGTGTCCCGGACCATCCGGCGCAGGTCGACGGTGCGCAGCCGGGTGCGCGGCTCACGGCCGAGCCAGACGTTCTCGGCGATGGACAGCGCGGGTACGAGGTCGAGCTCCTGGTGGATCATGGCGATGCCGGCGCGCTGCGCGGCGAGCGGGCTGCCCAGCGTGACGGGCTCGGTGCCGATCCGGATCTCGCCGCGGTAGTCACCGACCTCACCGGAGAGCACCTTCATGAGCGTGGACTTGCCAGCCCCGTTCTCACCCAGCAGCGCATGGACCTCGCCGGGCCGGATGCTGAAGTCCACGCCGCGTACCGCGTGCACACCGCCGTAGGACTTGCTGACGCCGACCATCTCGACCGGTGCGCGGAGCCTGCCGTCCATTGCACCTCACGCCGAGCGACGATGCAGAGGCGAGAAAACGATTACTCGGCGAAGTTAGAGTCCCGTGAACCACCGTGTCAAGCGTCACTCGTCAGGTGGTCTGCACCGCCGACAACGACTGGGCCAGGCTGTTCAGCAACGACCGCTCCGGAAGGACTCACCATGCGCACGCTGCTGCACGGCGCCCAGGTCATCGACGGCACCGGGGCCGAGGCCGCGACCGCGGACGTGGTCGTCGAGGGCGGGCTCATCGTCGAGGTCGGGCCCGGGCTGGACGGCGACGAGGGCGTGGACGTGTCCGGCCTGACCCTGCTGCCCGGGTTCATCGACTGCCACGTGCACCTGGTCTTCTCCGCGGTGGAGCCGCAGCGGATCCTGCACGAGCCGTTCTCGTACCAGTTCTACGCGGCGGCGCGGAACATGGTGGCGACCCTGGCCGCCGGGGTCACCACCGTGCGCGACGCTGGTGGCGCCGACCTCGGCATGAAACAGGCACTGGCCGACGGCCTGATCGACGGCCCCCGGCTGCTCACCGCGGTGACCCTGCTCGGCCAGACGGGCGGGCACACGGACGGCTGGTGCGCCAGCGGCGGCACGGTCCCGCTGCTGCAGCCCCACCCCGGCCAGCCCGCGATGATCGTCGACGGGCCGGACGAGATGCGACGGCGCGTGCGGGAGCTGGTCCGCGCGGGCGCCGACGTGATCAAGATCTGCACCTCAGGCGGCGTGCTGTCGCTCCGCGACGACCCCCGGCACGCCCACTTCAGCCCCGAGGAGGTGGACGTCTGCGTCGCGGAAGCCGCGGCGGCGGGGCTCGGGGTGATGGCACACGCGCAGGCGGCGAGCGGGGTCAAGAACGCGGTCCGGGCCGGCGTGCGCTCCGTCGAGCACGGGGTGTTCCTCGACGACGAGGCGATCGAGCTGCTCCGCGACACCGGTACCTGGCTGGTCCCGACGCTGCTGGCCGGACGGGCGGTGGTGCGGGCGGCGGCCGCCGGCGTGCAGCTGCCCGACGCCGTTGTGGCCAAGGCGCACGCGGCGGTCGCCGAGCACCACAGCTCGATCTC
>DATAYB010000730.1:0-6651 GCA_036272795.1 Pseudonocardia sp.
GCGCGGTGCCCTGGCGCTCCAGCACCGGGCCCTGCTCGATGTGCAGCTCCAGGTACGCGTGCACGGTGCCCGGCCGCCAGGCCAGCCCGAGCGCCCCGGAAGGATCGGCGCCGAAGCCGGTCATCGCGTCGCCCAGGCGCCGGCCGTCGGCGTCCCGCCGCGACAGGTGCTCACCGGTGAGCACCCCGGCCAGAGCGCGGCTGCCCCGGCCGCGGATGCCGAAGCCGTTGGCCTCCTCACCGAGGAAGTCGATCACGAAGAGGTCGCGGGTCAGCCGCGTGCCGGTCTCCCGCAGCCGGCGCGCGACCTCGATACCGCCGAGCACCCCGACCACACCGTCGAACCGCCCCCCGCCGTGCACCGTGTCCGTGTGCGAGCCGGTGACCAGCGGCGGAGCACCCGGCGAGACTCCCGGTAGGAGGCCGATCACGTTGCCCGCGGCGTCCACGCGCACCTCGAGGCCGGCGTCGCTCATCCGGTCACGGAGCCAGCCACGCTCGCTGCGGTACGGGTCGGAGAACACCTCGCGGGTCCACCCCGGGGCGTCGGGTGTGCGGTACGCGGAGAGCGCGGCGAGGTCGGCGGCCAGCCGGCCGGCGTCCGGCGCGAGTGCAGTGAGATCAACAACAGTCATGGCGGAGTCACACCCGATCCGGCAGCGGGCGTCCGGCAGTCTCGCGCATCACGAACAGCATCGGCGGCGCGACCACCGCGATCATCGCGACCACCGTGGCGATGATCGTTCCGGCCGCGGCGACGGCCATCGAGCGCCGCGATGACCCCCGCTCCTCGGCGGTGGACAGCTCGGCCGGTGCGTCGGTCGTCATCGCGGTGCCTCCGGGGTGGCGCCGTGGGTCGGGTCCTCGGACCGCTCGATCTCGCGCACCTCGTCGTCGGCCAGCACACCGGGCCCGCGCTGTTCGGACAGCGACTGCCGCTCACCGGCGCGCTCGGCGACCGACTCGCCCAGCCGGCCGTTCGAGATGACCTCCATCAGGCCCTCCAGGTCGGGGCTCCACCGGGTCTCGTCGGTGAGCACCGGCACGTGCCTGCGCAGCACGTTCAGCGCGGCCTGGGTGCCGGCGCCGAGCGGCCCCCGCCCCCGGACCTCGATCGCCTGCGCGGCCACGATCAGCTCGTACATCACCATGCTGTGCGTGAGTGCGACCAGCTCGGAGGTCTTGCGCACCGCGCTGGGCGCCATGCTCGCGTAGTCCTCGACGCCCTCCGCGAGCTGGCCGACGTAGTCCAGCGACACCGGGTTGGCCAGCGAGCGGGCGTCGGCGGCGATGGAGGCGCAGGTCCGGCCGATCTGCTTGAGCCCGTTTGTGACGCCCTCCTCGGTGGCCAGCGCACTGGGCAGCCCGCTGAACTCGCGCCAGAGCAGCTTTTGGACGCGCTCGTTGGCCACCTTCACCGCATTCGCGATCGCCAGGCGGACCAGGTCGAAGGCCATCGCCAGCGCGGAGGAGTCGAAGTTGCCACCGGACACGATGGCCTCCTCCTCGATCAGGACGGCGGGGTTGTCGTTGGCGGCGTTGAGCTCGCTCTCCAGCTCGCCGCGCACGTAGGCCAGCGCGTCGTAGTACGCGCCGTGGATGCGGGGCACACACCGGAAGGACAGCGGGTCCTGCAGGTTGCGGGCCGCCTTCGGATGCCACAGGTAGGAGCTGTCCAGCAGCTGGCGTAGGCGAGCGGCAGCCGTGTTCGGCCCGATCTGCGGGGACAGCCTCGCGGACCCCGGATGGATCACCGAGAGGTTGCCGGCGAAGCCCTCGAGGGACAGCGCGGCGGCGATCTGCAGCGAGTCGACCAGCTCGGCGACGTCGTTGAGCACGAGCGCGCCCCGGCCGAGGGTCAGGCCGTTCGCGCTGATCAGGGCGAGTGCCTCCTTCGGCGCAAGCTCGATCGGCGCGAGCCCGGCCCTGGCCAGCGCCTGCGCACCGGGCAGCACTGTGCCGTGCAGCTCGGCCCTGCCGACCCCGATCAGCACCTTGCCGATCTCGGCCATCTCGGCGAGGTCGCTCTCCCCGACCGAACCCAGCTCGCGCACCTGCGGGTGGAGCCCGAGGTTGAGCGCGTCGACGAGCATCTCGACCAGCTCGCGGCGCACCCCGACGCCAGCCTTCGCCATGCCGTTCGCCCTGGTCAGCATCATCGCCCTGACCACCTCGGTGGGCAGCAGCCTGCCGTAGCTGAGCGTCTGGTCGGCCACCACCGAGAAGGAGAAGCGGCGCATCTGCTCCTGCGACACCCGGTACTGCGCGAACGAGCCAAGCCCGGTGTTGAGGCCGTACACCGGTTCGTCGCGGGCCAGTACCCGTTCGACCACCTCGCGGGCCGCCACCACCCGGCGCAGCGCATCGGGCGAGACCGCCACCCTGGCCCGGCGCCTGGCCACCGCGACGACCTGGTCCACGGTCAGGTCGCTGCCGGTCAGGACCACCGTCTCCCGTTCCGTGACCGAGCCGGCCGCTGGGCCCGATGCCGGGCCGGGCGCTGGGCCCGATGCCGGGCCGGGCGCGGGCCCGGCATCGGCCGGCCCGGAGGCCAGCTCCGCGGGGCGGGGCGCGGTATCCGAGGTCACGCCGCCGCTCCGTCGAGGTAGCGGACCAGCTCGAGGCCCATGATGTGCTCGACCTCGCGCAGTGCCAGCTCGTCACGGGCGCTCGTGGAACACGGCAGGCCGGCGGCGGGGGCCACCACGGCCGCCGCCGGCATGCCGTCGGCCAGGTCCTTCACCGCCAGCGGCAGGCCGGAATCGAGACTCAGCAGCGCGATCGTGTCGGGGTAGCTGGCCAGCCGCTGGCCGTCCCCGTCCACCGCCATGAACTCGTTGAGGAACGGCACGGTGACGTCCGCGCCGCCGGAGCCGAGCCCGACGGTGCCGTGGTCGAAGCCGCCCTCGGTGCGCAGCGGGCTGGTGAACCGCAGCGGGCTCTCGGCCACGATCTTGCCGCCGACCCGGTTGCAGATCGCCTCGATCACGGCACGCGCCCCGTCCGGCTGGGCGGCCCGGATGTCGCGGCCAAGCTCGATGGCCAGCGAGATCGAGCCGAGCGCGGCGGAGCCCCGCACCCAGTCCAGCTCGACCGGGTTGCGGGCGGCCGCGATGAAGCCGCCGGTCCGCACGCTGATGTCACGCAGCACGTCGTCGCAGGTGGTGACGGTGCCCCGCAGCACCGCCTCGAAGTAGCCGTGCCGCTCCCGGTTGCCGCCCGCGACGACCTGGACCGTCTCGTAGCCGGGGCGGGTGGTCAGGCCCAGCGAGCCGAGCTTGCCGGTGGGGTGGGCGCGCACGTCCCCGGCCGCGTCCAGCACCTTCACTCCGGTGACCGCCGACTGGATCCATCCGTTGAGGCTGGTCGAGTAGCCGTTCTGGGCGGTCATCACGGCGGCGATCGGGTGCTCGGTGGCCTCGCTGAGCCGGCGCAGCGCGGCCACGTAGTCCAGCGGGCGGATCTCCCAGTGCGGCGAGGCGGGCGCGCCGATCGCGGTCACCGTGGCCACCCAGGAGTCGGCCGGCAGCTCGTCGACGGTGGCCAGCACGGGTGTGCCGACCGAGGTGGCCAGCGAGCCCATCAGCTCACCGTGGTGCGCCCAGCCGCCCCCGCCTGCGGCGAAGAACCCACCGCCCACGGCGGCGTCGACGGCGTCCTGCGGGGTCAGCTCTCGCATGGTGGCATCCACTTCCTCGGGTCGATCCAGGTTTCCTCGGTGGCGGTCTCGGAGCCGGTCGGGGTATCGAGCTCGGCGGCGATCCTGGTCGCCTCGGGGTAGCCGGCGGTGGCGTAGCGCATGACGCCGAGCCCGGTGTCCGCGTCGAGGCCCCGCGTGAGCCTGACCTGCGCGGACGGGGTGCCGTCGGCCACGATCGAGACGCCCGCGCTCTGCATGTGGCCGGTGTAGCCACCGCCGCCGGCGTGCACCGCGACAAGGTCGGCGCCGACCGAGCAGAGCAGCAGCGCGTCCAGGATCGGCCAGTCGCTGATGCCGTCGCTGCCGTCCCGCATCTGCTCGGTCCCGATGCCGGGGTGGGTCATGCCGGCGGCGTCCAGGTGGTCGCGGGTGAACAGCACCGGGGCGGCCAACCGTCCGTCCGCGACCATCTCGTTCACCGCCACCGCCACCCTGGACCGCTCGCGGTGGCCGAGCCAGCAGCTGCGCGCCGGCAGGCCCTGCGCTGGCACGTGCGCGCTCGCCAGCTCGAGCCAGCGGGCCACCTCGGGGCGTTCCGGCACGAGCGTCGGCACCAGCGCGTCGATCGTGTCGATGTCTGCCCGGTCACCGCTGAGGGCGACCCACCGGAACGGCCCGATGCCCTGGCAGAACAGCGGGCGCAGGTAGCGCTCCATGAAGCCGCGGAGCTGGAACGCGTCGGCGACTCCCCCGGCGCGGGCGTGGGTGCGCAGGTTGTTGCCGTTCTCGAAGACCACCGCGCCCGCGGCCTGGAACGCGAGCATCGCGTGCACCTCGCGCCGGATGCCGTCCATGGCCAGCTCCTCGACCCGTACGGGGTCGGCCTCGCGCAGCTGCCGCCAGCCGGCCATGGTCAGTCCGGGCGGGGCGTAGCCGAAGCGCAGGTCGTGGGCGGCGGTCAGGTCGGTGACCACGTCCGGGGTGACCCCGCGTTCGACCAGCTCCGGGTACACCTCGGCGGCGTTGCCGCGCAGCGCCACCGCCGCCGGCTCCCCCGCCGCGGCGGCACGCCGGACCTCGGCCAGCGCGTCGTCTACGGTGTCTACCACGGCGCGCAGCAGCCCGGCGGCCTGCGCCTTGGCCAGCTTCGCCGGGTCGACCTCCACGGTCAGGCTGGTGATCCCGGCCAGCCGGGCGGCCAGCGGCTGCGCCGAACCCATCCCGCCGAGGCCTGAGGTGAGCAGCCAGCGCCCGGCCGGGTCGCCGCCGAAGTGCTCCTCGAGGACCCGGCGCAGCAGCTCGTAGGTGCCCTGCAGCACGCCCTGACGGCCGATGTACTGCCAGGCGCCGGCGGTGAGCCCGCCCCACATCGTCTTGCCGTCGGCCATCAGCTGGTAGAAGCGCTCCGAGGTCTGCCAGCCGCCGACCATGTTGTTCACCGCCGAGACCACCAGGGGTGCGTCCGGGCCGGTCCGGAACAGGCCGACCGGGCGTCCGGACTGCAGCACCAGCGTCTGGTCCTCGGTCATCGTGGTGAGCGCCTCGACGATGGCGTCGTAGGAGCCCCAGTCCCGGGCGGCCTTGCCCAGGGAGGCGTAGACGACCAGGTCCTCGGGGCGCTCGCCGACCTCCAGGACGTTCTCCAGCATGCGCAGCAGCGCCTCCTGGCGCCAACCCCGGCAGCGCGGCGCGCCACCCCGGTGCGCGGTGATCTTCGGGCGGGTCACGCGTCCTCCTGCGGGGTCCAGGACGCAGCCGAGGCGCCCCCGGTGAGCCGGCTGCCGAGGGCGGCGGCCTCCTCGCGGACCGCCTCGATGCACCGGTCGATGCGCCGGCGCCTGCGCAGCGAGCGCTCGGTGCCGGCGATGCTCAGGCCGCAGACGCAGACGGTGCCCCGGAACACCGGTGCCGCCACGCTGATCATCTGCGGGTCCAGCTCGGCGTGGCTGAAGGCGTAGCCCTGCTCCCGGATCGCCGCCAGCACGCCGGGCAGGGTGGCCGGCGTCGGGGTGCGCGAGGTGGTCGCCGGCATCGGCGCGGCCAGCACCTGGCGCAGCACGGCATCGGGCGCGTAGGCCAGCAGCACCGTGGCGCCCGCGCCGGCGTACAGCGGCCGGGTGCCGCCGCGCTGGAACGACAGCGGCAACCGCCGCCGGGGCGTGACCCGGTCCAGGCAGAGCGCGGTGGTCTGCACGCGCACGGTCAGGATCGCGGTCTCGCCGGTCCGCTCGCGCAGCCGGACCAGGTGCGGCTCGGCGAGGCGGACCAGGTGCTGCGCGCCGCTGCTGCGCCCGGAGACGGCCAGCCGCCGCCCCACGCTGTAGGCGCCCGCGACCTCGTCCAGGTAGCCGGCCTCGCGCATCGTGCGCACGTACCGGTAGACGCTGCTCAGCGGCATGTCGACGACCTGCGCCAGCTCCTCGACGCGCAGGCTGCCGCGCTCGACCAGGGCGGACACGATCGCCAGGCCGCGTAGCAGCGCGGACGACCTGCCCTCGTCCGGCGAGGCGCCCGTCCCACCGGGTGGCTCGCTCGCCAGGTCCACCGCCACCTCCGTCGTTTTGGTCACCCCCGCCCCGGCGCGACAAAGTGACCCTGGCCGGGTTCGCCGACCACGTCCGTGCCGTCGTAGACGACCGTGCCGCGCAGCAGCGTCATCGCCACCCGCCCGGTCACCGAGCTGCCCTCGTACGGTGACCAGCCCGCGTTGGAGTGCAGCTCGGCGGCGGCCACCCGCCACTGCCGGTCCGGGTCGAACACCACCACATCGGCGTCGAACCCGGTGGCGAGCCGGCCCTTGCGGTGCCCGAGGCCGAAGCGCTCGGCCGGCCGCCGCGACATCGCGTCGATCACCTGTGCGACGGATTCTGGGCCATCCGCCCAGGCCGCGCCAAGGGTCAGCGGCAGACCGGTCTCCACCCCGGGCACACCCGAGTGGTTGTCGAAGATCGACTCATGCGACTTGCACTCCCACGGCCACGGCGCGTGGTCGGAACTCACGACGTCGATCGC
>DATAYB010000731.1:0-3045 GCA_036272795.1 Pseudonocardia sp.
AGAAGGACGGATCGTGTGCCACGTCCACACCCGTGCCACTTGCGGCAACCGTCCGCTCGCCGCAAGACTGGACGGTCTAGTTCCCACCCCCCGTGCCACCAGAGTCAGTCGGTTTGCGCGCCGTGATGCCGTACAGCGCGATCTCGCCGCGGATCGGCAGCCCGTCGCGCAGGAACGGCTGGACGGCCGCCTCGCACGCCGCGGCGAACGCGGACTCCCCCGCCGTCTGGATCGCCTCGTAAGCCGGCCCACTCGAGGACAACGCCCGCGCATAGTGCGCGGGATCGGCGAACTCCAGCACGAACGGCACCGAGAACAGCTCACCCGGCTCCAGCCCGGCCTCGGCCAGGAAGCTCGCCGCCGCGCCCGGCCGTTTGAGGCCCACCATGTCCGACTGGTGCGCCACCTGCTCCTCGGTCGCCAGCCGGAACGGCGCGAGCAGCCGGCCGCCCGGGCTCGCCGCCATGTCACCCCAGAACGTGAGCGCGACCCGCCCGCCTGGCCGCAGCACCCGGCACACCTCGGCCACCGCGGCCGGCGTCGTGCCCCAGATGCCGCGGAAGCTGGTGACCAGGTCGAAGCTGTCGGCGTCGAACCCCGACTCGGCCATGTCACCGACGCGCACGTCGCAGCCGGGGTTGCGCAGCCGGGCGACCTCGATCAGCCGGTGCGAGGCGTCGATGCCGGCCCGCTCCGCGCCGCGCACTCCGGCCAGCTCCAGTGCGAGACCGGCCCCGCACGCCACGTCCAGCAGCCGCTGCCCCGGCCCGACGCCCAGCATCTGGTGTACGAACACGTACTCCCGGACCGCGCCCGGCTCCAGCAGCGCGGCGAAGTCGGCCGCCCGCCGGCCCCAGCCCTCGTCGACCATCTGCCAGCTCATCGCCACCTCCACCGCCCACCCGCGCCGGCCCACTCAACTGGGCGGCACGCGCCAGCGCAAGGGCTTACCCGACTGGCGGCACGCCAGCCCGACCGGTGCCACGCGCCCGCCCGCCAGCCGCCCCCAGCGCCGGCCCGCCCACACCCCTCACCACATGCGGTCCCGAGCATGCTCCGGACTGAGCACGTCGGGCTCCGGGGTGGCCAGCGCGAGCCGCATGAAGCGCTGGGCCTGCGGCGAGGGCCGGTCGGCGCGCAGCCGCAGCACCGCCGTCTCGGCCACCGGCACGTGCCGGGAGAGCGGCCGGACCACCACGTCCGGGCCGGCCACCTGGCGCACCGACGACGGCAGCACCGAGACGCCCACCCCGGCCCCGACCAGCGCGACCACCGTGTGCACCATCGTCACCTCACGCAGCGTCGGCTCGAACCCGGACAGCCGGCAGGCGTTGAGCAGGTGCGGCCGCAGGCCTCCCCACACCGTCTGCTCCGGCGCGAGGAACGTCTGGTCGGCGAGCGCGGCGAGGTCGACCCGGTCGCCCACCTGCCCGGCGAGCGCCGCCGGCAGCACCGCTACCAGCGGCTCGCGGTGCAGCACGGCGACGTCGAGGTCCTGCCCGTGGGTGACGCCGACCCCGGGCGGCGGCAGGTGCACCAGACCGATGTCGGCGCGGCGCGTCCGGACGTGCTCGACCACACCGTCCGGCCCACTCTCGACGAAGTCCACCACCACATCGGGCCGGTCCGCGTGGTAGCGGCGCAGCAGCGGGGCGAGCACCGTCGGCGCGGTGGCGGAGACGAACGCCAGCGTCAGCCGGCCGACCCGACCCTCCCCGAGCCGACGTACCGAGTCGGTCGCCGCGTCCATCCCGGCGAGCAGCCGGCGGGCGTGCTCCAGCAGGTGAGCGCCGGCCTCGGTGAGGTCCACCCCCCGCCGGTGCCGCACGAGCAGCCGCACGCCGAGCTCGTGTTCGAGCCTGGCGAGCTGCGCGCTCAGCGGCGGCTGGGTCAGGTGTAGCCGGCTGGCGGCTCGAGTGACCGAGCGTTCCTCGGCCACGACCATGAAGTACCGCAGCTGCCGCAGGTCCATAGTCAATGGTATGGCTGAGCTTGGAAACAAGTATTGGACATATGTCTGACCACCCACGAGTGTGAAGGACCTCACCGCCGAGCGCGCCCGGAGGCAGCCGTGCAGGAGTTCCACTACGACGCGCTGCCCGGCCGGGTCGTGTTCGGCGCGGGGGTGGCCCGCCGAGAGCTGCTCGCCGAGGCCGACCGGTTGAACGCCGACCGGGTGCTGCTGGTGGCCACCGAGTCCGAGGAGCCGCTGGCCCGCGAGCTGGCCGCGCCGCTGGGCGACCGGGTCGTCGCGGTGTTCACCTCGGTCCGGCCGCACGTGCCGATCCAGGTCGCCGAGGCCGCTCGGGCGCTGGCCGCCTCGGTGCGGGCCGACGCGGTGCTCAGCGTCGGCGGCGGCTCCACGACCGGCACCGCCAAGGCCATCGCGCTGACCACCGGGTTGCCGATCATCGCGGTGCCGACCACGTACGCCGGCTCGGAGGTCACGCCCGTCTGGGGGCTCACCGAGAGGAGCGCCAGCGGAACGAGCATCGGCACCGAGAGGAGCGCCAGCGGAACGAGCATCGGCACCGAGCAGACCCGCAAGACGACCGGCGTCGACCACCGGGTGCTGCCGCGCACCGTCGTCTACGACCCCGAGCTCACGGTGACCCTGCCCGCCGATCTCTCCGCCGCGAGCGGGCTGAACGCGCTGGCACACTGCGTCGAGGCGTTCTGGGCACCCCGACGCAACCCGATCTCGTCGCTGGCCGCCGAGGAGGGCATCCGCGCGCTCGCCGCCGGGTTGCCGGCCGTGCACGCCGACCCCACCGATCTCGCCGCGAGGTCCGACCTGCTCTACGGCGCCTACCTCGCCGGCAGCGCGTTCGCGGTGGCCGGCTCCGGGTTGCACCACAAGATCTGCCACGCGCTGGGCGGGGCGTTCAACCTGCCGCACGCGCAGACCCACGCGATCGTGCTGCCCGAGGTGCTCGCCTTCAACGCCCCGGCCGCGCCGGACGCGACCCTCCGCATCGGCCGCGCCCTCGGCGCCGGGGCCGACCCGGTCGCGGCGCTGCGCGCGCTGTCGGCGGGTCTCGGCAT
>DATAYB010000732.1:0-6261 GCA_036272795.1 Pseudonocardia sp.
TGGGGTAGGGGTAGGGCTCGCTCTCGGCGGCCACGTCCGGGTCGACCGACGCTGAACTGGCCGACTGCCCGGCGGTGGGCCGGGCATTTCGTCGCACCCACCGCTCGAGTTCCTCGGCGGACCCGCTCAGCGTCCAGCTCAGTGGCAGCATGGCAAGACCGATTAGGACGGCCGTCCCGGTCAGGGCACCCCCGGTCGGCGCTGTTCTCAGTCCACCGACCACGCCCAGCACGCCAAGGCCGAGCGCGGCGTGGCGCCCGCGCACAGCGGCGGCCGCCGCCGCCCGCGCCGGCCCGGTGCGGAGCACCCAGCCGGCCTGGGCCAGCACGAGCACCGGGATCCACAGGAGCAGCACAAACGTACCGGCCGGGATCAGCAGGATGGGCTGCCCCGCGGCGGTCTCCGTCACGACCGCCTCTACCGCCAGCCACCCGAGCCACAAGGTCGCAACGGCGGCCAGCACGCAACTGGCCAACCCGACACCGGACTTACGGGGCCCGCCCGCCACATCCCCCATCCGTTGATCGTACGAGGTGGGGTGGCCTCGGAGCGCGGGTTTTGCTCGTGATGGTCGCCGCCCCGGGTTTACTGCGACGCGCTGGCTGCCTGGTGGATGACGTCGACGACCGCCTGCGGGTCCGCGGCGGGCACCGCGTGCGGGGACTGCACCTCGGTGATCGCCGCGCCGGCGCGCTGTGCCATGGAGCGTTCGGCGGCCGGTGCGATCGCCTTGTCGCCGGTGGCCACGATGGCGAACTTCCGGATGTTGGCCGGCGCGGTGGTCGCGATCCTCTCGTCGAACGCGGCGGCCGCTATCGGGCGCTGGCTGACCGCTTCGACTGCCGCCTCGGCGGGGTCGTCGCCAGCCGTGAACAGCTCCGGGAAGCTCGCCGGATCGACGTAGATCTGGGGGCCGTCCGGGCTGCTGACCGTGTGGGTGGTGGTCGGGCCGATCAGCGAGCCGGGGAACTGCGAGTTGAGCTGCCCGGCGGTCTCGCCGGCCTGCGGGATGAACGCCGCCGCGTAGACGAGCCCTGTCACATCCGGGGTCCGGCTGGCGAGCTCACTCACCAGCAGCCCGCCGTAGGAGTGCCCGACCAGCACCTTCGGTCCCTGGATCGCGTCGAGCGCGCCTTCCAGTGCGGCGGTGTCCGAGGCGACCCCGCGCAGCGGGACCGCCGGTGCGAGCACCGGGTAACCCTCGGCCTGCAGCTGTCGGGTCACCTTGTTCCAGGACGAGGCGTCCTCGAAGGCGCCGTGCAGCAGGACGATGGTCGGCTTCGGTCCGGACGGCACGCTCGACGGCGAGACGGCCGCCGGGGCGCTCGCCGGCGGGGCGCTCTGCTGTGGGCCGGCCGCGCAGGCGGCGCACAGCGCCACGGTGGCGGTCACGGCGGCCAGTGCCACGGAAACGCTCTTGATCTTCACCGGTCCAACCGTAGGTTGCGGACCGCCGGTCCGCGCCCGTCAGGTGACGGCATCCGTGTACGTCAGTGCGAGCCTCGCTGCCAACGCCGACAGACCGTCGGGCCCAGCGGGCCTAGAATGAACCGGTCGGTCCAGTTCGGGAGGTTGCTGTGCGGGGTGTACTGACGCCGAAGGGGCAGGCCACGCGGGGGCGCATCGTCGAAGGCGCCGCCGAGGTGTTGCGTGAGCTGGGGGTTGCGATCGCCACCCTGGATGACATCAGGGCGCGGACGGGGACGAGCAAGGGGCAGCTGTTCCACTACTTCCCGGACGGCAAGGACCAGCTCCTGCTCGCGGTCGCGCAGTACGAGGCGGACCAGGTGCTGGAGGACCAGCAGCCCCACCTGGGGCATCTCGACACGTGGGACGCGTGGTACCGGTGGCGTGACGCCGTCGTGGCCCGCTACGAGGAGCAGGGCGACCTGTGCCAGCTGGGCTCGCTGTTCGCGCAGATCGGTCGGTCCACGCCGGGCGCCAGGGCCATTGTCATCGAGCTGATGCGGAAGTGGCAGGAGAGCATTGCGGCCGGCGTCCGCTCCCTGCGGGACGGGGGCCACCTGCCGGCGTCGGTCGACGTCGACGAGACGGCCGCCGCACTGCTCGCCGGCATCCAGGGCGGGGTGGGAATCATGCTCGCCACGGGTGAGTCGACCCACCTGCGTGCGGCGCTCGACTGGGGGATCGCCCGGCTGCGGGCCGCTGATCCGGGCATCGGCTGAGGGCGATTTCCTGGACTTGCAGGTCCATTTTTCCGGTCCTACCGTCGAGGCATGGATCTACAACTCGTGGGCAAGCGGGCCCTCGTCACCGGATCGACCACCGGACTCGGCGAGGCGATCGCCACCCTGTTGGCCGCCGAGGGCGCCGCCGTTGTGGTGCACGGACGCGACCGGGCCAGGGCCGAGGCGGTCGCCAAGTCCATTCGCGGTGAGGGCGGCGAGGCCGCGATCGCGATCGGTGACCTCGGCACGGACGCCGGCGCCGACGACGTCGTGGCCGCGGCGACGGCGGGCGGGCCGGTCGACATCCTCGTGAACAACGTAGGCCGGTACGACCCGGCGACGGGGTGGAACGAGGCGACCCCCGAGGACTGGGCCGACATCTACAACGTCAACGTGCTCACGAGCGTGCGCATGGTGCGGCGACTGCTGCCCGGGATGCGGGCACGCGGGTGGGGCCGGGTGATCCAGATCAGCAGCGTCACCGGTCACCTGCCCACCGCGGCCCAGCCTCACTACAACGCCAGCAACGCCGCCCGGGACAACCTCGCCGCGTCCCTCGCGCGCGAGCTGAGGCACTCCGGGATCACGTCGAACGCGGTGGCGGCCGGTGGCATCCTCACCCCGGAGGCCCGGAACCAGCTGATCACCATGGGCAGGGTGCAGGGCTGGGGCGACACCTGGGCAGAGATCGAGCCGAAGGTGGACGAGCTCGGGCCCACCGACGTCGGCCGGATCGGTCGGCCGCGCGAGTACGCCGACCTCGTCGCCTTCCTGGCCAGCCCGGTGGCCGGCTACATCACCGGCGCCACCCTGCGGATCGACGGCGGGTTCTACGACCGCGTACCCGCGACGGCGTAGCGGTACCGGCCTCGGTCGCTCTCGAGGTCAAACGGCCAGGTCAGCCGCCCACAGACGCCCAGAACTGGGTGAGCAGCTCGGCGCCCTTGGTCGGGTCCTGCACCATCCACCAGTGCCCGAGCCCCACGAGCTCCTCCACCTGGGCGCCGGCCCGCGCGGCGGCCCTGCGACGCATCGCGTCGGTGCCGACGAAATGGTCCTCGGTGGCGCTGATGGCCAGGCCGGGGCTCTTGGCGGCGGCCGGTAGCGCCTCGGCGAGCTGGTCGAGCACGGGGCGCGGCGCGGAGCGGTACAGCGCGAGGATGGCGCGCCCCATCTCCGGGCCCTGGCCGGCGGCGATGCCCTCGGCGACCGCCCGCGGCATGCCGAGGCCGACCATCCGCTCGGTGCGCTCGGCGAGAGTGCCGCCCAGCATCGCGTCCACCGCCTCCTCGCCTTGGCCGGGCCGTACCCAGACCTGCGCCAGGTCGTGCCAGACGTACTCCGGATCGAACAGCCCGATCACGTCGGTGGCCCAGCTGCGCAGGAGGTCTGGGCGGGCCATCGCGGCGTTGACCACGTGCCCGCCGCCCCAGTCGTGCCCGACCAGGTCGACCGGGGCCTCGAACCGCTCCAGCTCGGCGACGAGCCAGTCGCGGTACTCGTGCACGGTCGCGCCGAACCCGTCGGGCAGCGGCGCGCCGAAGCCGGGCGGCGAGAGGAGAACGACGTCGTCGCGACCCAGCTCGGCCACCAGGGGGCCCCAGACCGCGTCGGTTTCCGGATTTCCGTGCACCAGCACCACTGTCATGCTTCCGATCTTGGCAGTCCGGACTCGTGTGGCGCCACCGGAGCTGAGCTCGCCCCCGGACCAAGTCCTCGCCGCACAGACCGTGTACCCACAGCACAGACCGTGCACGGTCTGTGCTGTGGGGGAACGGTCTGTGCGGGCTAGGTGTGCGTCGTCAGCTGCGGCGGGCCGGCGGGATGGGCCGGGCGGGCGGTGACCAGGCTGGTCTCGTCCGCGTGCCTGCGCGCGTCGAGCTCGTCGGCGGGCCAGGTCAGGCCGCCCAGCCACGCCGCTCTGGCGACGCCGCGCAGCTCGGCGGCGGCCCCGGTGCCCGAGCCCGGGATCGCGGCCGCGCGAGCCTGCGCAGCTCGATCCGCACCTAGGTCCCTCGGCCGGTCGCGGCCGCCCACCGTGCGGCGCTTGCGCACGGCTGTCGCGCGGTCCGGCCGCGTGCCGAGGATGCGCTCGACCCGGGCCAGTACCGGCTCGACCGGATACTGCCGCAGGTCGATGGGGTTCACGTAGTCGGAGGGGCTACGGCTCGTGTCGGGGGCGGGCGCGTGCTACCTTGGATGAGATTTCATCAGTCGATGAAATACATCCGGGCTGGGGGCGAACGAGCATGGCCTCGGCGATTGAGGCACGCGAGCTGGTGGTCACCTTGGGTGGCCGGAACGTGCTCGGCGGCCTGACATTTACCGCGCCCACCGGGGCGGTGACGGGTCTGCTGGGGCCGAGCGGCTGCGGCAAGACCACGTTGATGCGGTGCGTGGTGGGCCTGCAACAGATCAGCGCGGGGTCGATGCGGGTGCTGGGTGTGCCGGCCGGGTCGGCCGAGCTGCGCCGCCGCGTCGGCTACGTCACCCAGGCGGCCTCGGTCTACCTCGACCTCACGGTGTGGGAGAACGTCCAGTACTTCGCGGCCGTCTACGGGGCGCCGACCAGCGATGCGAACCGGGCACTGGCCGACGTCGACCTCACCGCGCGCGCCGGGCAGAAGGTCGCCACGTTGTCCGGGGGGCAGCGCGCCCGGGTCTCGCTGGCCTGCGCGCTGCTGGCCACCCCCGAGTTCCTGGTGCTCGACGAACCGACCGTGGGCCTGGACCCCCTGCTGCGCAACGACCTGTGGGCCCGCTTCCACGCGCTGGCGGCCGCCGGCACCACCCTGTTCGTGTCCAGCCACGTGATGGACGAGGCGGGCCGCTGCGACCGGCTGCTGATGATGCGCCACGGGCGGCTGATCGCCGACGACACCCCGGACAACCTGCGGGCGGCCACCGGCACGCAGGACCTCGAGGAGGCGTTCCTGCAGCTGATCCGCCGCGACGGCGCGGGCGCCCTGGCCACGGTGGTGAGGCGATGAGAACCCAGGAGTCGCCACCGGAGGCCGCGCCGACGGCGCCCCGGGACGACCCCACCCCGCCCGCCCCCTCCGTCGACCGGCCCGCGGTCGATTCGACGATGCGCCTGGTCTCGCCGAGGATCGTCGCCGCCACGGCCCGGCGCGTGCTGGCCCAGCTGCACGGCGACCGGCGCACCGTCGGCATGCTGATCATCGTGCCCAGCGTGCTGCTGGCGCTCATCCACGAGATGCTCGACTCGAAGCGCTCCTTCGACCGGACCGGCCTGCTGCTGCTCGGGATCTTCCCGTTCACGTTGATGTTCCTGGTCACCAGCGTGGCCATGCTGCGCGAGCGGACCAGCGGCACGCTGGAGCGGCTGCTCACGACGCCGATGTCCAAGATCGACCTGCTGTTGGGCTACGGGGTCGCGTTCGCGGTCGCCGCCACGGCGCAGGCGCTGGTCACCTCGGCGGTCGCCTACCTGGTGCTCGGGCTGTACACGCCGGGCGCGGCCGCCGTGGTGGTGCTGGTCGCGATCGCCAGCGCCGTGCTCGGCATGGCACTGGGTCTGCTCAGCAGTGCGTTCGCGACGAGCGAGTTCCAGGCTGTGCAGTTCATGCCCGCCGTGGTCATGCCGCAGGTGCTGCTCGGCGGGCTGTTCGTGCCGCGCGAACAGATGGCCACCTGGTTGGAGAAGGTCAGCGACGCCCTGCCGTTGACCTACGTGCTCGAGGCGCTCAAGGAGGTCAGCGAGACCGGCCTGCTGACCGCCAAGCTGGTGGGCAACAGCGCCGTCGTCGTGGCCGCCGCACTGGTCGCGTTGACGCTGGCCGCGTCCACGCTGCGCCGCCGCGCGGGGGAGCTGCCGCGGCGGGCCCAGCTCGCGGTGCGGGCCGTGCCGTTCGTGCTGCTCGCGCTCAGCGTGACGCTCACCGTGGGCTACTTCTTCGACGCGAGCCGCTACGTGCGCACCGACAACGCCCAGATCGACGGCGACCGGATTCCGGTGGTGGCCCCGATCGCCGGCACCCTCAGCCAGTGGAGCGCCACACTCGGCACCCCACTGCGCAAGAACGAGCCGATCGGGCGGATCCAGCCGGGG
>DATAYB010000733.1:0-5149 GCA_036272795.1 Pseudonocardia sp.
CGCAGGGCCGCGTCCAGCGCGTTGATCGGGCCGTTGCCCTCCTTGGTGGCGATCACCCGCTCGCCGTCCACGATCACCTTCACGGTGGCCTCCGCGACGACCGCACCATCGAGGCGCCGCTCCACGATCACCCGGTACGACTCCAGCGCGAACGGCGCCTCCGGTATGCGCTGACCACCGACCGCCGACCGCATCAGCAGCTCCAGGGAGGCATCGGCGGCCTCGAACGACCAGCCCCGCGCCTCCCGCTCCTTCACCGTGGCGACCACCGAGGACACCGCGGCCGGATGGCCGGCCAGGTCGAGGCCGAACTCTGCTCCCTTGAGCTCGACGCTCGCCCGGCCGGCCATCTCGGTGACCAGCACCCGCTGCCCGTTGCCGACAACCGTGGGGTCCATGTGGTTGTACAGCTCGGGGTCGACCTTGATCGCACTCGCGTGCAGGCCCGCCTTGTGAGCGAACGCTGACGCCCCGACATAGGCCTGGTGGGTATCGGGGGCGATGTTGGCGATCTCCGCCAACGCGTGCGAGGTCCGGGTCAGCTCGGCGAATGCCCCGTCCGGTAGGACCGGCATGTCGAGCTTGGTCACCAGGTTGCCGACCACGGCGAACAGGTCGGCGTTGCCGGCCCGCTCCCCGTAGCCGTTCGCGGTGCACTGCACGTGGCTGGCGCCCGCCTGAACGGCCGCGAGGCTGTTGGCGACCGCGCACCCCGTGTCGTCCTGGCAGTGGATGCCGAGCCGGAACCCGGTCCGCTCGGCCACCTCTCCCACCACCTCGGCGAGCCGCAACGGCAGCATGCCGCCGTTGGTGTCACACAGCACGACGACGTCCGCGCCGGCCGTGACCGCCGCGTCGAGCACCCGCAGCGCGGTGTCCGGGTCGAACCGGTAGCCGTCGAAGAAGTGCTCGGCGTCCAGGAACACCCGGCGGCCCTCGGCGCGCAGCAGCGCCACGGTGTCCGCCACCATCGCGCAGTTCTCCGCGACGTCAGTGCGCAGAGCCCGCTCGATGTGCCGCCGGTCCGACTTGGCCACCAGCGTCACCACCGGCGCTCCGGAGTCCAGCAGCGCCCGGACCTGCGCGTCCTGCTCGGCGCGTAGGCCGGCCTTGCGGGTGGCGCCGAACGCGACCAGCGCCGCGTGCCGCAGCTCCAGCTCGCCGGCAGCCGCGCGGGCGAAGAACTCGGTGTCCTTGGGCAGCGCGCCCGGCCAGCCACCCTCGATGAAGCCCACCCCGAGCGCGTCCAGGTGACGGGCGACGGCGAGCTTGTCGGCCACCGAGTAGCTGACCCCCTCCCGCTGGGCCCCGTCGCGCAGGGTCGTGTCGTACACGTGGAAGGCGTCCCCGAGCGGGGTGCCGGCGGGCTCGGTCCGAAGCGAGGTGGGCGACGGGTGCCGAGGTGAGCTGTCAGGATCCGGGCGGGACATCGGCTGTGCTGCTCCTGGTCATCGGCGGTGGCGAGCGGCGGAAACTTCGGACAGACACTGGGCTGGGCAACAAAAAAGACCCCTCGCGGATGCGAGAGGTCTGCGCGTCGGGCGGTGATGCCGCTACCCGACGCGCTCCACGATAATGATCACACTCTGACGTGACACGCCAGCGACGATAGCACTCCCGGAGCAACTCCCGTTCACCCAGTGGTGTGGGAACGCTGCGGCCGGTGCCCGCCACCACCAGGATGTACCCGACCGCGAGACCCAGGAGGATTGGCGTTGTACCAGCTCACCGTGCTCTACAACCACCCCGAGGACCCCGAGGCGTTCAACAAGCACTACCACGAAGTGCACGCTCCGCTGGCCAAGAAAGCACCGGGCCTGACCAGCTACACCCTGAACTGGTGCGAGACCGGGCCGGACGGCAGCCAGCCGCCGTACCACCTGATCGCCGTGCTCAGCTGGGACAGCAAGGACGACCTGCTCGGCGCGCTCGGCAGCCCGGAGTTCCAGGCGGCCGGCGCGGACGTGGCCAACTTCGCCACCGGCGGCGCCCAGATGGTCTTCGGCGAGACCGAACCCGTCTGACCCCCTCCCCGCGAGTCGCTAGATTCCGCGGGCCGTGTCGCTAGATTCCGCGGCACACGAAGCCGGACCGAGAGACAGCAGAGCCGGGGCCGTCCTCCCGTTGGAGGCCGGCCCGGCTCTGTTCGTCTGCACAATCCCGCGACTCGCTCGACAAAATCTAGCGACTCGCGGGGACGGGTGGGCCGGTCAGATGGCGTCGAAGGTGGCGGGGCGGCCGACCAGGGCGGCCAGGCGGTCGCCGATGGACTGGGTGTGGCCGGCGGCGCCGTGGTCACGGGTGGCCAGGTCGAACGCCACCGAGGCCTCCACCTTGCGCGCGGCCTCGTGCCGGCCGAGGTGGTCCAGCAGCAGTGCCACGGAGAGCACGGCGGCCGTCGGGTCGGCGATGCCCTGGCCGGCGATGTCGGGCGCGCTGCCGTGCACCGGCTCGAACATGCTCGGGTTGCGCCGGCTGACGTCCAGGTTGCCGCTCGCCGCGAGCCCGATGCCACCGGTCACCGCGGCGGCCAGGTCGGTGAGGATGTCGCCGAACAGGTTGTCGGTGACGATCACGTCGAACCGGCCCGGGTCGGTCACCAGGTGGATCGTGGTGGCGTCGATGTGTTGGTAGGAGACGCCCACGTCGGGGTACTCGAGCGAGACCTCTTCGACGATGCGCGACCAGAGCCCGCCGGCGTAGGCCATCACGTTGGTCTTGTGCACCAGGGTGAGGTGCTTGCGAGGCCGGGCGGCCGCCCTGGCGAACGCATCCCGGACCACCCGCTCGACACCGAAGGCGGTGTTGATGCTGACCTCGGTGGCGATCTCGTGCGTGGTGTCCTTGCGCAGGTGGCCACCGGTGCCGGCGTACGGCCCCTCGGTGCCCTCGCGCACCACTACCAGGTCGATCTCCGGCGGGCTGGCCAGCGGGCTGCGCACCCCCGGGTAGAGCCGCGCCGGGCGCAGGTTGACGTGGTGATCCAGCTCGAAGCGCAGCCGCAGCAGCAGCCCGCGCTCCAGGATCCCGCTGGGTACCGACGGGTCACCGACCGCGCCGAGCAGGATCGCGTCGTGCTCGGCCAGCTCTGTGAGCACGGACTCGGGGAGCAGCTCCCCCGTCGAGTGCCAGCGCGCCGCACCGAGGTCGTAGGTCGTCGTCTCGGTGCCCGGGGCGACCTCCCCGAGCACCTTGAGCGCCTCGGCGATGACCTCCGGCCCGATCCCGTCTCCGGGAACCACCGCCAGTCGCATGACCTGCCGCCTCCTCGTACCGTCCCTGTACTGCCGGGAACCGATGTCCCGACGGCACGCTACCGGTTGCCGTGAGTCGCATTCGCCGATGGCCACCCATTTGGGTCCACCCACATTAGTGAAGATCGAGCGATTCGGGGTTAGTCCTACCGCGACACCCCCCGAACCGGCGAACGTGCCGCTTCGGGGGGTGCCATTTGGCGGTGTCCGGACCCGAGGGCCCGGAGTGGGTTTATCGAACTCTCAGGCGACCCCGGTCAGGGTGGCGAAGGCGATGATGCTGTCGACGTAGCTGCGCTTGCTCTTGTCGAAGCCGCCACCGCAGGTGATCAGCCGCAGCTCCGAGTCGTTGGTGTCGCCGTACACGTCCACGGTCGGGAACGTGTTCTTCGGCACCTGCTGCAGCTTCGTCACGGTGAATACGGCGGTCTTGCCGTCCGCCCTGGTGACCTTGACCTGGTCACCGGGCTTGAGCTGGTTCAGGCGGGCGAAGACGCCGTCCTTACCGTTGCCGTTGACGTGGCCCAGGATGATCGCGGGGCCGGCCGCGCCGGGCGTCGGGCCCAGCCGGTACCAGCTGGCCTGCTCCGGTGTGCTCACCGGCGGCACCGAGATCGTCTGATCCGCGTTCAGCCCGAGCGGGATCAGGCTGGAGGACGCGTTGATCGCGTCGATCCGCAGCTGCGTCGGGTTGGAGACCGGCAGCGGCGGGATCGCCGTCACCGGCCCACCGGCCACGGTCGGCGAGCTCAGGTTCGGCCCGTCCCCCGGCCCGGGGCCCGCCGGCGAGCTACAGCCCGCCGCCAGCACCCCGAGCACAGCCGTCGCCAGCACAGTCCTGACCAGTCCCCCGCGCATCCTCATCGCTCCGCACCCCGCCGTGAGTTCCGTCGCGCCAGCGCCGTACCGGTACCGGCCAGCGCCGCGCCTGTCAGGCCGAGCAGCCCCAGCGCAGTCCACGCGCGCGAGCCACCGCCGTCGTCCACGGGGCCGCCACCGGTCTCGGGGGCACCCACCGGGTACACCGACACGTACTCGCCGCCACCCGGCGTCGAGCTGTCGTCGCCATTGTGATCACTGTCGCCCTGTACGAAGAACGACTCTTCCATGGTGTCGTTGCCGCAGCTGACCTTCACCGTGTGCTCGCCGGGGTCGGCGTTGTCGCTGACGTGCGTGGAGCCCGCGTAGCGCCAGTCCCGGCCGTCGCGGTCCAGGTCGATGTCGTCCAGCGCGTCGGACTCGACGCGTCCCACCGACCAGTCACAGCCGACGTGGATGTCGACCTCGTCGCCCCGGTGACCGTAGCCCGGGTCCACGTTCAGGTAGCGGTCGTGGTCGGGGCGGTCGCGCAGCACCCGGAAGCCCACGCTGTCACTGTGCCCGTCGCAGCTCACGGTCACCCGGTGCCAGCCCGGGTCGGCGCGGTTCTCCACGTGGGTCGTACCGGTGAGCCGGCTGCCGTCTCGGCGCAGGGTGATGTCGTCGAGCCCGTCGGCCTCGAGCCGGGCGGAGTTGTCCCGGCAGCGCACCGAGACGTCCACGTTGTCACCCCGGTAGCCGGAGCGGTCGCTCAGCCACAGGTCGCGCGGGCCGTCACCACCGGGACCGTGGTTGTCGTCGTCCCGGATGACGCGGAAGTGGTCGGTCGCCGTCTCCTGCCTGCCGCCGTCCCGGCAGACGCGGGTGGCGGTGTGGTCGCCCTCACGGGCGTTGTCGTCGACGTAGCCCCGGTCGCCGCGCACGTTGACGTCGTCGGCGCGCAGGTCGACCTGCTGGCCGCGCGAGCAGCCGCCGTTGAAGGTGACGATGTCGCCCTGGCGCACCGTGCGCGGGGACACCGACAGCGTGGCGCGCAGGTCGCCGTCACCGGGGCGGCCCGGCCCACCGGGGCCACC
>DATAYB010000734.1:0-35606 GCA_036272795.1 Pseudonocardia sp.
GACGTGCCGCAGGCAGTTGACCTGTACGGACAGGTCGTGCTCTCCGAACATGCCGCGCCCGACCGGCGCCAGCCGCAGCACGATCGGCACCCCGTCGGCCTCGGCCAGCAGCGTGCAGCTCGACCAGCCACCGCCACCGGGTGCACCGTGCACCACCAGCCGGGTGCACCCCAACCAGTCCCGCAGCGCGGCCGGCTCCAGCCCCTCGACCAGCTCGGTCAACGCGGCTCCGGGGCCGGCCGGTAGCGGTACGCGGGGCTGCGGGAGTGGGCGAACTCGAAGATGCCGGCGCCGCGCTCGGCCCGGCCGCTCTCGTGCCGGGTGAATGCGGCGAGCCGGTCGGTCAGCGGGTAGCGCAGCGCGCGGGGCACGAGCTCGGGGTCGCGCAGGTCCCAGCGGTCGTGCTCGACGTGCGCGCAACTGTGGGTCGCGCCGTGGTCCGAGCCCTGCCAGCCGCCGTAGCCCGCGCCGCCGAGGAAACCGCCCCGGCTCGCCGCCGCGTCGACGTCCAGGGCCAGCCGGCGGCCGCGTGCGGTGCACAGGGTGAGCCGGCCGCCGGTCGTCTCCAGGCGCTCGTCGAACACCAGGATGTGGCCGAGGCCGACGATCGGGTCGACGGTGCCGTCGGTGCCGAGGACCGCGCCGTCCAGCAGGGTTGGCCGGTTGGCCCGGTCCAGGTCGTAGAGGAACGCGACGCACTCGTCCGCGAACTGCGCCTGGACCCACAGGTGCAGGCCCTGGCGGGCGGTGGCCATCCGCCGGCCCCGGGAGCGATCGCGCTGCCCGGTCCAGCCGGTGACCTCGGTGCGGCGGCCGTCGACCTCCAGCCAGCCCCGGTAGCGCCCGGACTGGAACGCGTGGTCGAACGTCATGACCTGGCCACGACCGTCGTCCAGGGTGATCGGCCGGCACTCCCACGGTTCGGTGCGGGCGGTCCAGTGGAGCTCGAAGGCCAGCCCCGACGGGTTCGGGTCGAGCCGCAGCCGCCACTCGCGCAGCGGCTCGACGACGGCCCAGGACAGTGGCCCGATCGCTGTGTTGTCTCTGTCGCTGTTGTCTGTGGCTGGCGGCGCGGCGGTCGTGGCCGTGCGCATGTTGATCTGGGTCGAGTCCGTGACGGCGACCGCGTAGCCGTCGGCGCGCCCCTCCACCGGGTACCTCCCGGCGCCGACCAGCAGGTACGGCGTGGCCGTCCCGGAGTGTGCGTTGAAGTAGAACCGGTCGAACCAGCCCGCCGCCGCGCCCGGCGGACTGTGCGGGGTGACCGGGTCGTCGACAGCGGTGGTCAGCGGCACTGGCACTCCACGGGGTCGGATTCTGAATCGACATTAAAAGACGGGGCGGCCGCCGCGCTACCCCCACGAGGCAACAGCAGCCACGCCGAGTTCAACGCGAGCCCCCACAAGCAGCCCCGCGTTACCGAGCTGCACAGGAGGCAGGTTTTCGGCGGTCAGAACCTGCCCCGTGTGGAGTTCGGAAACCACAGGCAGGGCCGCGAGCGCGCTGGCCGCGGTGTCGGACGGCGGCCGGACGCGGCTCGAGTTGCCGGAGCGCGGACGCGACCGGTCGGTCGGCGGGACAGCGGTCGGTCGACGAGGTCCTCTGACGCGCTGGTGTCCGGTTATCGGGTGTGGCGTCGACCTGGTTGCGGTAATGCTTCGACGGACTCGCCGACCTCGGCCGCCGCGCGCGGTCGAGCCCACCGAGGAGCGACACGATGAAGTACATGTTGTTGATCTACAGCTCGCCGGCCACCTGGGACGCGCTGACCCAGGCCGAGCGCGACGAGCTGGAACGCCTGCATTCCGAGCTGTACTACGAGCTGGTGCGGTCCGGCGAGTGGGTCGACGGGAACGCGCTTGCCGATCCCGCGCGGTCGGTCGGCGTGCGGGTCCGCGACGGTGTGCGCGTGACAACCGACGGGCCGTATGTCGAGGTCAAGGAGCACTTGGCCGGCTACGACGTGGTGGACTGCGAGAGTCTGGACCGCGCGCTGGAGATCGCCGCGAGGATCCCGGACGCGGCGATCTGCGGGGTCGAGGTCCGGCCGATCATGGACGTCGGCGGCATGGAGATGTGATGGACCGTCCGATCGGCCCGGCCGCCGGGCGCACCACGAGCGGCGGGCCCGTCGCGAGCGGCGGGCCCGCCGGCCAGCCCGATGCGGCCGCCGGCCCTGCCGCGAGCTGGGACGGGCTGCTGCGCGAGTTGGCGCCCCGGGTGCTGGGGGTGGTGCTGCGCCGCTACCGGGACTTCGACCGCACCGAGGACGCCGTGCAGGAGGCACTGCTGGCCGCCGCGCTGCAGTGGCCGGCGGAGGGTGTGCCGCGCAACCCGCACGGCTGGCTGGTCACCGTGGCCACCCGGCGACTCACCGACCAGTGGCGCAGCGAGGCGGCCCGTCGCGACCGGGAGGTCAACGCGGCCGCGCTCGACCCGGCCACCCGCTCGTCGGCCGGCACCTCTTCCACCAGTGCCCCGGCCGCCGATGCCGCACTCGACGGCCCCCACGGCCCGTTTACCGGTTCGGACGGCGCCCGCGCTGGCAGCACCACAACGGCCGAGGCCGTCGACGACACCCTGACCCTGCTACTGCTCTGCTGCCACGAGGCACTCAGCCCGGCGTCGCAGGTCGCGCTGACCCTGCGCGCGGTCGCCGGCCTGACCACCGCCCAGATCGCCAGCGCCTTCCTCGTCCCCGAGGCGACCATGACCCGGCGCATCACCCGCGCCAAGCGGAGCATCGCCGAGGCCGGCGCGCGTTTCGGCCCGCCGCCGGACGGGGACTACGGCGCGCGGATGCAGGCCGCGCTGCACACCCTGTACCTGATCTTCAACGAGGGCTACACCGCGACCAGCGGCGACGAGCTGCACCGGGCCGAGCTGACCCGCGAGGCGATCCGACTGACCCGCCAGGTGCACCGGCTGCTGCCGGCCGACGGTGAGGTCGCCGGGCTGCTCGCGCTGATGCTGCTGACGGAGGCCCGCCGTCCCGCCAGGACGACAGCCGACGGCGAGCTGGTGCCGCTCGCCGAGCAGGACCGGAGCCGCTGGGACGGCGCCCAGCTGCGCGAGGGCATCGACCTGATCACCGCCACGCTGCCCCGCGCGCTGATCGGCCCGTACCAGCTGCAGGCGGCCATCGCGGCGGTGCACGCCGAGGCTGCCCGCGCGGAGGACACCGACTGGCCGCAGATCGTCGCGCTCTACCAGCTGCTGGAACGGCGGGCGCCGAACCCGATGGTCACGCTCAGCCACGCCGTCGCGGTGGCCGAGGTGCGGGGTCCCCGGGCCGGCCTCGAGCTGATCGCGGTCCTGGACGACGACGACCGGATCGCCGGGCACCACCGGCTGACCGCCGTCAGGGCCCACCTCTTGGAACTGGCCGGCGACACCACCGCCGCGCGCGCCGCCTACCTGCTCGCCGCCCAGCAGACCACGAGCCGTCCGGAGCAGCGCTACCTGCGCGGCCGGGCCGCCCGGCTCGCCGAGTAGGAGCGCTGCCGGAGGGGTGAGCGCTTGACCGGGCGCCGCGCAGGGCTCGACGATCGGTTGTCCCGAGAGGAGCACCGTGCCCTTAGACCCCGAGCCCGCCACCCCTGCACCCGCTACCCCCGAGCCCACTACCACCGAGCCCGGCGACGCACAGCCCGCCAACCGGCCCGCCGAAGCCCCCGGCGCGATCCCGTCCTTCGACCTGCGCCGGGACGGCTACGCGGCGATCGACTGGGCCGCGAACTACCTGGCGAACGTGCGGAAGTACCCGGTGATGTCGCAGGTCCGCCCTGGCGAGGTGGCGGCGGCGCTGCCGGCGCGGATGCCTGATCGGGCGGAGTCGTTCGCGGCGGTGCTCGCCGACCTGGAGCGGGTGATCCTGCCCGGGGTCACGCACTGGCAGCATCCGAGGTTCTTCTCGTACTTCGCGACGACGTCCTCGGAGCCGGCGATCCTGGCGGAGCTGCTGGCGGCGACGTTGAACCAGGTCGCGTTCATCTGGCGCGCCTCGCCTGCGTCCACCGAGCTCGAGGCCGTGACGATGGCGTGGCTGGCGGACCTGCTCGGTCTCGGCGGCGGCTGGCACGGCCACATCGAGGACACCGCGTCCACGTCGACGCTGGCGGCGTTGGTCGCGGCGCGGCACAGCGGCGGGCACGAGGCGGTGGTGTTCTCCGAGCACGCGCACTCCTCGGTCGAGAAGGACGTGCGGATCCTCGGCATGCAGGCACGCAAGGTGGCCACGGACGAGGCGTTCCGGATGCGGCCGTCCGGGGTCGCCGAGCAGCTCGAGCGGGGGAACGTGGCCGCGGTGGTGGCCACCGCGGGGACGACGTCCTCGGCCTCGGTCGACCCGATCCCGGAGATCGCGGAGCTGTGCGCGCGGCACGGCGTCTGGCTGCACGTGGACGCCGCCTACGCCGGCAGCGCGTGGGCGTGCCCGGAGCTGCGTGGCTCCCAGGCCGGTGTCGCCGAGGCGGACTCGGTGGTGATGAACCCGCACAAGTGGCTGCTGGTGCCCTCGGACTGCTCGGTGCTGTTCACCCGCCGCCCGGAGGCGCTGCGCGAGGCGTTCACGATCGTGCCGGAGTACCTGCGCACGGACGACGAGGCCGCGAACCTGTCCGACTACGGCCCCGCGCTCGGGCGCCGGTTCCGCTCGCTGAAGCTGTGGGCGACCATGCGCTGCTTCGGGAGGGAGGGGATCCAGGAGTTCATCCGCCGCTCGGTCCGGCTGGCCGAGCTGTTCGCCACCTGGGTGGCCGCCGACCCGGACTGGGAGCTGGTGCACCAGTCGCTGTCGCTGGTCTGCTTCCGGTTCAACGGCACCGACGAGCAGAACCTGGCCATCGTCGAGCGCGTGAACCGCAGCGGCGACATCTTCATCACCCACACCCGGCTCGCCGACCGGATCGTGCTGCGCCTCGCCGTCGGCTACCTGCACACCACCGAGGACGATGTGGCGTTCGCCTGGGCAACCCTCACCCAACGCCCGACGTGACCCGGCCCGGGCTGGCGGTCTGAGCCCGGGCGGGCGGGCGGCGCAGGACGTACCACTCGACGAACAGCAGGTTCGCGACCCAGCTCGCCCAGATCGAGGCGGTCGCGGCGGTCTGGATCCGGCTCAGCTCGTCACCGCCGAACGCGGCCACCACCGGCGGCGTCTCGACCAGTACCAGGAACAGCACCAGCCACAGCCGGTTGGCCACGATCGACAGCGTCAGCGCGAAGTTGCGGATCATCCACGCCCGGTGGTCGGCGTAGCGGCGCTGGCGGGCCGCCCGGTACCCGGCAACGGCGGTGGCCAGCCAGAGCACGCCCAGCACCGTGTTGCCGACCGCCGAGGCGAACCCCGTACTGCTGACCGGCGCCACCCCGAGCACCAGCACGCCCGCGGGGAACACGCCGCCGAACAGGTACAGCCGCCCGGCCCAGCGGTGCACCACCGGGTACCGGGTGCGCAGCCACGGCCACACCTGCAGGCACCCCGCCAGCAGCGCCACCGAGCCGAACAGGATGTGGCCGACCGTCAGCGGGTAGTGCAGTGGATAACCCGGCCGGATCGGCAGCCGCGCCTTCGACGGGTCCAGGCCGAGGTACGGCGGCAGCGAGAAGACCAGGAACGCCACGCTCACCACGAGCAGCGGCGGTAGCCAGGCCCGCTGTCGGGAGCGACGCCGAACCGGCTGGCGGCTGGGGCTGGAGGCTGCACTCATGGCCGACCTTGTCTGTAGCGGGGTCACGGTACTGCGTAGTACCTACGCAGTGAGTGAGCATGAGCTCCGTTCTGCGTATTTGATACGCAATAATCGGGGCCGTTGCCCGAGGATCAAGGAGATGCCGTGGATGGCGAGGCCCTGCTGTGGGGCGGGCAGCCCGCACCGCGCCGAGGTCCGAAAGCGCTGCTGAACCGGGGCAAGGTCGTGCGCGCCGGCATCGAGATCGCCGATGCGGAGGGGCTGGCCGCGCTGTCCATGCAGCGGGTCGCCGCGAAGCTCGGCGCGGCCACGATGGCGCTCTACCGACACGTGCCCGGCAAGTTCGAGCTGGTCACACTGATGCTCGACGCCGCGATCGGCGAGCCGCCGGAGCTGCCGGACGGCACGGGTTGGCGCACCGGGCTGGCGGCCTGGGCGCGCGGCAACCGGGACGTCTTTGTTCGCCACCCCTGGACGTTGTCGCTGGTGACGGGTTCCCGCACGATGGGCCCGAACGAGCTGGCGTGGACCGAGGCGGCGCTACGGGTGACCTCGGCGACCGGGCTGCCGACCCCCGCGCTGCTCGACGTGCTGATGCTGGTCAACGGCTACGTGCGGGGTGCGGTGGTCGACCTGGCCGGCGGGCCGGTCGTGCCGGGGCCGGAGACGCTGCGGCGGCTGGGCCTGCTGGAGCGCTACCCCGTGCTCGCCGGCGTGCTGGCCCAGGCGCGCGAGCCGGAGGGGGCGGCCAGCCGGGAGCACCGGTTCGAGTTCGGGCTGGCCAGGGTGCTCGACGGTGTCGGCCAGTACGTCCGTGACAACCCCGGCTGACCGGGCTCAGCTGACGGCGAGGATGCGGGCGAACGGGCCGGACCGGGGGCGCATCGCGGCGAGCCCGACCGGGCTGGCGTCGGAGGGCTCCAGCCGGGCCGACACCCGGCGCAGCAGCCGCTCCAGGAGCACGGTCAGCTCCGTCGTGGCGAAGCTCGCGCCGAGGCAGCGGTGCGGCCCGCCACCGAAGGGCAGGTACTCGTGGGGCCCGGGTTTGTGGTGGTCGGCGCGGTCGGGGTCCCAGCGTGTCGGCTCGAAGCGCAGCGGGTCGGCGAACACCTCGGGTAGCCGGTGGGTGACGAGCGGGCTGAAGATCAGCTGGCTGCCGACGGGCACGGGGACACCGGCGAAGCGGAACGGCTCGGCCACCATCCGGACGCTGACCGCCGCCGGCGGGTACAGCCGCAAGGTCTCGCTGACCACGCCGTCCAGGTAGCGCCAGCCGACCGCGCGATCGAGGCTGGCCCTGGCCTGGCGCCACACCGAGCGGTCGGTGAGCAACGCCCGGCTGGCCCACGCCATCGCGGCGCTGGTGGTCTCGAAGCCGGCCGCGATCAGGCTGATGACCTGGTCGACGATCTCCTCGTCGGACAGCCTCGAACCGTCGTCGTCCCGCGCCTCGACCAGCCGGCTGAGCACGTCCGGCCGGCCGGGATCGCCCTCGGCCCCGGCCTGGCGGCGCAGCTCGACCTCGGCCAGCACCCGACCGGCGACGGTGGCGCGGGAGGCGACGGCCCGGCGCCAGGACGGCGCGCCGAGCCGCTGCAGCTGCTGCCACGGCGGCGGCCGCTCGATGACGGCGAGCGCGTGCTGCAGCAGCCGGCCCAGCTCGGGCTCGTCGCCGGCCAGCCGCGGCCCGAAAAGCACCTCGATCGTGGCGCGCCGGATGACCCGGCGGAACTCCTGGTAGAGGTCGACGCGCTGGCCGGGCCTCCAGCCGTCGATTGTGGCGTCGGCGAGGCGCCGCATGGTCCGCGCGTAGCCCTCGACCTGCCGGCGGCCGAATGCCGGCTGCACCAACCGCCGCCTGCGCTGATGGTCGATGCCGTCGCTGACGATGAGCGCGGTCTCGCCGTCGACCACGACCAGCCCGTCGAAGGCCTCCCGCCAGCGGAACAGCTCCGAGTTGCCGAGCACGAACCGGTTGGCCTCGGTGCCGAGCAGGAAGACATTGCGGGTAGGCCCGACCCCGATGGTGCACACCGGGCCGAACCGGCGGTACAGGTTCGGCAGCGCGCGGTGCGGATCGGTGGCGAGCTCCGCGGTGCTGCGCAGCTGGGCGACCACCCGGCGCGCGCGAGGCGCGGTACCGGCCCGTAACGGCGGTGGGGCGACCGTGACCATCCGACCATCTAACCGCCGACCCCGATCCTCGGACAGCCGAAAACTCTCAGCCACAACCCGTTCCGGTGAGCCGGTCGGCGATGGCGGCGCGATCATGTCCGGGGGCCGACCCGTCGGTGGACGCCGCCCTGAGCCGTCACATCACCAGAGTTGCGCAGCTCGGATATGCCTTCGGGGCCCCTGCAAGGTACCGTTTTCCCAACGCTGCCGAGCACCGCCGCCGGGCAGTCCCGCGGGTTCTCCACCGCGCCTCCCGGGATGCGGGCTCCGCTTCGCCGAAGGGGGCCAGCCATGGGCGCAAAGGTCGAGCACCGGGTCCGGTTCAGCGTCAGAGCGCGCGTCATCGACGGGATGGCCCGCTGGATGGCCCGCCCCGTGATGAGCCTCTGGCCGCTCACGCCGACCGCGGTGCGGGTGATACCGGTGCTGGAGCTGGTGGCGGGGCTGCGCAAGGCGCCGGTGGGTACCCGAACCGAGCTGCTGCGGATCGCCGGTTTTGTGGCGGAGTGGGTCAAGGCCGACGGCGTGGCGCCGGGCCTGCCCGACCCGAGCGCAGGCGCGGTGCTCTACTTCCACGGCGGCGCGTTCATCGGCGGCGGCATCGGCACCCACCGCCGCTGCGTGTCCGCGCTGTCGCGCACCTCGCGCAAGCCGGTGCTCTCGGTGGCGTACCGGCAGTACCCGGCGACGCATGTGGCCGGCTCGGTGCGCGACGGGGTGTTCGCCTACCGGTGGTTGCTCGCGCACGGTTACCCGGCGGAGCGGATCGTGCTGGCCGGCGACTCGGCCGGTGGTTACCTGTCGTTCTGCGTCGCGCTGGATGCGATGGCCGCCGGGCTGCCCGCGCCGGCCGGCATCGTCGGCATCTCGCCGCTGCTGGACTGGGACTGCACCGAGCGGTCCACGCACGCCAACCTGCGCCGGGACGCCTACCTGCCCGGGCGTCGGCTGGCGGCGCTCTACCGGCTGGTCGCGCCGCTGGCCGGGCCGGTCGACCCTGAGCTGTCCCCGGTGAACCGCGAGCTGGCCGGTCTGCCGCCGGTGCTGTTGCAGGTCGCCGGCTCGGAGGTGCTGCGCTGCGACGCCGAGGTGATGGCGCGCCGGCTTGCCGACGCCGGGGTGGACGCCACGCTGCAGATCTGGGCAGGCCAGGTGCACGCGTTCCCGGTGCTCGCCGGGATGCTGCCGGAGGCGATGGCGGCGCTGATCGAGGCCGGCGCGTTCATCCAGCGCGTCACGTCACTGCCCCGCCGCGCGGTCACCGGCCTGACCGTCGCGCCGGACGCCACCCAGCCGCCGGGCGCGGCTGGCCCGGGCGCGACCGGCCAGCCGGACATGGACGAGACGGCGTAGCGACCGGCGGCCAACCAGCACAGCGGCAGCCACCTCCCGGGTGTCGGCCGACTTCAACCTCACGGGCGTGAAGTGCATGATCCAAAGCCAGTGAGGGTGAACTCGCCGCACTGTCCCGGCGCGCGAGCTGCCCGGCGGCCGGTGGCTCAGCGCAGGGCACGGCGGATCCGGGCCGAGCCCAGTTCGAACACCGTGACCAGCAGGAACAGCACGAGCAGCAGCATGCTCGCCTGCCGGTACTGGAACTCTTCCATGGCGCTGAGCAGCTGGAAGCCGATGCCGCCCGCGCCCACGAAGCCGAGCACCAGCGACGAGCGCACGTTCTGCTCGAACCGGTAGAGCGCCAGCGAGCCCAGCGTCGGCAGTAGCTCCGGCAGCACGGCGTGGCTGAACACCTGGGTCCGGGTGGCGCCCGCGGTGAGCAGCGCGTCGGCGGGGCCGATGTCCATCTCGTCGATCGACTCGGCGAACAGCCGGACGAGCATGCCGACGGAGTGCACGGTCAGCGCGAGCACGCCCGCGAACGGCCCGAGTCCCACGGCGGCCACGAAGACCAGCGCCCAGACCAGGTCGGGGATCGCGCGCAGGAACGCGGCCACCGCCCGGACCGGTGCGGCCAGGTAGCTCCCACCGGAGCGGGGACGCGCGGCCGCCGCCCCGAGCGGGATCGCCAGCAGCGTGGCTGCGACCGTGGCGACCAGCGCGATGTCCACCGTCTGCAGCACCGCGATGCCGGCCGTGGGCAGGGCGGCCGGATCAGGTGGCCACCCGTCGGCGACCAGCCGGAACACCCCGCCGAGGCCCTCGACCAGCTTGCGGGGGTCCACCTCGGCGACCACCAGTGCCTGGCCCAGCACCAGCAGCCCGACCAGCACCACCGCCCCGACGGCCACCCGCCGCCCCACCGACCGAGCTGCCGCCCCGCCGCGTCCAGTCCCGTCCGGCGCCGCCCCAGGACGCTCCGCCGACCGGTTCACTGGGCGGACACGTGCGCGGCCGCAAGATCCGACGGTGAGACGTCCGGCGCCGAACGGTCCAGCACCACGCGCCCCCTGTGCAGCGCCACCACGCGATCGGCGAACTCCACTGCCAACGCCGGCTGGTGCAGTACACAGAGCACGGCGAGCCGGTCGCGGTGTGCCAGGTCGCGCAGCAGTGCCATGGTGGCCGAGGTCGCGTCGGGGTCGAGGCTGGCCACCGGCTCATCGGCGAGCAGCACCGACGGCCGCTGGGCGAGTGCCCTGGCGATCGCGGTGCGCTGGGCCTGGCCGCCGGACAGCGTGTCGGCGCGCTGCCCGGCGAGCTCACCGAGACCGACCCGCTCCAGCAGCTGAGCGGCGCGCGCCCGCTCGCTCGTCGGCAGCCCGCCGAGCGCGGTACGCCGCCCGGGGTGATGGGCCAGCGCGCCGGTGGCCACGTTGTCCAGCGCGCTGCGCCGCCCTACCAACCGGGACTGCTGGAAGATCAACGCCACCTGGCTGCGCGCCCGCCGCAACGCCGCCCCACGCAGGCCGGTGAGCTCGGTGTCACCGACCCGCACGGTGCCGGCGTCCGGCTCGACCAGCCGCACCGCGCACCGCAGCAGCGTCGACTTGCCACTGCCGTTCGCGCCCAACAGCACCACGAGTTCGCCGGCCGACACCGCCAGGTCAACGCCGTCCAGCGCCTGCGTGCCGTTCGGATAGCACTTGCGCAGCCCGCTGACGGTGAACAACCGGCTCACCGCGCCGACATCCGCTCAGTTGACCGCCGAGGCCGTCAGCCCGAGCGTGGCGACCACCTCGCGGACGCTGGCGTAGGTGCTGTCGTCGCCCGGTACGAAGGCCCGCGCCTGCACGGTGTTGGCGAAGAAGTCCCGCGCGTCCGGCGGCAGGCTGTTGAAGTCCAGGTGCAGCAGTGCCTGGGTGAGCCGCTGGCGGAACTCGGGGGTGAGGTCGGCGCGCACGACGATCGGGTCGGACGGCGACGGGGCCGAGTTCCAGAGCATCCGGATCTTGCTCGGGTCATAGGCGCCGGCGGCCTTCGCGGCGGAGATCTGCGTCGAGGCGAGCTCGGCCGCGTCCACGCGGTTGTTCAGCAATGCCTGGTAGACGGCCGTGTGGGTGCCGAGGTAGACAGGCTTGATGCCGGTGTTGGGGTCGATCCCGGCCTGCTTCAGCCCGGCCGCCGGCAGCAGGTGCCCGGAGGTGGCGGTCGGCGCGGTGAACGCCACGGAGCGCCCGGCGAGGCCCTTCAGGTCGGTCACGGGGGAGGACGCCAGCACGGCGATGCCGGCCGTCGCGGTGCTCACCTGGCCGGAGGTGTTGCCGAACGTCGCCACCGGCACCAGCCCGGCGCGGTCCTTCGCCAGCACGTAGCCGAACGGCGGGAACTCGGCGATCTCGAGCTGCTTGGCGCGCATCGCCTCGGTCTCGGCGGCGTAGTCAGTGGTCACGTTGACCTGCACCTGGCAGCCGAGCGCGGTGGACAGCGCCTTGGCCAGGTCCTGGTAGGCCGGAGTGAGCTTGGTGGCCGCCAGGAACGGCTGCACGCCCATCCGCACGGTGCCGCCGTTCGGGCACGCGGCGGCGTCTGTGGAAGGCGCGGGCCCACCGCAGCCGGCCAGTGCCAGCGCCGCGAGCAGCACTGTGACCAGCGCCGATGCGGGCATCCCCTTGCACACCCTCGACCTCCCCAGCCGTGTCCGATCACGACCCTAACCCACGGATTCGGTGCCCACGCGCTCCGAGAGCCGCGTTTGCGGCCACGGCGGACGCTCAGGAGCGCGATCGCGGTTGTGCCGGCGGTGCTCGACTCCCGGACCGTCGACCTATGACCTGGTTCACAAATACAACCTTGATGGTTGAGATTGGGCGAGGCACCCGGTTAGCGTCGCCGACGTGGTCGGACACCTGATGCTCACCCTGCTGACCAGGCGGGGTCACATCGACCTGCTCCGGGTGTCGTCGGCCCTCTGTCCGCGCTGACCGCACCACCTCAGCAGGGGCCCGTCGCACCGCGGCGCGTCCGCCCGGGGCCGAAGCGGCGCTGAATGCGCCGGGCCGCCGGGCCCGAGTGGGGTCGTGACCCCGGCGAAGGCAGCCAGCCCGAGGACCCGGTCAGGGACGGGCGCCGGCCAAGGAGGACAAACGTGAGCGTCGAGTTCATCGGCATGATCGGCACCCAGCACGTTTCGGAGATCCACCCCGCGACCGGGCCGCTGATCAACCGCGAGTTCGTCCGCCGGTTCACCAGGGCGCACGAGGACGCCGGCTTCGACAAGGTGCTGGTCGGGCACAGCTCCAGCACGCCGGACGGGCTGCAGGTGGCGGCCTATGCCTCGGCACACAGCGAGCGGCTCGGCTTCCTGGTCGCGCACCGGCCCGGCTTCGTGGCGCCGACGCTGGCCGCCCGGAGCTTCGCCAGCCTGGACCACTTCTCGGCCGGCCGGGTCGCGATGCACGTGATCAGCGGGGGCAGCGACCTCGAGCAGCGCCGTGACGGCGACTGGCTGAGCAAGGACGAGCGCTACGACCGGACCGACGAGTACCTCGACGTGCTGACCCGGACCTGGACCGAGGACGGCCTGTTCAGCCACCACGGCCGCCACTATCGGGTCGCCGACGTGAACGCGGAGATCCGCCCGCTGCAGCGCCCGCGCATCCCGATCTACTTCGGTGGCTCCTCGCCCGCCGCCTACCGGGTCGGCGGCCGCCGTGCCGACGTGTTCGCGCTGTGGGGCGAGCCGCTGGCCGAGACCGCCGAGCAGATCGCCTCCGTGCGCGCCGCCGCCGAGGCCGCCGGGCGCACGGTGCCACCCCGGATCAGCGTGTCCTTCCGGCCGATCCTCGGCGCCACGGAGGAGCTGGCCTGGGAACGGGCGCACCGGATCCTCGACCGGATCAACGCCGCGCGGGGCGGCCACGCGTCGTTCACCGGCTCCCGGATGCACCAGCGGACCCCGGCCAACGTCGGCTCGCAGCGACTGCTCGCGGCAGCGGCCAAGGGCGAGCGGCACGACCGGGCGCTGTGGACCCCGACCGCGGCGGCCTCCGGGGCGGCCGGCAACTCGACCGCGCTCGTGGGGACCCCCGAGACGGTCGCCGCCGCGCTGCTCGACTACGTGGACATCGGCGTCAGCACCCTGCTCATCCGTGGCTACGACCCGCTGGACGACGCCATCGACTACGGCCGCGAGCTGTTGCCGCTGGTCCGCCAGGAGCTGGCGCGGCGGGAGCAGCCGGGCGCCCCGGTGTCGTCGGGAGTGGGCGGGTGAGCGAGGCGGTCTGGCTGCCCGAGGGCGGCGCGGCGCGGTCCCGGGGCACCGTGGTGGTGCTGCCCGGCCGGGGTGAGCACGCCGGCGTCTACCAGCGGCTGGGGCGCAGACTGGCGGCCGACGGCTATACGGTCGCGGTGGCCCGGCAGGGGGACAACGACCTGGGCGCGTTGTTCGAGGCGTACCCCGGTGGGACGCGCGTACTGCTCGGCGCGGACACCGGCGCCCTGCGGGCCTGGGCGCTCGCCGCCGGCACGCCGATGACCGAGGGACTGGACGCGCTGGTGCTGGCCGGCCTGCCGCTGATCGCCCGGGACTCCGGCGTGCCCGAGCTGACCAGGGACGCCGAGCTCGCCGCCCGCACCGCCTGCCCCGTGCATCGCGCTCTGCTCACCGACGACCCGCACTTCGGCTGGGGTGAGCTGGCCGGGCCGGCGCCCGCAACCCCGAGCGCGCCGCCGCCCGCGCTGCCCACCCTGCTGCTGCACGGCGAGACCGACCCGATCGCGCCCGTCGAGCCCGTCCGCACGCTCGCCGCCGCCCACCCGAACACCACCCTCGCCGTCGTCAAGGACGGCCTGCACGACGTGCTCAACGACCAGTTCCACCGCAGCGCGGCCGCCCGGCTGGTGCTCTTCCTGGAGGAGGTCGGCAAGGGCGCAGTGGTCCTGCCAGACACGGCGCCCGCCACCACAGACGCCACGGCCACGCCGCCCGCCGCCCCCAGCCCCGAGCCCATCCGTCCGGTGCGGGCACGCCGTGCGGCGCCGCTGCACGTGTCCGCGCGGCTGGACTACGCGCTGCGGGCGATCGCGGAGCTGGTCAGCGCCGACGGGACGACGCCGGTGCGCTGCGAGGCGATCTCGCGCGCGCGGGGTATCCCGCTGAACTCGCTGGTCAACCTCATGGTCGAGCTGCGGCGTGCCGGACTGGTGCGCAGCCAGCGTGGCTGCGAGGGTGGCTACTGGTTGGCCCGACCCTCGTCCGCGATCACGGTCGCCGACGTGGTGCGTGCGGTGGAGGGCGAGGTCGTCTCGCTGCACGCCGACGGGCCGGACTCCTGGCTGTGGCACCAGCTCGGCCAGACCGTCGCCAGGTTCCTCGACGGATGGACCGTCGAGGGCGTCGAGGCCAACCGGACCGGGGCGGCCGCCGAGCGGACCCGCCCGAGAGAGGCAGTGCGGTGACCGACGCATTCCACCCTGACCTGACCGAGCGCGGCGATGCCCCGCTGCGCACCCGGCTGCACCACGTGCGCGCCGGTGACCTGGACGGCAACACCGCGCAGAGCGGCGGCATGACCCGGCTGGCGGCGATCAGTGGCCAGCGGGTCGGCTCGGAGCGGATCTGGATGGGCGAGACGCACGTGGCGCCGTCCACCGCGTCCGACAACCACCACCACGGCGAATCGGAGACCGCGATCTACGTGGTCAGCGGCCGCCCCGAGTTCGTCTTCCACGACGGCACCGACGAGGTCCGGATCAAGACCGGCCCCGGCGACTACATCTTCGTGCCGCCCTTCGTGCCGCACCGCGAGGAGAACCCCGACCCGGACGACCCGGCCGTCGTGGTCATCTCGCGCAGCACCCAGGAGGCCATCGTGGTCAACCTGCCCGAGCTCTACCCACTCAAAAGCCCAGCTCAGCACCCGTGAGTGGTATTGGTCGCTGTAGCGACCAATACCACTCACAGGGTCTGACCAGCGGGTTCGCGACGCTGTACGAGGAGAACCATGCCCAGCCCACGCCGACTCCTGCCCGCGCTCGCCGCCGCGCTGCTGCTCGTACTGGCGGCGTGTTCCGGCGCGCCGAAGGCGGACGGGCCCGTGGACCTGGCGTCGGTGACCCTGCGCGTGGGTGACCAGGCCGGCATCCAGCAGGCGCTGCTCGCGGCGTCTGGCGCGCTGGACGGCACCCCGTACAAGGTCAGCTGGGCAGAGTTCCCGGCCGCCGCGCCGGTGCTGCAGGCGTTGCAGGGCGGCGCGATCGACCTCGGCGTGGCCGGCGACGCACCGACGCTGAACGCGCTGGCCGCCACCCGGGACATCACCGTCGTGGCGGCCAACCGGTCACCGAAGCAGGGCGGCCTTGCCATCGTCGTACCGAAGGACTCGCCGATCCACACCGTGGCCGACCTGCGCGGACACGCCGTCTCGCCGACCACCCAGGGCAGCATCGGGCACTACCTGCTGCTGCGCGCGCTCGGCGAGGCAGCGCTGACCGCGAACGACGTCAAGATCAGTTTCCTGCAGCCGGTGGACGCGGCGGCGGCGCTGCGCTCGGGCGCGATCGACGCGTGGTCGACCTGGGACCCGTACACCGCCGTCGCGCAGGTCGACCAGGGCAACCGGGTGCTGCGCGACGCGTCCGGGCTGGCGTCGGGGCTGAGCTTCCTGGACGCGAACAACGACTCGCTGCGCAACGCCTCGACCAGGGCGGCCATGACCGACTTCGTCAAGCGCTTCAACGGCGCGCTGGCCTGGGCGAAGGCCAACCCGCAGCGCAACACGCAGATCTACACCGAGCTGACCAAGCGGTCCCCCTCGGTGGCGGCCCTGGTCGCCGACCGCTCGCTGCGCGACGCCACCCCGCTGACCCCGCCGGTGGTCGCCGAGCTCCAGCAGATCGCCGACAACTACCTCAACTACGGCGTCCTCCGCACCAAGATCACCGTCGCCGACCGCATCCACGACCTCGCCCCACCCACCCCCTGACTGGCAAAACCCCAGCTCAAGACGGGTTCAGTGCGGTCGCTGGTCAGCCGAGGCTGGTGCCGTGCGGCCACAGGACTTTGGACGCAGGGCACTTGTCGAGACGCGGGGCACTGGTCGAGTCGGTGAAACCTGACTCATCTGGTTGAGATTGCGGGTGGTTGGTGGTTAACGTCGCCCGATGGTCCTCGAGTCCGCAACGCCCGCGCAGGCCCGGCCGCGCCGGGCGGCGATTGCCGGCCTCGTCGGCACCACCATCGAGTGGTACGACTTCTACCTCTACGCGACGGCCGCCGCGCTGGTGTTCGGGCCGCTGTTCTTCAGCACGGCGAACGCGTCGACCGGGGTGCTCGCCTCGTTCGCCACGTACGCGGCCGGCTTCGGCGCCCGGCCGGTGGGGGCGCTGATCGCGGGCCACCTTGGCGACCGGGTCGGCCGGCGCACCATGCTGGTCGCCTCGCTGCTGCTGATGGGCGTGGCGACGGCGGCGATCGGGGCGCTGCCGACCTATCCCCAGGTCGGCATCCTGGCGCCGGTGCTGCTCGTGGTGATGCGGCTGCTGCAGGGGGTGGCGGTCGGCGCCGAGTGGGGTGGCGCGGTGCTGATGTCGACAGAGCACGCTGAGCACGCCGAGACCGGTGGCGCGGCCCAGCGGCGCGGCCTGTTCGGCAGCTTCCCGCAGGTCGGTTCGCCGGCCGGCATGCTGCTGGCCTCGGGCATCTTCGCGGTGGTCCGTGGCTCGATGGACCGCACGACGTTCCTGGCATGGGGCTGGCGGCTCCCGTTCCTGCTCAGCCTGGTCCTGGTCGCGATCGGGCTGGCGATCCGGCTCAGCCTGCGGGACGCGCCGCTCTACGAACAGGCCAAGCGGCGAGGTGAGGTGGCCCGGCAGCCGTTGGTCGAGGTCGCCCGCGACTACCGCCGCAACCTGTGGCTGACCATCGGGCTGCGCATGTCGCAGAACGCCCTCTACGTGCTGTGTACGACGTTCGCGCTGACGTACCTCGCGCAAGGGCGGTCCGCCGACCCCGGCGCCGGGCTCGCCGCCGTGATCATCGCGTCGGCAATCGGGCTGGTCAGCACGCCGGCGTGGGCGGTGCTGTCGGACCGGATCGGCCGGCGCCCGGTGTACCTGTGGGGCGCGGTCGGCGGCGCGGTCGCCAGCCTCGGCTTCTTCCTGCTGCTCGACACCGGGTCGACGGTGCTGATCGTGCTCGCCATGGTGATCACCGTGAACGTGTTCCACGACGCCATGTACGGCCCGCAGGGCGCCTGGTTCACCGAGCTCTTCCCGACCGGGGTGCGCTACAGCGGCGCGTCCATCGGCTACCAGTTCGGCTCGGTGCTCTCCGGCGGTACGGCCCCGCTGATCGCCGCCGCCCTGCTGCTCGCCGGCGGTGGGCGGCCGTGGCTGATCTGGCTGTACTTCCTGGTGCTCTCCGCGCTGACCATCGTGTCCGCGGTGCGCGCCCCGGAGACCTTCCGCACGTCGATCAGCGAGGCGGGCGACGGGCAGGGGAGGATCGCCGGGTGAGCCGGATCCTGCTGAACGCCTTCGACATGGCCTGCGTCGGACACCAGTCGGCCGGGCTGTGGCGCCACCCCGACGACCAGGGCTACCGCTACCGCGACCTGGACTACTGGATGGAGCTCGCGCGGCTGCTGGAGCACGGCGGCTTCGACGCGCTGTTCCTGGCCGACGTGCTCGGGGTGTACGACGTGTACGGCGGCTCGCGGGACGCGGCGGTGCGCCAGGCCGCCCAGGTACCGGTGAACGACCCGGTGCTGGCGGTGCCGGCGATGGCGGCGGTCACCGAGCGGCTGGGTTTCGGGGTCACCGTGTCGCTGGCCTACGAGCAGCCCTACGCGCTGGCGCGGCGGCTGACCACCCTGGACCACCTGACCAAGGGCCGGGTCGCCTGGAACATCGTCACGTCCTACCTGGACAGCGCGGCCCGCAACCTCGGCCGTACCGAGCAGATCCCGCATGACGAGCGCTACGAGCTGGCCGAGGAGTACCTGCAGGTCTGCTACCAGCTGTGGGAGGGCTCCTGGGAGTCGGACGCGGTGGTCCGGGACGCGGCGCGTGGCGTCTTCACCGACCCGGCCAAGGTGCACGACATCGAGCACAAGGGCCGCTACTTCGACGTGCCGGGGCCGTTCCTGTGCGAGCCGTCGCCGCAGCGCACGCCGGTGCTGTTCCAGGCCGGGGCGTCACCGCGCGGCACCCGGTTCGCCGGCACCCACGCGGAGGCGGTGTTCGTCAGCGGCCCGAGCCCGGCCGTGGTGCGCCGCTCGGTGGACGCGGTGCGGGCGGCGGCGGCCTCGGCCGGGCGGGACCCTGCCTCGGTGAAGGTGTTCACGATGCTCACCGCGATCGCCGGGGCCACCGACGCCGAGGCGCTCGCCAAGCGCGACTCCTACCTGGAGTACGCCAGCCACGAGGGCGCGATGGCGCTGTTCGGCGGCTGGACCGGCGTCGACCTGGCCGACGCGCCGCCCGAGCAGCGGCTGGAGTACGTGGAGACCGACGCCACCCGGTCCGCGCTGGCCAGCTTCACCACCGCCGACCCGGACCGGGACTGGACCGTCGGCGAGCTGGCCCGGTTCATCGCGATCGGCGGCCGGGGCCCGGTGGTGGTCGGCTCCGGCGCGACGGTGGCCGACGAGCTCGAGCGCTGGGTCGAGGAGGCCGGGGTCGACGGGTTCAATCTCGCCTACGCGGTCACCCCCGGCACGTTCGCCGACTTCGTGGCGCACGTCGTGCCTGAGCTGCGCGCCCGGGGCCGCGCCCAGACCGAGTACGCCGCCCCCACCCTCCGCGAGAACCTGGGCACCGCCCCGGGCCCCCTGCTCGCCGCCGACCACCCCGGCTCCGCCTACCGCCGCTGAAGCCCAATGACCTCCGCGAGTCGCTGGATTCCGCGGGCCGTGTCGCTACATTCCGCGGCCCGGCCGGCGGTGCGAACCGCGCTCAGGTGGTGGCGCGCAGCACCATGTCGGCCGGCAGCCGGACCATGCTGGGCTCCTCGGTGCCGAGCAACATGGCCAGCGCCCGCGCGGCGATCGCCTCGACGGGGTGGTGCAGCGCGCTGATCGGCGGGTCGATGAGCTCGAGCAGGTCGGTGCCGTCGAAGCCGGTGATGGCGATGTCGTCGGGCACCCGCACGCCCTGTTTCAGCAGGGTGCTGAGCAGGCCGACGGCGAGCACGTCCGCCGAGCAGAGCGCCGCGTCGGGCAGGTTGCCGGAGCGTAGCAGCCGGGTCGCGGCGTCCCGACCGCCTGAGGTGGAGAAGTGGGGGAGCAGGATCTCGCTGTCGCCCGGCCGCGCCCGCTGCCGGAACGCCGCGAGCCGCTCCTTGCCGGCGGAGGTCTCCTGCTCGGCGCCGACGAACACGATCCGCTCCCGGCCCGAGCCACGCAGGAAGTCGAGCACAGTGCCGATGCCGAGATCGTTGTCGACGCCGACGAAGCCACAGCCGGCGTCCGTCGCCCAGCGGTCCACCTGGACCACCCGGGAGCGCTCGCCGGCCCTACGGATGGCCGCCCCGCTGCGCGACAGCGAGGTGGGCACCACGGCGAGGCCGTCGACGAAGGCGTGGTGGAACGCCTCGATCCTGGTGGCTTCGGTCTCGGGGTCGTCACCCGAGTCGGCGAGCACCACGCCCAGCCCGGACCGGCTCGCCACTTGGGTGAACGCGTCGACCAGGTGCACGAAGTACGGGTTGCGGATGGAGGGCACGAGGATGCCGAAGTTGCCGGTGGACTGCCGCCGCAGCGCGCGGGCCACCGGGTTGGCCCGGTAGCCGAGCTGCTCGCTCGCGGCCAGCACCCGCCGGGCCAGGTCGGGGTCGACGTTGCGATCGGTGCCGGCGAGTACCCGCGACGCGGTCGACCGGGATACCCCGGCCGCCGACGCGACATCGTGCAGGGTGGCGCGACCGCCCATCCTTCAGACCTCCTCGAGGGGCCGTAACTTGGTGCACCGGCCGCCTCGGGTCTGATCCTAGGGGAAAGCCATGATCCGGTAATCGTTTTCCCCCGCTTGTGGAGCTTTGTTCGCCCGGGGATGCGGTCGCGTGACGTTCCGGGGCCGGGTCCGGCGGGGCAAGCACGAGCGGCTCAGCACCCGGGTCGGCCCGGCACGTTGATCGACCTGCAGGGCGGGCACGCCGTGCTCGCCGGCTCGGCCCGCTCCGGACCGCCAGAACCGCTGACCCGGGTTATGACTCGTGAGTGGCAATGGCCGCTATAGCGACCATTGCCACTCACGACGTCTGAGCTGGGGTTATGGGGTGAGGAGCTGGAATGTGCGCGGTTGCCGGGGGCGGCGTGCAGCTAGTGTCCAGTCGCCGACGTCCTTTGACGATCTCCGGCGCCCAGATGGCGCCTCGCGGCGTTGTCGTCGCGGTCGATACAACAGCGGTATCGACCGCTCCTCCGCCTTGCGATGCATCCCTCTGGATCACCGGATCTTCGTCAATGACTTCGGCGACAGGACACTAGGGTGCTCGCCGTTCACAGCCTGTGGTCGCGTGGTCGCGGGCTGTTGCTCTGGGCCGAGGACAGCGACCGCCCGGTGCCCAGCCCCAGCCTGGCGCAGCGCTCGGCCCGCCCGCATCCGTTCGCGCTGCCCGCCGACCAGCTCGCGGCCCTGCATCCCGGCAAGCCCGGGATGGCCACCTTGCTGCTGCCCTCGCTGCGCCGCGCGCCGGTCGACTCGCCGGAGCTGGTGAGGGCGGCGCCGAGGCGGATGCCCCGCTCCGGCCCCGTGCTGACGGCGTGGTCGGTGCCGGTCGTCACCGTCGACCCCGCCGAGCTCGCCGACCTGGTCGACGAGGTCCGCTACGGGACCTCGGTGACGTACCTGCGAGCGCTGGCCGAGTTCGCCGCCGAGCTGGCCCGCCGTGGCCGGGTCCTGCCGGGGCTGCGGCCGGCGGGTGGTTCGTCGGCCGGGCCGGGGGACAGGCGGGAGGACGGGCCGGGCAGGGTGCGCGCCGTCTGGCGCCCCGTGCTGACCGGGCCGGACGCGGCGATCCGGCATGCCCTGGTGGAGGCGATGCCGCCGGTGGTGCGCGCCGAGCAGGCGGGCCCACCGGGGCTCGCGGTGCTCACCGGGTCGGCCGGTCAGGACCCTTCGGAGCTGGTCGACGACGCGCTGGGCACGCTGGTCGACGCGGCGGTGCGGGACCGGCTGGACCGCGCGCTGCCGGTGGCCCCCCGCCGGGGCGCGACGCCGTCCGGCACCGAGGCGTGGCTGGCCGCGCTGGTCTCCGGCGACGGCTGCTTCGAGGCGGAGCCGGCCGAGGTCACCGAGCTGGGCCGTGCGCTGAAACCGTGGGCCAACGTGGTGGACGGCCCGAGCGGCCCCGCCCAGGTCACCTTCCGGCTCACCGAGACGCGGCCGCTGGACGACCCGGCCGACCCCGACCTGAGCCTGCCGGGGACGGTGTGGTTGCTGGAGTTCCTGCTCCGCTCCGCCGAGGACCCCAGCCTGCTGGTGCCCGCCGAGCAGGTGTGGACCGCGCCGGCCGGGCTGCGCCGCTGGATCGAGCAGCCGCAGGAGGTGCTGCTCGCCGAGCTGGCCAGGGCGAGCGTGCTCTACCCGGAGCTGGCGGACGCGCTGCGCGGGGCCCGGCCGGCCGCGCTGGAGCTCGACCTGGACGGCGCGTACCGGTTCCTCTCCGAGGTGGCCGGGCGGCTGGACCAGGCGGGCTTCGGGGTGCTGCTGCCGTCCTGGTGGGGCTCGTCGGGGCGCTCCAGCCGGAGCCTGGGGCTGACCGTGTCGGCGAGTGCGACCCGCGTGGAAGGTGTGATCACCGACGGTGGGTTGGGCCGCGAGCAGTTGGCACACTTCGACTGGCGGCTCGCGGTCGGGGATGTCGAGCTCACCGAGGACGAGATCGCCGAGCTCGTGGCCACCAAGGCACCGCTGGTCCGGCTGCGCGGGCAGTGGGTCACGGTGGACCCGGACCGGCTGCGTCGCGGCCTGGAGTTCCTGCGCGCCGCCCCTTCCGGCGCCGGCACCGCGCCCGAGCTGATGGCCGCCCTGACCGGGCTGGCCACCGGTGAGAACGACCGGGAGGCGCCGCTGCCGATCACCGCCGTGCGCGCCGACGGCTGGCTCGGCGACCTGCTCTCCGGTACGGCCGAGCGCACGCTGCGCCAGGTGGACCCGCCCGCCGGCTTCCTCGCCACGCTGCGGCCGTACCAGCAGCGGGGCCTGTCGTGGCTGGCGTTCCTGTCCTCGCTCGGCCTCGGCGCCTGTCTGGCCGATGACATGGGGCTCGGCAAGACGGTGCAGCTGCTGGCGCTGGAGGCGGCGGAGCGCGGGCTCACCACTACGGCGGGAGATGGCCTGACGGAATCCCCGACTCAGCCTGACAAGATCCGCGACTCGCGGGAGGTGACGGGCGGTGACGGCGGGCGACGGGCGACCTTGCTGCTGTGTCCGATGTCGTTGGTGGGGAACTGGCAGCGGGAGGCGGCGCGGTTCGCTCCGGCGCTGCGGGTGTACGCGCACCACGGCGCCGGGCGGCTGCGCGGTGCCGAGCTCGCCGCGCGCGTCGCCGGCGCGGACCTCGTGGTCAGCACCTACGGCACGGCGACCAGGGACATCGAGGAGCTCGCCGGCCACGAGTGGCGCCGGGTGGTGCTCGACGAGGCCCAGGTGATCAAAAACAGCCTGTCGACGGCCGCCAAGGCGGTACGCAGGCTGCGCGCGGAGCACCGGATCGCGCTGACCGGCACGCCCATGGAGAACCGGTTGGCCGAGCTGTGGTCGGTGATGGACTTCCTCAACCCGGGCGTGCTGGGCACGAGCGAGAAGTTCCGGCACCGGTACGCGATCCCCGTCGAGCGCTACGGCGATGCCGACGCGGCCGGGCGGCTGCGCAAGGTCACCCGCCCCTACCTGCTGCGCCGCCTGAAGACCGACAGGGACATCGTCGACGACCTGCCGGAGAAGATCGAGATCATCCAGGACTACCGCCTGACCAGCGAGCAGGCGTCGCTGTACCGCACGGTCGTCGACGACATGATGGAGAAGATCGCCGGCTCGGACGGCATCCAGCGGCGGGGCACCGTGCTCGCCGCGATGGCCAAGCTCAAGCAGGTGTGCAACCACCCGGCGCAGCTGCTGCACGACGGCTCACCGGTCGGCCGGCGCTCGGGCAAGGTGATCCGGCTGGAGGAGGTGCTGGCCGAGCTGCTCGCGGAGGGCGACCGCGCGCTGTGCTTCACGCAGTTCACCGAGTTCGCCGAGCTGCTCGTGCCGCACCTGTCGGCCCGGTTCGACCAGGAGGTGCTCTACCTGCACGGTGGCACCTCGCGGACACGGCGTGACGAGATGGTGCAGCGGTTCCAGTCCGGGTCGGGGCCGTCGATCTTCCTGCTGTCGCTCAAGGCGGGCGGTACCGGGCTGAACCTGACGCAGGCCAACCACGTGCTGCACCTGGACCGCTGGTGGAACCCCGCCGTAGAGAACCAGGCCACCGACCGCGCGTTCCGGATCGGCCAGAAGCGCAACGTGCAGGTCCGCAAGTTCGTCTGTGCCGGCACGCTCGAGGAACGCATCGACCAGATGATCCAGAGCAAGAAGGAGCTGGCCGACCTGGTCATCAGCGACGGCGAGGGCTGGCTCACCGAGCTGTCGACCGGCGAGCTGCAAGAGCTGTTCGCCCTGGGGGCGGAGGCTGTCGATGACTGAGCCCCCTCGCGAACCCCCGTGGTGGCTGGAACGCCGGCCGAGCGGCCCGCTGCCGGTCGAGGGCGGACTCAAGGCGCGCAGCCAGCGCGGCGCGATCGGCCGGTCGTGGTGGTCGGCACGGTTCGTCGAGGTGCTGGAGTCGATCGGGGTCGGCGGGCGGCTGGGCCGGGGCAAGGCGTACGCGCGATCCGGCCAGGTCATCTCGCTGGAGGCCACCGCCGGTGCCGTGGTCGCCGAGGTGCAGGGCAGCCGGCCCCGGCCGTACCGGGTGCGCATCGGGCTGCCCACCTACGGCAAGGCCGAGTGGGGCCGCATCGAGCAGGCCATGGCGGACAGCGCGTGGTACGCGGCGAAGCTGCTGGCCGGGGAGATGCCGGAGGACATCGAGGACGTGTTCACCTCGGTCGGGCTCACGCTGTTCCCTGGCAGCGTGCGTGAGCTGTCGCTGGACTGCGCCTGCCCCGACCGGGAGGTGCCGTGCAAGCACCTGGCCGCGGTGTTCTACCTGCTCGCCGAGTCGTTCGACGCCGACCCGTTCGCCATGCTCGCGCTGCGCGGCCGCGACCGGGAGACGCTGCTCGAGAACATCAGGGCCCGCCGGGGCGGAGCCGCGCCGGACGACGACAGCGCCGGGGCGGTGCCGCCCGCAGAGGGCGTGCCGGCACTGGCGGACTGCCTGGCGGGCTACTACCTACCGGCCGCCGCGCTGCCCGGCATGCCGTCGATCGCGACCGCCCCGGACGCGGTGCTCGACCAGCTGCCGGCCGTCGAGCTGCCGGTCCGGGGACGGGCACTGGACGAGCTGCTCCGGCCGATCTACCAGGTACTGGCGCGGGAGGACTGGCCCGATCGGTCGGGAGACCGGTCGGGCCGGTCAGCGACCTGAGCCGGTGACGAGCAGGCGGCGCAGCGAGCGCAGCGGGACCGGCAGCCAGTTCGGCCGGTTGCGGGTCTCGTACACCGTCTCGTAGACCGCCTTGTCCAGCTCCAGGGCGTGCAGCAGCAGCTGGGACTCCCGGGGGTCGGTGTCCGCGCAGTCGGCGTAGCCGTCGCAGAACGCGTCCCGGTTGCGGCTCGTCCACTCCTCGGCGCGCCAGACGAGCTGGCTCTGGGGCTCGGTGTCCGAGGTGTACGCCCACTCGCCCCACTCGGCGAGCTGGTAGTACGCCGCGTAGTCGAACGAGCGCAGCATGCCCGCCACGTCGCGCAGCGCCACCCCGGGCTCGCGGCGCTCGGCCAGCGGGCGGGCCGGCTCGCCCTCGAAGTCCAGCAGCAGCCAGCCCCTCGGGGTGCGCAGCGTCTGGCCGAGGTGCAGGTCGCCGTGGATCCGCTGCGTGGGTACCGGTTCGGCCAGCTGGCCGACGCCCTCGAACGCGGCCCGCAGCGAGCTGGCGAGGTCGCCCAGCTCGGGTACCACGGGCAGCGCGGCGTCCAGCCGCTCGAGCATGCCCTGGGACATCGAGCGGGCGTCCGTCGTGCCGGTGCCCAGTGCGAGTGCCAGCTCGCGGTGCATGACGCCGACCGTCTTGCCCAGCCGGAACGCCTCCGCCGCGAAGTCCCCACCCACCTCGTCGGCGCGCAGGTCGGCCTCGGCGAACAGGTCGCGGATGCTGATCAGCGCCATCGACCAGCCGTCCGCCGAGTTCGCGGCGAACTCCTGCAGCAGGCCGAACACCGACGGCTCGCCGCCGAGGGTGCCCTCGACGGCCGCGCGCAGCTCGGCGACCTCCTTGCTGTGCATGCCGTGCAGCGCCCGGTGCAGCTCCAGGTCGGGGTTGACCCCGGGGGCCACCTTGCGGAACAGCTTGAACACGAGCTCGTCGCCGAACGCGACCGAGGTGTTGCTCTGCTCCACGCCGAGCACCCGCCCGGGCAGCCCGGTGGGGATCTCGGCGCCGGGCTCGGGTACGAACCGCAGCCAGTCCCTGGTCGCGCCGGCCGCCAGCGCCTCGAGCAGCTCGCCGGACAGCTCCGGGTCCCAGATGCCGTCGTAGCCCACCTGCCCGTCGACCGTGCCGATCGAGACGTGCTCCAGCTCGACCGGCAACGTGGCGCGCCAGCCGAGCAACAGCTGGTAGTGCTCCACGGTGCCGCCGTCGTCGAACTCCACGGCCAGCACGATCATCTGTGCGGCCGGTTCCTCCGTGCGCAGCTGGACCGACTGGGCGATGGACAGGGCCGAGATCACCCGCCCCTTGGCCGCGAACCAGCGCTGTCGTGGCAGCCAGTCCGTCAAGGGGACGAGCAGCGTGGTGGCCGGATCAGTCACCTGGCCTCCTCCGGGCTGTGTATCGAGAACCAGTAGAAGCCGTGGCCGGGCAGCGTGAGCAGGTACGGCAGCTCACCGATGGTGGGGAACGGGACGCCGCCGGTGAGCTCGTGCAGCGAGCAGCCGCGCCATGCCGACAGCTCCAGCTCCACCGGCTGCGGGAACCGGCTCATGTTGTTCACGCAGAGCACCGTGTCGCCCTGGCCGCGGTCGGCGCCCGGCATGGAGCGCACGTAGGCCAGCACTGCCGGGTTGGAACCGCCGAGCTCCAGGAACTCGCCGAGGCCGAACGCGGTGTGCCGCTTCCGGATGTCGATCATCCGGCGCGTCCAGTGCAGCAGCGACGTGCTGGAGTTGATCTGGGCCTCGACGTTCACCGTCTGGTAGCCGTACAGCGGATCCATGATCACCGGCAGGTACAGCCGACCGGGGTCGCATGCCGAGAAACCGGCGTTGCGGTCGGGCGTCCACTGCATGGGGCTGCGCACCGCGTCCCGATCGCCCTGCCAGATGTTGTCTCCCATGCCGATCTCGTCACCGTAATACAGCACCGGGGACCCCGGCAGGCTGAGCAGCATCGCGGTGAAGAGTTCGAGCTGGTTGCGGTCGTTGTCGAGCAGCGGGGCGAGCCGGCGCCGGATGCCGATGTTGGCCTTCATCCGGGGGTCCTTGGCGTACTCCGCGTACATGTAGTCGCGCTCTTCGTCGCTGACCATCTCCAGGGTCAGCTCGTCGTGGTTGCGCAGGAAGATGCCCCACTGGCAGCCCGACGGGATCGGCGGTGTCTGCGCCAGGATCTCCGAGATCGGGAAGCGGTTCTCCCGGCGCACCGCCATGAAGATGCGCGGCATCAGCGGGAAGTGGAACGCCATCTGGCACTCGTCGCCGCCGACCTCGGGGTCGCCGAAGTACTCCACCACGTCGGCCGGCCACTGGTTGGCCTCGGCCAGCAGCACCCGCCCTGGGAACTCGTCCTCCATGACCTTGCGGCAGCGGCGCAGGAACGCGTGGCTCTCCGGCAGGTTCTCGCAGTTGGTGCCCTCGCGCTCGAACAGGTACGGCACGGCATCCAGCCGGAACCCGTCGATGCCGAGCTCCAGCCAGAACCGCAGTACGTCGATCATCGCGTCCTGCACGGCCGGGTTGTCGTAGTTCAGGTCGGGCTGGTGGGAGAAGAACCGGTGCCAGTAGAACTGGCCGCGCACCGGGTCGTAGGTCCAGTTGGACGCCTCGGTGTCGACGAAGATGATCCGCGCCTTCGGGTAGCGCGAGTCATCGTGGGACCAGACGTAGAAATCACCGTATGGCCCATCGGGGTCCCGCCGAGACTCCTCGAACCAGGGGTGCTGGTCCGAGGTGTGGTTCATGACCAGGTCCGTGATCACCCGGATGCCGCGCTTGTGTGCCTCGTCCAGGAACGCGACGAAGTCCTCCACGGTGCCGAACTCCGGCAGCACGGAGCGGAAGTCGCGGATGTCGTACCCGCCGTCGCGCAGCGGCGAGTCGTAGAACGGCGGCAGCCACAGGCAGTCCACGCCGAGCCAGGAGAGGTAGTCCAGTTTCTCGGTCAGGCCCCGCAGGTCGCCGGTGCCGTCCCGGCTGGAGTCGTAGAAGGCTCTGACCAGCACTTCGTAGAACACCGCGCGCTTGAACCAGTCCGGCTCCAACGGCAGTTCCCTGGCGTGGCGGTAGTCCTCCGAGTCAGGTTCGGTCAGCTCGGCTCGCTCGGCCGAGTGGGCACCTCGGCTGCGTTCCGGGGTGTTCGTCGGGGGGTCGGTGGCGGCGGCAACGGCTGGTCGTGGGCCGGCGCCGGGGTCAGGGGCGGCGGCTCCTCGGTCGAGGCTGGCTGAGCTCTCGGACCGGTCCAGATCGATCGACATGAGTGGGCGCGATTCCTAGCGAGAACGGGAAACTGGAGCGGGACAGGTGCAGTGGTACCGGGCCGAGGTCGGTCGGGTCAAAGCGGGGTGTCCAGGGCCCAACTAGAGTTGTTCTCTTCGCCGGAAAAATACCTGGAGTGAGCGGTGGCGGCAGGCTCTACGAAGCAGGACGAGATCACGGCCGAACAGAGGCACGTGGATCGGGTCTACACCCGGCTCGCCCAGCTGCGCGAAGAGGCCAAGGAGCTGCGTGAGACGGGCTACCAACGTGGCCGGGAACGCCATCCTGGCGCGCTGTTCGAGCGGGACGTGATGGTCTTCCAGGCCAGCAGGATGCTGCGCGAGCTGGAGACCGAGCACGAGGGGCTGGTGTTCGGCCGGCTCGACATGGTGGCCGGGCAGGCCCAGTACGTCGGCAGGCTCGGCGTCCGCGACCCCGACTTCGAGCCGCTGGTGATCGACTGGCGTGCGCCGGCGGCCGCCGCGTTCTACCGGGCCACCCCCGAGGACCCGATGGACGTGGTGCGGCGGCGCACCATCCGCAGCTTCGGCCAGCGGGTGCTCGACCTCACCGACGACCTGCTGATGCCCGACGCGGCGCCCGAGGGCATGCCGGTGGTCGGCGAGGGTTCGCTGATGGCCGACCTGTCCCGCGCCCGTGGCCCGGCCATGCGCGACATCGTGGCCACCATCCAGCGCGAGCAGGACGAGGCCGTGCGCGCGCCGTCGGGTGGCATCACCGAGATCACCGGTGGCCCCGGTACCGGCAAGACCGCCGTGGCGCTGCACCGGGCGGCCTACCTGCTCTACGCCGACCGCCGCCGGTTCTCCGGCGGGGTGCTCGTGGTCGGGCCGTCGCCGGTGTTCATGGACTACATCTCCCGCGTGCTGCCCTCGCTCGGCGAGGACACCGTCGAGCTGCGCCCGCTCGGCGGGCTGCTGGACGGCGTCACCGCGTCCCGGCTCGACCCGCCCGCGCTGGCCGAGCTGAAGGGCTCCGGCCGGATGCGCAGGCTGCTCAAGGCCGCGCTGTCCGCCGACCCGCCCGGGGTGCCGACGGAGCTGCGGCTGGTCTACCGGGGCCAGGTGCTGCGGCTGGGCCGGGAGGCACTCGGCGTGGTGCGCCGGGACGTGCACCGGCAGCGCGCCACGCCGAACCGGGCCCGCCGCGAGGCCGCCGTCGCGCTCCTCAACGCGCTCTGGCAGGCCAGCGGTGAGCCGTCCGAGCGGCCGGACCGCGAGTCGCTGGTCACCGAGCTCGCCGACCGCTCCGAGTTCGACGCCTTCCTCGACGACTGGTGGCCCGAGCTGCACCCGACCGACGTGCTGGGCTGGCTCGGCGACCCCGCCCGGCTGGCCACCGCGGCCGGGCGTGGCATGCGGCCCGAGCAGGTGCGGGCGCTCTCCGAGTCGTGGCGCGTGCCGGCCGGTGCCGAGGCGCCGGACTGGTCGGTGGCGGACGTCGCACTGCTCGACGAGCTGCGCGTGCTGGCCGGCGAGCGCAGCGAGGGACGGCGGGGCCGGGAGTTCTTCTACGGCCACCTGATCGTCGACGAGGCGCAGGACCTGTCGCCGATGCAGTGGCGCATGCTCGGCCGGCGGGGCCAGTATGCGAGCTGGACCATCGTGGGCGACCCGGCGCAGAGCTCGTGGCCGACGCCGGACGAGGCCGACAAGGCGCGCGAGTCGGCGCTCGGCAAGGTCAAGAAACGGCGCCGCTTCCAGCTCAGCACCAACTACCGCAACTCGGCGGAGATCTTCGAGCTGGCCGCCTCGGTGGTGCGCGACGTGGTGGCGCCGTTCGAGCTGCCCAAGCCGGTGCGGTCCACGGGCTGGCTGCCGTCGGTGCGGGCGGTCACGCGGGACGAGCTCGCGTCCGCCTGCCGGCTCGCGTCGGACGAGCTGCTCGAAGCTGTGGAGGGCACCGTCGGCGTGATCACCGCGATGGACCGCCGCGACGACGTGGCCGGCTGGCTGGGCGACCGCGTCGGCGCGGAGGACTCCCGGCTCCGGGTGGCCGGCAGCCTGGAGGCGAAGGGCCTGGAGTACGACGCCGTGGTGCTCGTCTCGCCGTCGGAGCTGATCGCGGAGTCGAGCACGGGGCGGCGGGCCCTGTACGTCGCGTTGACGCGCGCCACGCAGCGGCTGACCGTGTTGAGCACGGACGAGAGCTGGCGCGCCTGACGTCCGTTGGTTCGTCGTGGCCGGCGGCGCGGGGCCGGATGGTTGGCGGCGCTGCGGGCGTGGCTGGCGGTGGTGTGGGCCCGGCTGGCGGCTGGGCGGCGGCTCCGTCAGCTGGCGGGCTCCGAGAGGGCGCCTAGTACGCCTCGCAGGGCGGCGGTCAGGCGTGCCGGTGGGTACCGGTCGGGGTCGAGCAGCACGCGCTGGGCGGCCACGTCGACCATGGCTCGCAGCAGTGGCACGGCGACCTCGGCGTCCAGGTCGGCGGGCAGGCCCAGAGTGGCGGCGTACACGGCGAACCGCGCGCGGATGACCTCGGTGAGCTCGCCGCGCGCGGTGGCCAGCTCGTCGCGCGTTCCGTCCGGCAGGGTGTCCAGTGCCACGTAGAGCAGCCGCCAGGTGGCAGGAGCGCGCCGGACCTCGGCCAGCAGGGTGGCCAGCGCCCGCACCGGCATCCGCCGCGCCCCCTTCGGCCCCTCGCCGTCCCCGGTCCGCGCCACCTCGGCATACAGCGCCCGCAGGTGCGCGGTCTCGCGGGTGACCAGCGCGGTGAGCAGCTCCTCCCGGCCGGCGAAGCACTCGTAGACGACCGGGCGGGTGACCCCGGCGCGGCGCGCCACCGCCTGCATCCGGACCGCGTCGAAGCCCCCCTCTCCGACCAGCTCCAGTGCGGCGTCCAGCAGTTGCTCGGTACGCGCCGGCACGGGCAGCCGGGTGGCGTAGCGCCGGCGCGTCCGCCCGGCCGCCCGCGAAGGACGCGCCACCTCGGGCCGCGGGCTCACCGGGTCATCCTGGGCGGCCGGCTCATCGCGTCACGGCCGGGCCGGGGGGTCATCGCGCCGGGCCGGGTGGCAGCGGCAGCGCGCCGAGCAGCGTGCGCGTGAACCGGGTGAGGCGGGCCGGCGGGAACTGCTCCGGCGCGGCGAGCACCAGCCGTGCGGCCGCCTCACCCGCCGCGATGACCGCGAGCGCGACCACCTCGGTGTCCAGGCCGGCTGCCCGCTGACCCAGCACGGCCACGATGCTCGACTCGATCACGCCGGCGATCTTCTCGCGGCCCTGCTCGATGCGCGTACCGACCTCGGTGGGCAGCGCCGCGCTCGGCGCGAGCAGCACCCGCCACGTAGTCGGCCGGCGCAGCACGAGCGTGAGGAACGCGTCGAGTGCCCTGGTCACCGAGTCGCCGAGGTCGGTGCCGGTCAGGGCCTCCGGCGCCACCGAGAGCACATCGGCGAGCGCCCGCGTCTCCTCACGGGCGAGCAGGGCGTCCAGCAGCGCGGCGCGATCGGCGAAGAAGTCGTAGACGACCGGACGCGCCACGCCGGCCGCGCGTGCCACCGCCTGCATGGTGACCGCCGCCGCGCCGGACTCGGCGACGAGCTCCAGCGCGCGGTCCAGCAACTGGTCACGCCGGTCCGCGGGGGCCAGGCGACGCCGAGCGGCCGACCCGTGCACGGGATCGCTCACGCCCTGTCCCTCTCCCGAACCCGGTGCACCCCGCACGCGGGCGCGGTGCACACCGGGCGAATCTGAAATTGACAGCGTTGTAGTGCCAAGTTACATTCCGTTTACACGTGGTGGGAGATGCCGATCCGGTGAAGTATCCGGCGGTTCGCGCGCCACCGGGCAGGGTCGCCGGGGAGTGTCGCCGGCGGCGTTGTCCTGACAGGCGGTTGTTGTCCCGACAGGCAGAGTTGCCGGAAGGAGCGCGGCGTGCCTACTCCCAAGGGTGCCCCCAAGGCCGATGCGAGGACGGCGTTGCGGCAGCGCCTCGGCGACGACCTCGATGCGCTCGCCCTGCTGTCCGAGCAGGAGAGCGCCGAGATGCTCGGCCTGATCGAGAACGCCAGCGCCGAGCAGCGCAAGGCGCTGGACGCCTCGATCGGCGAGGTACTCGGCCGGTTGCCGCGCCTGGCCCGAGGGCCAGCCCGTCGGATCATGTTCGGTTAGTCGTGGACGAGTTGTCGGCGCCGGCGGGCGGGGGAGAGTCATGAGCGGCGATCTGGTGACCAAGGCCCAGCTGGTCATGTTGGCCGAGACGCTCGGCGTGCCGCCGCAGCGGATCCGGCACCTGGAGCGCCTCGGCGCCGACCACCTGCGCAGCCTGCGCGAGCGCATCTCCAACCAGCTCTTCGACGAGCAGGCCGCCACGTTCGCGAGGTTGAGCAGGCTCGCGCCGCTGGTGCCGAACGGGCTGGTCGCCAAGGTGTCCCAGGCGATCGTGCCGCCGCTGGTGGCCGGGCGTGCCGCCGGTGCGCTGGGCGTGGACCACCCCGGCCGCGCCAAGGGCGTGCTCGCCGACCTGTCGCCCCAGTACATGGCCGACTGCGCCCCCTTCCTCGACCAGCGCACGGTCGCCGTGCTGGCCCCGAGCATCCCGCCGGCGCTGCTGGTCCCGGCTGCCAACGAGCTGATGCGGCGCAGGGCGTACGTCACCGCGTCCTGGTTCCTCGACTACGCCACCCCCGAGGCGTTGCTGGACCTCGAGGCCGGCATCTCCGACAAGGCCGGCCTGCTGCACACGACGTCGCTGGTGCAGTCCACCGAGCGGCTGAACCAGATCATCCGGCTGCTCCCGACCGACCGGGTCGCGGTGATCGTGCGTACCGCGATCGGCTCGCCCGAGCTGCTCACCGCCGGCCTCTCGCTGCTGGCCAGGCTGGCGCCGGAGCTGACCGCCGACCTCGGTGACCTGCTGTTCGAGGAGCTGGACGACGACGGGCTGACCGAGGTGCTGCGCACCGTGGTCGGGCAGGGCGCCATCCTCGAGCTGCTGGTGGTGGCCTCCTCGGTCCGGGAGGACGCGCTGCGCCGGATCGCCGCCGACCCGTACCTGACCGCCCCCGACACGGTGGACCGGTTCCTGGCCGAGGCCGCCGAGCACGACGAGTGGGACGGCCTGCTGCGGGTCGCCGAGTTCCTGCCCGGCGAGCTGGCCGCCCGGGTCACCGACGGCGCCTCGGGTGCCAGCGCGAAGGCCAGCTAGCTCTCGACCTGGCCCGGTCTGGGAACTCCCCGGCCGCTTCTGGCGACCCTGTCTGAGGGTTCCCGCCCGGACTGTCAGCTGACGGCCGCCCGGCACGTTGGCCAGCTCACAACTGGTTGACCGTGGCCGAAGTGGCTAGTCCACTGGTCCAATACGGGACATTCACTCCGACCCCGGGGACCTCACGTGACGATCAACCGCCGTACCTTCTCCGCTCTGCTGGCGTCCGGCGGCGTGGCCGCGTTGGCCGCCGGCTGCTCCACCGCGACGCCGAGCGCCGGCGGTGCCCCCGCCTCGGCCGCCGCCTCCTCCGTTGCCGCTCCACCGCCGGCCGGCCCGCGCAACGTCGTGCTCGTGCACGGCGCGTACGCGGACGGGTCGTGCTGGACGGACATCATTCCCCGGCTGCAGGCGGCCGGCGTCACCGTCACCGCCGTGCAGAACCCCCTGACCTCGCTGGCCGACGACGTCGCCGCCACGCGCCGGGCGCTCGATGCGCAGGACGGGCCGACCGTGCTGGTCGGGCACTCCTACGCGGGCGTGGTGATCACCCAGGCCGGCGACCACCCGCTCGTGCGCTCCCTGGTCTACCTGTCCGCCAGGGCGCCGGACGTCAACGAGGACTACCCCGCGCTGGCCGCCCGCTTCCCGAGCTCGCCGGCCAGCGCGGGGCTGGTCTACCAGGAGGGGTTCGGAGGCCTGACCGAGCAGGCGTTCCTCAACGACTTCGCCAACGGCGTGCCCACCGACCGGGCACGCGTGCTGTACGCGGTGCAGGGACGCGTCGCGCAGACCCTGTTCGCCAGCCGGACCACCGTGGCCGCCTGGCGCTCCAAGCCGACCCGGTACGTGATCACCACTGATGACCGGACCACCGCCCCCGAGCTGCAGCGGTTCGTGGCCCAGCGGATGGGCGCGAAGACCCTCGAGATCAACTCCGGCCACCTCTCGCTGATCACGCACCCGGACATGGTCGCCCCGTTCATCCTCGGCGCCGTGGACGGTCGGTAGCTGCTCGGTGTGGCGGCCGCGACGCGCTGAACGACCTGGTCAAATTTCCTTGACCGGGCGGTCAGTCATCTCTTGACCGGGCGGTCAGTCAGGACTACCGTCGGGGGTGTCAGATTTGGTTCTCACGCTGGGAGCGGGAGGCATCGGCATGAAGATCTCGGGTCGATGGCAGGACTGGGTAGTGGGCGTGGCCGGCGTGTACGCGGCGCTGTCCCCGATCTGGACCGACCAGGGTCGCGGCTCCACCGCGACGCTCATCGTGTTCGGTGTGTTGTTGGTGTTGGCAGCGGCCTGGTCGCTCGCCCGGCCGGGGGCGGTGGGCTCCGAGTACGTGCACGTCGCGCTGGGGGTGCTGCTGTTCATCTCGCCATGGGTGTTCGGCTACGCCGTGCTCGCGGGCGCTTCCTGGACGTCGTGGGTGGTCGGCGTGATCGCCGCCGGGCTCGGCCTCTGGGCGGTCCCGGAGAGCACCAAGGCGCATCAGGCGGCGGTGGGGCACTGATCCACGGCTGACGACCAGTTCCCCCTGCGCCCGGAGGCGGTAGCGTCTCCGGGCGCGGTCGTGTCCGCCCGGGGCAGCGGTGTGGGACGGCGGTGTGTGGGACGAGCGGCGTGCGGGACGGGCGCGGGAGGTGGGGACGATGGGTCTGGTCGCGTCCGGCGAGGCCACCCGGGAGCGGATCCTGGATGCCGCCGAGGAGCTGTTCGCCCACCACGGCTTCGATGCCACGCCCACCGCGAAGGTCGCGTCCGAGGCGGGCGTGCCGAAGGGGCTGCTCTTCTACCACTTCCACCGCAAGATCGACCTGCTCACGGCGCTCTTCGCCGAGCGGATGCCGGTCGCGGTACCGCACGAGGCCGCCGACGTCGTGCTGCCGGGGGACGTCGCCGGCTCACTGCTCGCGCTGTACGACCGGCTGGCGGCGTCCCAGCAGCGGTCCAGCCTGGTACGCACGATCCTCTGGCGGGAGGCGGACACCCATCCCGAGGTGGCCCGGCGCCTGCACGCGTTCCACGACGAGCTGGTCGAGCTGGCCACCGAGGTCATCGGGCTGGCTGACCCGGCCGGCAGTGACCCGGCCGCCCGGCACGCCGCCGCGCTGGCCTGGACCGGCACCATGACACTGGCGCTGAACACCGCGCGCCTCGGCGGAGCCGATCACGAGCTGCCGGTGGTCGCCACCCTGCTCGCCGCCGGACTGCGGGCCTAGCCGGGCCGGTCAGCGGCCCAGTGTCAGCCCTTGAGCACCGTCATGATGTGGCAGACGGCGTTCCACGGCTCCAGGCGGACGAAGTTGGCCTGGCCCCAGGTGTAGCCGATGCCGCTGACCTCGTCGCGCACCCCGAACGACCCGCCCCAGTTCAGCCCGAGCGACGGCAGGTCC
>DATAYB010000735.1:0-1909 GCA_036272795.1 Pseudonocardia sp.
ACATCCGGCCCCTGCGCGAGATCACCGGCGAGGCGCTGTTCAACGAGGTCTTCCTGGACGGCGTGTTCGTGCCGGACGACTGCCTGGTCGGACCACTGCACGGCGGCTGGGCGCTGGCCCGGACCACGCTGGCCAACGAGCGCGTGGCGATGGGCGGCGGGTCGTCGCTGGGTGAGGCGGTGGAGCGGCTGCTGGCCGCCACCCCCGCGCCGGACGAGCGCCTCGGTGCACTGGTCGCGCAGGGGCTCGCGGTGTCCCTGCTGGAGCTGCGCGCCACGCTGCGGCGGCTGGACGGCCAGGATCCGGGGCCGGAGTCCTCGGTGCGCAAGCTGGTCGGCGTGCGGCACCGCCAGGACGTCGCCGAGGCCGCGCTGGAGCTGGCCGGGCCGGACGGGGCGGCCGGCGACGGCGCCGCCGCCGAGCTCGTGCACGAGTTCCTGCTCAGCCGCTGCCACTCGATCGCGGGCGGCACCACGCAGATCCTCAGCACGCTGGCGGGCGAGCGGATCCTGCGCCTGCCCCGCGAGCCGTGACCCGACCAGCCTTGCCACCCGGCGCCGATCGGACTACTAATACTAGAACACGTTTCAGTTCGGTTCGGGGGTGGCGTGGACTTCAACCTCGACGAGACGCAGCGGGAGATCGCCGACCTCGCCCGCGACGTGCTCGGCAGGGAGACCGACCCGGCGGCCGCCTGGAAGGCACTCGGCCGGGCCGGGCTACTGACCCTGGCCGTGCCCGAGGAGCTCGGTGGCGCCGGCCTCGGCGTGCTCGAGACCGCGCTGGTACTCACCGAGGTCGGCCGCACCACCGCCGAGGTGCCCGCGCTGGAGACGCTGGCCCTGGGCGTGCTGCCGGTCGTCCGCACCGGTACCGCCGAACAACGCCGCGAGCTGTTGGGCGCTGTCACCGACGGGGCCGTGCTCACCGCCGCCCTGCACGAGCCGTCCACCCCCATGCCCGCCGCGCCGCGCACGACGGCCACGCCCGAGGCCACCACCGGCTGGACCGTGTCCGGCACGCTGCTCGGCGTGCGCTCGGCGGCCGAGGCGTACCGGATCCTGGTGCCGGCGTCGCTGACCGGGGGCGGCACCGGCGTGCTGCTCGTCGACCCGGGTGCGCCCGGAGTGACCGTCGCCCCGACGTTGACGTCGTCGGCGCTGCCCGAGGCCACCGTGCTCCTCGACGGCGTGCACGTCCCACCCGGAGGCCTGCTCGGCGGCGACGACAGCGGGCGCGTGCTCGCCGAGCTGCACCGGCTGGCGCTGGCCGGGGCGTGCGCGGTCGGGGACGGCGTGCTGGCCGGCGCCCTCGAGCTGACCGCCGCCCACCTCGCCGCCCGCCAGCAGTTCGGCCGCCCACTCGCCACGTTCCAGGCGGTCGCGCAACAGGTCGCGGACGTATACCTCGCCTCCCGCACCGTGCACCTCGCCAGCCTGGCCGCTTGCTGGCACCTCGCCCCGGCCGACGTCGAGGTGGCCGCCTACTGGCTCGCCGAGCACGCCCTGCCGGCCCTGCACACCTGCCAGCACCTGCACGGCGGGCTCGGCGTGGACGTCGGCTACCCCCTGCACCGGCACTACGCCTGGGGCCGCGACCTGGCGCGCTTCGTCGGCGGTGTCGAGCACCGGTTGGAGGCGTTAGCGTGCACCTCGAGCTGACCGACGACCAGCGGGCCCTGCGCGACGAGCTGCGCGCCTACTTCGCCGGCCTGATCAGTCCCGAAGAGCGCACCACGATGCTGATCGAGCGGCACGGGCCGGCGTATCGGCAGGTCGTGCGGCGGATGGGCCGGGACGGCTGGCTCGGCGTCGGCTGGCCGGTGGAGCACGGTGGGCACGGCTTCGGCCAGGTGGAACAACAGATCTTCGTCAACGAGGCGGCCAGGGCGGACGTGCCGCTGCCGTCG
>DATAYB010000736.1:0-4716 GCA_036272795.1 Pseudonocardia sp.
GGTCGGCTCGGCCAGCCCCGCCGCGGTGGCCTCGGCCAGCCAGCCGGCCAGCTGCAGGTCCCAGGTCTCCGCGAGGTCCGCCACATCCAGCGTGGTCGCGACCTTGCTCTCGACCCGATCCGCCCGGTCCACCGTCATTCCGTCCCCTTCCGCCCGAAACCCGACCGTAGGCGGATGCCAGGCCTGATCGCCAGGGCTCATCGCCAGGTGCAAGCCGCCAGAATCGCATGTGGTACGGATTCGACCATGGCGTTTCGCCCGCTCGTGGTGTGCACCGGGTTCGACATGGTCGCCAAGGTGACCGGCGAGGACTCCCCGAACCTGACCGGCAGCCGGTTCGGTTTTCTCGCCACCGACCTCGGCATCCTCTGGGACGACGGCGAGGGCGGGGTGCTCGCGGCGTTCGGCGACACCTACGGCGAGGGGTGGGAGGGGCCCGGCGCCGGCGCGCGTACGGCCGACCACCGGCGCAACGTGCTGGCCCGCTCCACCGGTACCGACCTGGCCGCCGGCCTGTGGCTCGACGAGGTGACGGAGGACCGGCCGGGGCACGCCGCCGAGATCCTGCCCCCCGACCCGCGCAGGCGCATCGAGTCCACGGTCATCCCGACGGCGGGCATCGCGGTCGGCGGCGTGCAGTACCTGCACTACATGTCGGTCAAGGTCTGGGGCGTGCCCGGCGGCTGGCGGACGAACTACGGCGGCATCGCCTACTCCCGCGACCGGGGCATGACCTGGCACAAGGACCGCGACGCGCGCTGGCGCAACACCTGGCTGCGCGGCCGGCACCCGTTCCAGATGGGCGCGTTCACCACCTCCGCCGACGACCCCGGCTGGGTCTACCTGTTCGGCACGCGCAACGGGCGGTTCGGTGATGTGCACCTGGCCAGGGTGGCGCCCGACGCGGTGGCCGACCCCGGCAGCTACGAGTACTGGACGGGCGGGCACTGGAGCGAGTTCTGGCGGCGCGCCGAGCCGGTGGCGGCGGGGCCGGCGGGTGAGCTGTCGGTGGCCTACCACCGGGGTCTCGGCTGCTGGCTGATGGTGCACCTGGACGACCGCGCCGGCCGGATCGTGCTGCGCTCCGCCGCCTCGGTGACCGGGCCGTGGAGTGACGGGCAGCCACTGGTGGCCGGCTCGGAGTACCCCGCGCTGTACGGCGGCTACCTGCATCCGGGCGCCCTGGATGGCGACGACATCTACTTCACGATGTCCCAGTGGGGGCCTTACAACGTCTACCTCATGCACGCTGACCTGGCCAGACGATGACGCGATAAGTATCCCAAACATGGGCGTTAGTGATCCCTAACACTCGGCGTTGCGGGCCGACCCCGGCAGGAGCATGGTTGCCCCAACCGTGTGACGTGCGCCATGGCTCCCGCGCTGACCTGCAAGGCTGCTGCGCACAGCGGTTTCCCACAGCGGTGTTGGGAACTGACGAGGAGGACCCGTGTCCACAGCTGCCAGCGTTGCCTCCGCCACGAGCGGGACCACGCCGAACGCACCAACCCCGAGCTCGGAGGTACCGCCTCCGCCACCCGGGTTCAAGTCGGGGTTGGAGGGCCACGTGGCCTTCCGCACCCAGATCGCCGAGCCCGACAAGGACGGCGGCGCGCTCCGTTACCGAGGCGTCAACATCGAGGACCTGGTCGGCCATGTCACCTTCGGGAACGTGTGGGCGTTGCTGGTCGACGGCCGCTTCGGCCCCGGCCTGCCGCCCGCCGAGCCGTTCCCGATCCCGGTGCACACCGGTGACGTCCGGGTCGACGTGCAGGCCGCGCTCGCCATGCTCGCCCCGTACTGGGGCTACCGCCCGATCCTGGACATCAACGAGGAGGAGGCCCGCGACCAGCTGGCCCGCGCCTCCGTGATGGCACTGTCCTACGTAGCGCAGTCCGCGCGCGGCATCGGCGTGGCCGCGATCCCGCAGAAACGGATCGACCAGGCCACCACCATCACCGAGCGGTTCATGGTGCGGTGGCGCGGCGAGCCCGACCCCGACCACGTCAAGGCCATCGACGCGTACTGGGTGTCGGCCGCCGAGCACGGCATGAACGCCTCGACCTTCACCGCCCGGGTGATCGCCTCCACCGGGGCGGACGTCGCGGCGTCGCTGTCCGGGGCGATCGGTGCGATGTCCGGACCGCTGCACGGCGGCGCGCCGGCGCGGGTGCTGCCGATGATCGCCGACGTCGAGAAGAGCGGGGACGCGGACGGCCTTGTCAAGGGCATCCTCGACCGCAAGGAGAAGCTGATGGGCTTCGGCCACCGGGTCTACCGGGCCGAGGACCCGCGCGCCCGCGTGCTGCGGCGCACCTGCGAGGAGCTCAAGGCACCCCGCTACGAGGTCGCCGTCGCGCTCGAGCAGGCCGCCCTCAAGCAGCTGCGGGAGCGCCGCCCCGACCATCCCATCGAGACCAACGTGGAGTTCTGGGCGGCCGTCATCCTGGACTTCGCCGAGGTACCGCCGCACATGATGCCCGCCATGTTCACCAGCGCCCGCACCGCCGGCTGGTCGGCGCACATCATGGAGCAGAAGCGCGAGAACAAGCTGGTCCGCCCGTCCGCCCAGTACATCGGCCCCGGCCCGCGCCGCCCCGAGGACGTCGAGGGCTGGGCTGAGATCGCGCACTCGTAGGTCGTAGACCTGTGAGTGGTATTGGTCGCTATTAGCGACCAATACCACTCACAGGATCGGCAGGGTCACCTCGCGAGCGTTTCCACGGGGCTGAAGCGCGCTTTGCGGCCGGCGGTGTGCTGTTCGAGCCAGGCCGCGCGGTAGGCGCGTTTGCGCTGGTCCAGCCGCTGCGCGTAGCCGGGCAGCAGGCGGCGGCCGAGCTCGTCGCGCAGGTTCGGGGCCAGCCGGGCGAGCGGGCGCAGCCGGCGCCATGACGGCGGGAGCGGCAGCTCGTTGGCGGTGAACGTCTCCTCGGTGAGGAAGAACCGCGTCCAGTCCAGGACGAGGCGCTGCTCGGCGGCCTTGCGTCCGCGGTCGGCGCGGGAGTCGGCGTCGGTCGGCCCGAAAGCGGCGATGAACGACTGCGCCAGCCGGCGGCTGTCCGGACCGTCGGCGGGGTCGTCCATGGTCAGCATGAGGTACGACACCCGCCACCAGTCCTCGATGGTGTCCGGGAAGAACGCCGGCTCGATGCCCATCAGGTGGCCGATGTAGCGCCACAGGTGCATGTGGTCGAGGATCTCGGCGTCGCTGGGCCAGTAGCCGATGAGCTTGGCGTGCTGGTTGAGCAGGAACGAGAGCACGATCGGCCCGAGCTGCGAGTTCTGGCTGAGCGGCGGCCCCAGCCGGGCGGCGTCCCACTCCGGGTGCCGGCCGACCTTGCGCCGGATCATCGAGTGCATCACCCGGACCGTGACCGCCGACCTCCGCCCGGCGCCCCCGGCCCGCAGCGCGCCGGGCTCCGAGACGTCCAGCCAGAACCGGCAGGTCTCGAGGTACCGACCGAACGCCGAGCCGCCGGTGTAGGTACCGGTCAGCACGAGCGGTTTGTGGATCATCTCGGTGCGGTAGCCCTCCAGCGAGATGAGGCCCCAGTAGTAGAACGCGTCGACCCCGTAGCGGCGCAGCACGGCCGCGCCCCGCTCGACGCGGTCCCAGTCCAGCCAGTCCGGCTCGGTGTCCAGGTGCCCGAACAGCGCGACCAGCTCGGGTGGGGCGTCCGGCAGGCTCCCGATGCCGTCACTGAGCGCCCGCTCGACCAGACGGCGGACGTCGTGCACGTAGCCACCGTCGAACGCGGCGTCGATGAACGCATCGGACAGCACGTCCGCCATGGCCCGGTCACGCCCCAGTTCCGTGGCCACGTCGTCGGGCAGGGCGAGCGGGCCGGCCACGAAACGCCCGAAGATCCCCAGCACCTGGCGGCTCCGGGCACTGCCTCGGTTGACGAAGTAGCGGAACGAGCTCGGCACCTCGGGTGCCCTCGCCCCGACGGGCGGCCGTGTGGTGGTCATGCCTTCGAGGTTAGATTAAAATTGTCGACTGTCAATAATTTCTCCGCGGCCTAACCTGAGCCGGTGACCACCACCGCCGCCGGGCGCCCCCGGGGTCGGCCGCGCAAGGACGCCGGCCCCGCGCCGGCCGACGACGTGCTCGCCGCCGCGCTGCACGCCTTCGCTATCCACGGCTACCAGGGCGTCTCGGTGCGCACCCTGAACCGCGAGCTCGGGGTCAGCCACAACTTGCTGCACCAGCGCTTCGGCTCCAAGGAGGCGATCTGGTACGCGGCCGTGGACTGGGGCTTCGGCGGGCTGGTCGAGCGGCTGGCGCACGCCGACGACGACCGGGCCGACCCGCTGGCGCGGCTGCGCGCGTTCATCCGGACCTTCGTGGCGTTCAACGCGCGCCACCCGGACCTGGTCCGCATCGCCAACGCCGAGGGCGGCCAGCCCACCGAGCGGCTCGACTACCTGCTCGACAACTACGTCAGGCCGACCATCGAGCACACCTCGCCGATCGTCGGGCAGCTGGTGGCCGCCGGCCGGCTCAAGGACGTGTCACGGGCGGCGATCTACTTCCTGATCACCTCCGGCGCCGGCGCGATGTACAGCAACGACGCGAGGGCCCGGGCGCTCTTCTCGGCGGAAGCGCTCGCCCCGGAGCGGGTGGACGAGTACGCCGACAGCGTGGCCACGATCATCCTGGACGGCCTGACCCGGTAGCGATCCCGGACTCCTGAGAGGTACCGGAGCGATGCT
>DATAYB010000737.1:0-13982 GCA_036272795.1 Pseudonocardia sp.
CGGGCTCGGCGACCTCACGGTGGTGGCGGTGCACACCGCGGCGCCCGTGCGCGACCTCGCCGGCTGGGCCGCCGAGCTGGGCAACCTGCGGCAGTGGTGCACCGAGGGCTTCGGCCCGCACCTCGTCGTCGGCGACCTCAACGCCACCCTCGACCACGCACCGCTGCGCGCCGCCACCGCCGGCTGTACCGACGCGGCGGCGCAGCGGGGCAAAGGGCTGGTGTCCACGTGGCCGACCGCGTGGCCACGCTGGCTCGGCGTGCAGATCGACCACGTGTTCACCAGCGGCGGTCCGGTGGCCGCCTCGGTAGACGTCCTGGACCTGCCCGGCAGCGACCACCGCGCCCTGCTCACCCGGATCGTGCTGCCAGCCCCATAGCGGTTTACCTCACCGCTGGCCGGTGACGCCTACGAGGTCCGCTGGGCCGGCACGACGCCCACCGGTCGTGGCGGGGCTACGTGGTCCGGCCGCCGGGGGCGTGCTCCGGGTGCGTAGAGCAGGCGCGCGAGGAGGCCGATACGTGCCGGGCGGGGTTCGCCGGGGCGAGCTTCCCGCAGGTAGGCACGCATCAGATCCCACGCCGCGACCGCCCAACAGACCGCTGTCGCCCCGTACATGCCCCATGTGGCACCGACCCCGAAGTGGGGCCCCGGTTGCTTACTCACACTCATGAGGCGGCACCGCCCCATCGCCCACCGATCACACGGCAAGTCTGCCGCCGGGCGGCTCCCGGAACATCCGCAGCCCTGAGGATGTGCTCGGCGGGGCCGGGTTACCAGGTCGGGGGGCGGCGGGTGGCCCAGGGGGCGGCGGCCTCCAGCTGCGCGCCCAGCTCGAGCAGCAGGCGGTCCGTGCCGGGCGCGCCGACCAGCTGCACCCCGACCGGCAGGACGGGCTGGTCGGGCGTCGGGTCCGTCCAGCCGAGCGGCAGGTTCAGCGCGGGCTGGCCGGTGATGTTGTAGATCGCCGTGTACGGGGTGAACGCCTGCTGCCGCGCGTAGTCCTCAGCCGGGTCGCCGCCGGCGGTGAACCAGCCGACCGGGCGCGGCAGCTGCGCCAGCGTCGGCGTGAGCGTGACGTCCACCCGCAGGTGCCCCTTGATCACCCGCCGGGACAGGTTCTGCGCCGCCTGGGCCGCCACCATGAACTCCGGGCCACTGACCGCCGCGCCCCGTTCCCGCCACCACCGCGTCAGCGGCTGCAGGGTGGGCTCGAGCGTGGGGGGCACCGGGTGGCCATGAGCGAGCACCGCCCAGAGCGTCTCGAACACCTCGACGAACTCCGGGTCGAACCCCGGGTCGACGTCCACCACCTCGTGGCCGAGCTCGGCCAGCAGCCCGCTCGCCCGCTCGTATGCGGCCAGGCAGGCCGGGTCCACGGTGAGTTCGGACAGCATCGGCCGCCAGTAGCGGCCGATCCGCAGCCGCCCCGGCGCGGCCCGCCGGGCGGCGGCCAGGAACGACTCGGCACCGCTGACCGGCCGCGTGAACGGCTCACCAGGGACCGGCACGGCGAGCGCGTCCAGCAGCGCGGCGGCGTCGGTCACCGTGCGCGCCAGCGGACCGGACACCGAGAGCCCCAGCGGGTCACCCCCGGTCGGACCCCGTGACACCAGGCCCCGGCTCGTCTTCAGCCCGACGAGACCGCACACCGAGGCCGGGATGCGGATCGAGCCACCGCCGTCGGTGCCGTGCGCGAACGGGATCAGCCCGCCGGCCACCGCCGCGCCCGCCCCACCGGACGAGCCACCCGCCAGGCGGCTCACATCCCATGGCGTCACGGTCGGCGGCCGCCCGGCGGGCTCGGTGTAGGGCGGCAGCCCGAACTCCGGCACGGCGGTCTTGCCGAGGCTGATCGTGCCGGCGGCGGCGAGCAGCCGGGCGGAGTCGTCGTCCACGTCCGACACGTAGTCGGCGAAGACCGGGGAGCCGAACGTCGTGCGCACGCCGGCGGTGACGGCGAGGTCCTTGATCGCCGTGGGCACGCCGAGCAGGGCCGGCAGCTCCCCCGGCGAGTCACCGGTACGACCAGCCAGCAGCTTCTCCGCCGCACGTGCCGCGTCCAGCGCCCGTTCCGGGGTGACCGTGACGAACGCGGCCAGCACCGGGTCCCACCGCTCGACCCGGCGCAGCGCGTGCTCCACCAGCTCCACCGCGCCGAGCTCACCCCCACGGAGGGCGGCGGCCTGTTCCAACGCGGTCAGCTCGTGCGGCTCAGTCACGTCCAAGATCTACCATTGCGGCACCTCCCGAACCAGGGCGACCGCCTCGAGCTGAGAGTTGACCTCGAGCTTGGCCAGCATGGACCGGATGTGTGTGCGCACGGTCGTCATCGACACCACGAAGAACTCGGCGATCTCCGCCGCGCGCTGCCCCTTCGCCAGCAGCAGCAGCACCTCGCGCTCCCGCGTGCTCAGCCGGCCGAGCCGCCGGGACAGCTCACGCTCGCGCGCCTGGAAGCTGGCGTGGCGGGACAGCCAGTCCTGGTGCTCCGCCTCGGTCATCACCTGCTCGCCGGACGCGGCGGTCAGCACCACGTCGAGCAGACCGTGGAACGAGGCGGACTTGGCCACCGAGCCGAGCGCGCCCGCCGCGATCGCGGCGGCCACCCCCGGGGTGTCCACGCTGCCACTGACCACCAGCACCTTCCAGCCGTTGGCGCACAGCACCTCGACCAGCTCGACGCCGTTCATCCACCGGCCGTCCGGGTCCTGCCCGAGGTCCAGGTCGAGCACCGCAAGGCCGGGCCGGAGCTTGCTGATCCGCATCCGCAGGTGGGCGATGCTGGTCACCGGGAGCTGGTGGGCGTCGAAGCCCTGACCGCACAGCGCCATCCGCAGCGTCGTGCTGAACAGCTCGTGGTCGTCGATGACCAGGATCGGGTACCCCCTGGCGATGCCGCCGGGGACGGCGTGGGCGTGGCTCATCTCAGACGCCACTGGTGACGGCCGACTGCGCGGGCCGCCGCAACACCAGACCACCCGCGGGCAGCTCGACCACGACCGTGCAGCCGGGCCGACCCGGCTGGGCGGGCAACATCCGGATCGTGCCGCCGTCCGCGGCGAGCAGCTTCCGGCAGATGTAGAGGCCGAGGCCCTCGCCGCCGGCGGCGCGGTCGCGGACCCGCCGGTCGAACACGACGTTCTCAGAGGTGATGCCGGAGCCCGAGCCGAGGCCCGGCCCGCAGTCGGAGATCCGGACCCGTACCGAGGTGCCGCAGCGGAACGCCTGCACCCGCACCGGGCTGCCGGCGGCGTGCCTGGCGCAGTTGGCGACCACGTTGGTGACCACCTGCGCCAGGGTGTCCGGGATGCCCTTCGCCCACAGCCCCGGATCCGCATCCAGCCGGATCTCCATGCCGGTGGTGCGCCAGAGCAGCACGACGTCACGCAGCACCTGGCGGACCCGGTAGGCCTCGACGTGCTCGGAAGGAAGGCTCGCACCGCCCAGCAGCGCGCCCAGCCTCGCCAGTTCGGACGCGACAGCGGAGCGCAGCGCGTCCTTCTCCTCGATGGGCAGCACGGCCAGCGCGTCGGTGGCGCCGGCCAGCCCGGCCAGCCCGTTGCGCAGCTCATGGTCCCGCTCGGCGAACCGGTCGAGGTTCTGCTGCGCAAGGCGCAGCTGTTCCTCGTGGTCGGAGTGCCGCTCGTCGACCGCCCGCAACATGCCGTAGGCGAGCTGGGTCATGCCGATCAGCACCAGCACCACTCCGAGCAGCCGGACGGTGCCGAAGGTCAGGCCCGGGTCGGCGTACCAGCCGATGTCGGCGGCCAGCCGATCCAGGTGGGCCAGCCCCATCACGGTGAAGCCGAGGCCCACCCTGCCCAGCGCGGTACCTCCGCGCCGCCAGCCGAGCACCGCGAGCCAGCCACCGGCCACCACACCGATCACCGACAGTGACAGCCGCAGCGGTACCGACGAGCTCACCAGCTGCGCGGTCTCAGCGTCGAACTGGGCGGCCCAGCCCGTCGCCAGGGTCAGCAGCAGGCCGATCACCGCGCCGGCCCAGCGTCCGCTCGGCCAACGTTTGACCGGCGGCCGCAACGAGGCACAGAGCAGGCCGACGGCGACCGCGCAGGCCGCGACCCGGGACGCGTTGACCACCGGGTTGACCGGCGCGGCCAGCCAGCTCGTGGTCGTCGCGGGCACATCTACAACGCTGTAGAAGACAAGTGTCGAGCTCAACCAGGTCAACTGGTGGTCGCGTGTCAGGCGACCCGCCAGCGCGGCCAGGATGGCCGCCATCGCGGCGAACGCCGAAGCGGTCACCGACAGCAGCAGTGCGGCGTGGTCGATCGAAATGGCCTCCAGCACGGCGGCCAACCGAGTCACGACCATCACTACTGCAATTGCACCGACGGCGACGACGATTTCTCGTGCAATTTGCGGGCCCACACCACGCGGTGCGGACCTTCCTACCAGCATTGCGGCGCCATTAAGCGGCAGCGAGCGCATGTGCAACTCCCCCGTGTCCCCTCGCGCCCGGACCGCAGCGACCATTCGATCCGAGTGCCCACGACTCCCCCGAGCCGACCCGGCCAGTTACCCCTTTCGGGTGTAGCTTCGCTCGCCCGAGAGTAGCAATGGTGTCATCGATCAATCAAGAAACGATCCAAACGAGTGGCTGTAAGGTTCAACACCTGGGGTAAGAGTGTCCTCGACCGGGGTACGGGGCCCCTACCGGCGAATACGCACGGTCAGATCGACGAAGTATTCCGTTGCGGAAATATCAGACCGCCAATGTTGACGACGCGCCGGGGCCCCTATCCATGCCTTTCCCCCTAAATAACAGCGAGGGCGGCGGGTGGGTGCCCCTGCCCGCGCGGAACCCCTAGTTCTCGGAGCCCGGCTCGATCGGCGGGGCCGGGCTGCGCGGCGACGGCGGCTCCTGGCGCGCCTCATGGACCCGTTGTCGGTCCCGGCGCCGGATGACCGCCCCGAGCCCGAGACCCACCAGCACCGCCAGGACCGTCCAACCGAGCACCGTCAGCAGGACCACTGCCCAGAAAGGCACACGGCAGTATTCCGCATCTCAGGCCTCCGTGGCGCGCGCGGCGCGCGCGGCGCGCGGTGATCATGGAGTGTTCGATCATCCCGCCACGGTCAGGTCACTGGTTAAGCTCGGTGCTCGGAGTAACCGGGAGTGAGGGGGAACAGCTCGGTGACGAACGGGCCGGCCCTGCGACGACGTCAGCTGCTCACGCTCCTCGCGCTGGCCCCGGCGCCGATCCTGGCCGGCTGCTCGTCGGCCCCCGCCGGGGGCGACACCGCGGACCCCGATCCCTTCACCGTGCCGCCCGGGCTGGCCGGTCGGACCTTCTACGTCTCCGCGAACGGCGACGACCGGGCCACCGGGCTGAGCGAGAGCACCCCGTGGCGGACGATCAGCCACGTCAACGCGCAGCTAGCCAGCGGCGGGGTCGGCACCTTCGACAGTGTGCTGTTCGAGCGCGGCCGGACCTTCTTCGGCAAGCTCCGCGTCCCCGGCGGGCGGCCGAAGACGGGCGGCCTGCTCACGTTCGGCGCGTACCCGGGCTCGGGTGCGGGTCGGCGGCCGGTACTCAGTAGCTACACGCTGCTCAACGACCCGGCCGGCTGGCGGCGCACCGGCCAGAACGTCTGGACCGCCGACCTCACCCCGCGCCCCGACGCCGGCCCGGAGCGCGGTTACGACGGCGCCCAGGGCGGCGCGGACAACATCGGCTTCCTGCGCATCGACGGTGTGGTGCACGGCCGGCGGGTCTGGCGGCCGGAGGACCTGCGCGCGCAGTGGGACTTCCAGTGCACTGCGAACGCGCTGCGGGTGTGGTCGAGCGCGAACCCGACGGCGCTGGCCAAGGACGTGCGGGCCGCCTGCGACGGGCACTGCATCGCGCTCGGCCACTCGGTGCACATCGCCGGCCTGCGACTGGAGGGCGGCGGCGGGCACGGCATCCAGGGCGCGGTGAGCCGGGTGCTGATCGAGGACAACGAGCTGGCGGAGCTGGGCGGCGCCGTACTCAAGGACACCACCCGCTACGGCAACGGCGTGGAGGCCTGGATCGACTCGGCGGACATCCGCGTCGAGCGCAACGTCCTGCACGACATCTATGACGTCGCGCTGACCGCACAGGGCGGCCCCACCTCGCAGACCGGGAGCTGGCGGAACCTGACCTTCCGCAACAACCTCGTTTACTCGTGCAACCAGTCCCTCGAGTTCTGGTCGGCCGGCACACCGGGCCCGGGCAAGGGCTTCGTGAACTGCCTGGTCGAATGCAACACCTGCCTGTACGCCGGCTACGTCTGGTCGCAGCCGGTGCGGCCGGACCCTGGCCGGTCGGTGCACCTGCTCACCTACGGCTGGGAGCTGCCCGCCGACATCACGGTGCGCAACAACACCTTCTACGACGCGAGCGTGGCCTACCGCTACTCCAGCGCGCCGACCCCGGGCCTCCACTGCACCGACAACCTGATCCTGCAGCGCGCGGACGGCCGGCTCAAGGTCGGCGACCCGCAGACCATCGAGCAGGCCAGCACCTGGGTCAGCGCCCGGCGCACGGACGTCGGCTCCACCTTCACGGTGCTGACCGGGGCGGGCCGGGTGGACGTGGCGGGCGCGCTGCGCCGCCTCGCCGGCCAGCGCGACGGGTGCCCCCCGCCGCCGCTGCCCTAGTTGGGGAGGTCGACCCCGCCACTACCCCTGCCTGGCCGCCTGTACCGAGAGGTTGCCCGCGATCAGCGGTTGGCCTCGACCGCCGGCTCGCTCCGCGCCGCCTTGAGCAGCACCGTCTCGTAGCCCTCACACACGGCGCTCCAGTTGTAGACCTCGGCGACGCGCCGGCGCCCCCAGTTGGCCGCGTCGGCCCGCAGCCGGGGCGAGCGCAGCAGCGCGACCGCGCGCCGGGCGATCACCTCGGGGTCCAGTGGCACGACCATGTCCTCGCTGGCCAGCACCTCGCGGTTGAACTGGGTGTGCAGCGCGAGCACCGGGGCGCCGAGGCCCATCGCCTGCACCAGTGCCGGGTTGGTCCCGCCGACCGAGTGCCCGTGCAGGTAGACGCCGCAGTGCGCCCACAGCGCGGACAGCAGCTCCTGGTCGGACACGTGGCCGAGGGCGTGCACCCGGGGCGGGTTGTGCTCGGCCCGGATCTGCTGCTCGAGCTCGTTGCCGCCCGCCGAGCCGACGACGACCACCGGCGCGCCGGTGCGCTTGGCCGCGTCCAGCATCGTGGCGACGTTGTTCTCCGGTACCAGCCTCGCCACGATCAGCACGTAGCCGCCGGGGGTCAGGCCGAGCTGCTCGACGCGCTCGGTGCCGGGCGGGCCGCCGGGCAGGTCACCGCCGTAGGGCACGAACACGCTCTCGCGGTCGAACTCGGTGAGCCAGCGCGCGGAGATCGCCTCGGAGTCCGCGATCAGGTAGTCAGCCCAGCGCGCGGTGGCCTTGGCGGCGGTCTTGAACACCCGCTTACCCAGCGGGCTCCACTTGTCGCGCTCCCACTCGATGCCGTCGACGTTCAGCACCACCGGCACGTTCCTGGCACGCAGCGCCGGCAGGAAGAAGCCGTTCGCCACGTTCATCACGAGCGCGACGTGCGGCTTCTCCCTCGCGGTGATCACGCTGCTGGTCAGGCCGTGGCTCAGGGTGGACGACGTGGTGCCATTCAGCCCGGGGCTGGAGTAGACCCGCACCCCGTCGATCATCCGGACCCGGCCCCCCGCCGAGCTGGCCGGCTCCCGGTCGAACACGGTCACCTCGTGGCCCCGGCGGACCAGGTCCGGCGCCAGGTGCCGGATCAGCGTCTCGAAGCCCCCGTAGGTGCTCGGAAAACCCCGCGTACCCAAAATGTGAATGCGCATCAGACGTCCCCCACTCGTACCAGCGTTTCGTCACACATCCAGTCCTCCGCCGCCAACCGGCCCCCCACCGGCGGCAGTGAGTCCCACACCGACTCCGGGCTGAGCCGCGTGTGGGCGGCTTCCCGGAGCGCCCGCCCGAGGTCGGCGGTGCTGAAGCTGTCCGGCAACGTGGTGTGCCCGTTGCGGTGCAGCCAGTCGACCAAGCCCGTGTCGGGGGTGGCGACGACGTGGCAGCCGTGCGCCAACCCCTCGACGATCGACAGCCCGATCTGCTCGCGCCACCGGCCCTCCCGCCGGGACGGCAGCACCACGACCGCGGTGGTCGAGAGCAGCTTGTGCACGTCCGCCCGGTCGATCCGGCCGAGCGCGACGATCGAGGGGTCCGCCTCGGCGGCCTCGGCCACCTGCTCGACCATCGGCCCCGTGCCGGCGACCACCAGCTCCCAGCCGGCGGAGGCCAGGCCCGACTCCCGCCAGGCGGTCAACAGGTCGGGCAGTCCCTTGCGCGGTTCCAGCGCGCCGATGAACGACATCCGCTGCGCCCGTTCCTGGTGGGTGTGTTCGCGGCACGCCTCGGGCAGGTCCTCGAACAGCTCGGTGGCGCACCGGGTCGGCAGCACCCGCGACTCGCGGTAGCACTCGCTTGCCGCCGTACTGGCGAACGCGATCCGGTCGTAGATCAGCTCACCGAGAAAGCGCAGCACCCCGAAGACCGCCGGGTGCAGCGGGCGCGGGATGCCGCGCAGCAGCGCCTTCGGGTCGTTGTTCTCCATCGCGTAGGTGACCACCCGCGTACGGCGCCTGCGCAGCAGGTCGACGAACCGGACCGCGAGCCCGACGGACACGGTCAGCGGGAGGGCCCGCAGCCACAGCGGTTCCGGCAGCTCGACCACGGCCCAGCTGCCCCGGAAGGCCCAGGTCCAGGCGGTCGAGCGGGGGACCTGGCGGGAGGTCGGCCACACCGAGGCCTCGTCCAGGTCGGGGATCCGGGATGTGAAGATCACCGTGCGGTCCGGCGAAGGCCGGGACCGCTCGAAGTCGGAACTTCGCACCTCGGGGACTACGCGCAGTGTTCGCACCCGTACTCCTTGTTTGTCACCCGCGTCATGCGGTGGGCACTCCTAGAGCCGATCGAGTAGTGCGGTCGGGGCCAGCCAGGTGGCGGCGAGCCCGGCCGCCGCCTTCCAGCTCGGGTGCATCCGGGCCGAGGTCGCCAGGTGTGCCCTGGCCCGCCGCCGGGCCCCGCGCCGCAGGAGCTCGGCGCCGGCCGTCAGGTGGTCGCGGGCCAGCCGTTCCCGCAGCACGCCGGTGTAGGCACGCATGCGCAGGTCGTCGAGCATCCGCAGCCGGCCGGCGATGGCGCTGCGGGCCGGTTCCAACCCGCGCGCCGAGCTCGCCGCGCCGAGGTGGCGGCGGTAGTAGAGCAACCGCTCATCGTGGTAGTAGGCCGCGCCGCCGGTGCACGCCAGCTGGTAGCAGAGCCAGATGTCGTAGAACGAGCCGACGCTGGGCGGCAGCAGTGTCAGCGGCAGCGCGCCACGCCGGAACACGCACCCGGTAATCGCCACCGTCTGCCGGGCGGCCAGCTCGAAGAACGGCTGGTGGTAGCCGGGGGTGAGGCCGGTCCGGCCCCATTGGCGGGAGCTGCGCTCGGTCGGCCCCGGCTCCACCCGTCCCTCGGCGTCCACCATGTAGTGGTCGACGAAGCTGAGCACCGCGTCCTGGCGGCGCTCCAACGGCGGCACCAGGGCGGAGAGCAGCCCCGGGGCCCACCGGTCGTCGTCGTGCAGCACGGCCACGTACCGGCCGCGCGCCGCACCGAGGGCCGCGACGAAGTTGCTGAGCATCCCGGTGGCCGGCTCCTGCTCGAGCCAGCGCACGCGGGGGTCGGTGATGCTGTTCGCCAGCTCGCGGGTGTGTGCCGGCACGCCGTTGTTGGAGACCACCACCTCGAAGTCGGTGAAATCGCCGGCAAGAACACTTCGTATAGCTTCCGCGAGCCATACCGGCCTATTATGAGTGGGCAGCACCACACTCACTATCGGTTCAGGCACGTCGCATACCTTACTATCTTCAACGGCGACGCCAATGCCACTGGAGCGACGATTCGGAGGTTCGTCAATTTTTACGAGACAAACCATCACCCGGTCTGCCGTGACGTCCCGGATCGCGCTCCGCGCGCCCGCTATATCACTGGCCTCACAATTAGTCGGACTAGGCCAGCTCGTACTGATAATATTGCGAGCCGGAACGAACGAGGCGACCGACGCCTACTTCTATCTCTTCAACCTCGGCATGGTGCCGATCTCGTGCATCGTCGTCGGCATGATGTACCCGGCCCTGCTGAACCGGCACAAGATGTCGCGGCGCGGGCTGGCCAGGGTCAGATGGGTCACGCCGATGCTCAGCGTGGTGTTCGTAGCAGGCGGCTCCGCCTGGCTCGCGTGGCACGGCCGGCTCGGGGTCGGCCTGCTCGGCGTCGCACTGCTGAGCGCGGCGAACTCGCTGGTCCAAGCTCTGTTGTGGTACCGCGCAGTGGCCGCCGAGGCATCCGGCAACGCGTTCTGGATCTCCGGGGTGGCACTGCCTGCCAACGTGCTCGCGCTAGTCGTACTGATCTACCCGTGGTCGGCGCCAGCCCTCGCCATGACGGTGATGACCGGCGCGCTGGTGGTCGGGAACCTGGCCCTGCTCGCCGTGCAGCGGCGGCTGCGGATCGGCGACACGGTGCTGGAGTCGGCACCCGAGCAGTCGTCGTCGCCGGGCGGTCCGTTCTGGTTTCTCAGCCTGGCTTCGCTGCAATTCATCGGCCAGACATTCCTTCAGTCACTGGCCGTCCTGCTGCCGCCGTCAACAGTTACCCTGTTGAATATCGGCTACAAGATCGTCGGGTCGGTCTCGGCAACTTTCGTGAACGCGTCGATGCCGCTCCTGATCCACCAGAAAACTGTCTCACCGGAGGGCGCCCGGCGGTTCCTCAGGATTGTAGTGGTCGTTGTCGCGGCGGGCGGCGTCCTTCTCGCCGGCGGTACCCACATCATCCGTCCGGAACTGTTCGCGCCGGCCGTCATCATTGCGGTCTGGCTCATTACGTCATCGGCGTCGGCGGTGGCGACCCGGATGTCCTACCGGTTCCTCGCGCCGCACGCCACGGCCCGCACCATGACCGTGATCATCGTGGTGGTGGCACTGGCGATCCTGTCCTCGACGGGCCAGGGGTTCGACCTGACCGTGCTGCTCTGTGCCTACGCGGCACTGGACGGTGCCTCCGCGATGCTGCTGCTCTGGCCGCTGCGGGACCGGGTGATGAGCCTGGTGCTGGCGGTTGCGCTCGGCGCCCTCGCGGTCGGCTGGGTGGCCAACTACGTGTGAGCGAGGCGCACCGGCTCCAGCGGTCGGTGCGCCCGAGGGGGCCGGTGGATGATCCACCGGCCCCCTTTTCTCAGCGCCCGCCAGCAGGCAGCACCACGTTGCCGAGGTAACCCGCCCAGGCCTGCTCACACCGGTCGCGGCTGTCGGCGGCGGCGACCACCATCCGGTCGGCCTCGCCGGACACCTCGGCGACCGCCGCCACCCAGTCGGCCGGCTCGTCACCGCCAACCAGCCCGGGCCAGGTCATCCCGAACAGCCCGGCGAGGAACGGGTGGTCGGGGCCAACCACCGGCACACCCAGCTCGACCGCGCGCACCGCGATGCCGCTCTGGTAGAAGCGGTTGTAGGGGATGAGCACGGCGGCGGCCCGGCCGATCCGCAGGTCCAGCTCGGCCTCGCTGAGGAAGCCGTCGACCACGTCCCAGCCCGCCACGCCCGGCCAGCCGCGCCCGGCGATCACCGTCCGGTAGCCCCGCTCACGCAGCAGCGGGCCGAGCTCGATGAGCAGCGCGAGGTTGCGGGCCGGCTTGAACTGGCCACAGACCAGCACGGTGCCCGGCTCCCCCGCCGCCGGCAGCGCGCGGGCCCTGGCGCGGAACAGCGGATGCGGCAGCAGCGCGGGCTCACCCCAACCGATCGCCCGCAGCCGCTGCGCGGCCACCTCGGAGTGCGCGACCACCCGCAGGTGGGGGGCACGCGCGGCCCGGCCACCGAGCGCGGCGGAGATCCGCCCCATGCCGAGCTGGCGACGCAGCGGGCTCGGGTCGTGCACGATGATCGACACCTTCGAGCCGCGCCAGGTCGGCAGCCAGAGCGCGGGCTCGAGCAGTCCGTAGGTCGGCCAGCAGACGATCAGGTGGCCGTTCTCCCTGCTGCCCTGGGCGTGCGCCCCCAGCTCGGCCAGCGCAGCCCGCGCCCGGCCCCACTTCGAGGCCCCGAGCACCTCGACCGACGGCGCCTCCGCCGAGCGGGCCTGGATGCCGGCGGCGGACAGCACGTCGAACAGCGCCTCCTCGTAGTGGTGCAGCGCCTCCGGCAACGGGTTGTAGATCCACACGGGACCCTGCTCGGACTGGAGCTTGTGCGGTAGCAGGTTCATCGCCTCGGTTCTCCCTCAGTTGCAGGCCGCCGCGCGGGGCGCGACGACGTCGGTCCGGTGCGGACGGCCGAGCTCCGGAGCGGCCGCGTCGACCCACCGCCCACCGCCGAGCTCGATGCGCGGCAACGCCGCACGCGCCTGGGCCAACAGCTCGGGCACGAACACCAGCACCACGTCCGGTGTCCGGTCCACGAGCTCGGCCGGTGAGATCACCGGGATCCGGGTACCCGGCATCCGGCTGCCCTGTTTCGCGGGCGCGGCGTCGGCGATCCCGAGCAGTACGCCGTCGTGCAGGCCGGCGAGGTTGAGCAGCGCGACCGCTCGCGACGCCGCGCCGTAGCCGTAGACCCGGGCACCCCGCGCGCATTCGGCCAGCACAAACGCGCGGAGCTCGCCGGCGGTGCGCGCGGCGGCCGTCTGCAGCCCGCGCAGCGCGTCGGCGTCCAGCACACCGGCGGCCAGCTCGCGCGTGAGCACGTCGCCCAGCTCCGCGGCCGCCCGGCCGGCGGAGGGCTCCGCGCCCGGACCGCTCGCCGCGACCAGGCACACCGTGCCGCCGTACAGCGGGAACCGGCGCGCGCCGATCGCGGTGAGCCCGAGCCGCCCGAGCAGCCCACACAGCGCAGGCGTCGAGTCGTGGCCGGCCAGGACCATCCCCCGGTCGGCCAGCAGCTCGGCGAACGAGCCACCGTGCGGACTGCCGAACTCGGCGACCCGGGCGCCCGGCGGCACCAGCTCCCGCTCGAGGAGCCAGTCGAGGGCGGCGGCACGCTGGGCGGCGAGCGCGGCCGGCTCCAGGCCGACCGGCTCCTCCGGCAGCCGCGCGCGGTCGGCAAGCTGGGCGAGCCCGCAGTCGGCGCAGAGCCACAGCCGCAGTGGCGCGACCAGGTCCGGTGCGGGATCGGCGAGCGCGGGAAAGCACTCCGAGGGTGGCTGCTCGCCCAGATCCAGCACGAGGTCTCCCCGTGCGGACACGCAGCAGCGGCAGCGCGGCGCGGTCAGCATCGGGCCGCCCGGAAATCTGTCGGTCGCAGGGGCCGCCGCTCTGCCAGACTGACCCCGTGCAGGTCCTGCCAGCGGCGCTGCCCGGAGTAGTCGTGTTCCGGCCGGAGCCCCACCGCGACGAGCGCGGCCTGTTCACCCGCACCTTCGACCTGGCGCTGGCGCGCGAGCACGGGCTGCCCGAGTTCGTGCAGGACAGCCAGTCCCGTTCGCACCGGGGCACCGTGCGCGGGCTGCACGGCCGCGCCGGGGCGGGCGAGGCGAAGCTGGTCCGCTGTGCGCACGGGGCTGTGCACGACGTGCTGGTCGACGCCCGGCCGGAGTCGCCCCGGTTCGGCGAGCACGAGGCGTTCCGGCTCGACGACGAGACGTTCGACCACCTGTTCGTACCGTCCGGGCTGCTGCACGGCTTCCAGGCGCTCACCGAGCTCGCCGACGTGTGCTACCGGATCGACACGGCGCACAGCCCCGGCGACGACCTGCAGGTTCGGTTCGACGACCCGGACCTGGGCATCCACTGGCCGCTGCCGGTGAGCTTCATCAGCGCTCGGGACAGCTCCGCGGGCGGCTGGCGAGAGGTGCGCGCCCGGCTGTAGGGCGGCGGCCGGCGGCGCGGTCACGCGGACTCCCGCTCGATCAGCCGGCCGGTCACGCTGTCGGCCGGACCGCG
>DATAYB010000738.1:0-6631 GCA_036272795.1 Pseudonocardia sp.
GAGCTCTGCCTCTTGAGAAGACAGACCAACATCAAGGTGAAAAATAGAATTTCGGCAGCTACTATTCAATGAGGCTGTACCGAGCAATAAAGAAATACCGAAATCGGACCTCATTATAGCAGATGCGGGGAATTCTTGTCCAACAAGAACCACGAACAGGAATTGCGCGCCGAACAGGCCTATATGGCCCAGTTGTACGCGCGGTTGGACGCCGAGCGGGTCTGGGTGTCGAAGGCGCTGGACGCCGCGATGTCGGACGCATCGGCGACCGGGCCGGAGTCCCGCTGGCTGCGTGACGCGACCGTCGACACCTGGGCGGACCGCCGCAGGCGCCTGCGGGTGGCTGACAACGGACTGTGCTTCGGCCGGATCGACACGGAGCGGGACGGCCCCCTGCACGTCGGCCGGATCGGGCTCACCGACGCCGACGACGAGTCCCGCGCGCTGCTCACCGACTGGCGTGCGCCAATAGCCCGGCCGTTCTATACCGCGACCGGCGCGAACCCCGAGGGCATCTCACTGCGCCGCCATTTCCGCAACCGAGGCCGGACGCTGCTGGATTACCACGACGAGTCGTTCGCGGGCGATGCGCGCGACGACGGGGACGGCTCGGACGCGGCACTGCTGGCCGCCGTGAACGCGGCCCGCACCGACGGCATGCGCGACATCGTGGCCACGATCCAGGCCGCGCAGGACGAGGTCATCCGGCTCGGCGACACCGGGGTCGTCGTCATCGAGGGCGGCCCGGGCACCGGCAAGACCGCCGTGGCCCTGCACCGGGTGGCCTACCTGCTCTACAGCCACCGGGAGCGGATGGCCCGCAGCGGCGTGCTGCTCGTCGGCCCCAACCCCGGCTTCCTGGACTACGTCAGCGGCGTGCTGCCGGCGCTCGGTGAGACCGACGTCGTGTTCACCACGCCCGGTGAGCTGCTGCCCGGCGTGCGCACCTCGGTACGGGACAACGCCGAGACGGCCAGGATCAAGGGCAGCGAGGCGATGGTCGCGGTGCTCGAGGCCGCGGTGCTGGACCGTCAGGTGCTGCCCGACGAGCCGCTGGAGATCCCGCTCGACGACGTGACGGTCTGGCTGGACACCGAGGTGGCGGGCGCCGCCCGGGACGCCGCCAGGGCCAGCCGACTGGTGCACAACCAGGCCAGGGCGGTGTTCGACCACCACGTGATCGAGGCGTTGACCCTGCGCGCGGTGGCCGCGATCGGCGCCGGCTGGCTCGGCTCGGACCAACCGGACGCGATGGACGCGCAGATCAGCGCGGAGTTCGGCGAGCCGGCCGAGGACGACGGGCTGGCCGAGACGCTGACCGCGAACGTGCGCGCCGAGCTGTCCGGCAGCTCAGCGCTGGCCTCGGAGCTGGACCAGCTGTGGCCGATGCTCACGCCGCAGCGCCTGCTGGCCGACCTGCTCAGCTCGCCGGACCGGTTGGAGACCGCGGCGGCGTCGCTGTCCGAGGCCGACCGCGCGGCGCTCTACCGGCGCAAGGGCCACGCCTGGACGATCTCCGACGTGCCACTGCTGGACGAGGCCGTGGACATGGTCGGCTCCGACGGCACCGACCTGCCGCCCATCGTCGACGAGGACGACGAGGTCGAGGAGAACGTCGAGGAGCTCGACTACGCGGAGGGCGTGCTGGAGATCCTCGACACCGAGGAGGACCCGGACGAGGAGGTGCTCCGCGCTGTCGACCTGATGGCGGCCGACCAGCTCGCCGAACGGCAGGTCGAGCTGGACCTGCGTGGCCTGGCCGAGCGCGCCGCCGCCGACCGGAACTGGACGTACGGGCACGTCGTGGTCGACGAGGCGCAGGAGCTGTCCGAGATGGACTGGCGGGCGCTCATGCGGCGCTGCCCGACCAAGTCGATGACCATCGTCGGCGACCTCGCCCAGCGCGAGTCCCCGGCCGGTGTCCGGTCCTGGGCGACTGTGCTCGACCAGCATGTACCCGGCCGCTGGGCGTACCGGCAGCTGACCGTGAACTACCGCACCCCGGCTGACATCATGGACATCGCGGCCAGCGTGCTCGCCGAGGTCGACCCGGCGCTGGTGCCGCCCACCTCGGTCCGCCGCACCGGGGTGCCGCCGTGGGCCAGGGCGGTCCCCGCGACCGGGCTGTCCGAGGCGCTGATCGAGGCCGCCCGCGAGCTGGTCGGCCAGGTAGGGGAGGGCACCGTGGCGGTGATCGCCCCGTCCGGCACGCCGCTGCCGGCCCGGCTGCGCACCGAGCTGACCGACGGCCTCGGCCGCCCGGTCTCGGTGCTCACGCCGCACGGCGCCAAGGGGCTGGAGTTCGACGCGGTGCTGCTCTGCGAGCCGGGGCGGCTGCTGGACGGGTCCCGGTCCGGGGCGGCCGACCTGTACGTCGCGCTGACCAGGGCCACCCAGCGGCTCGGCGTGCTGCACAGCACCCCGCTGCCGGCCGGGCTGACCGGTCTGGTCGAGCAGGGGCCCGCCGGTGATCCAGGTGCGAACGCCTCGGCGGTGGGTTCGTCCGGGAACGGCGTGCACCGCGAGTCGGCGGTCCCGGTCGGCGGCGGCTGACCCGGGGCGGGGCTCACAGGGTCAGCCGCGCTCGGTCGGTTCGCCTGTCTCGGGGGCCGTACCGGGGTCGGCGGCCTCGATCCTGGTGGCGGTGCCCTCGGCGCTCTCGGTGCTCTGGGCGGGCACGGTGAGGCGGATGCCGATCGTGCCGCTGGGGCCCCGGCGCAGCCGGCTGCCGAGCATCACGACCCTGCCGATCAGCCCGTACCGGGTCGCGATCAGCCGGCGGGCATGGTCCGAGCCCGCGGCGTCGAGCAGCTCGGCGTGGCCGGCCACCTCCGGCCCGGTCGGGACGCCGCGCACGGTGCACGGGGCCAGCCGAACCGTGCCGTCGTTCCGGATGCGCTTGACCTTGCCGGCGTCGGCCGCCGACCAGACCAGCATGCTGTCGCCGTCCCGGGCGGCCCACACCGGTGTCGGCACCGCCCGGCCATCCCGTCGGAACGTCGTCACCAGCAGGTATGCGCCGGCCGCCAGCCGAGCGATCTCGTCCACGGGCGCACCATAACGTCCTGGTGATCGACGCGGGTACTGCGGAGCGGGGCGGACCGGGATCAGGCCACTATCAGCGGACGCTTAGGCTGGCCGGGTGGCGGTTGCGGTGCGAGTGATCCCCTGCTTGGACGTGGACAACGGCCGGGTGGTGAAGGGCGTCAACTTCGCCGACCTGGTCGATGCGGGCGATCCGGTCGAGATGGCGCGGGTGTACGACGCCGAGGGCGCCGACGAGCTCACGTTCCTGGACGTGACGGCGTCCTCCGGGGAGCGGGCCACCATGATGGACGTGGTCCGGCGCACGGCCGAGCAGGTGTTCATCCCGCTCACCGTCGGCGGCGGTATCCGGGCCACCGAGGACGTGGACCGGTTGCTGCGGGCCGGTGCGGACAAGGTCAGCATCAACACCGCCGCGATCGCCCGCCCCGAGCTGCTCGGTGAGGCCAGCCGCCGATTCGGCGCGCAGTGCATCGTGCTGTCGGTCGACGCCCGGCGGGTGCCGGCCGGTGGCGCGCCGACCCCGTCCGGCTGGGAGGTCACCACGCACGGCGGCCGCCGGGGCACGGGCATCGACGCGGTCGAGTGGGCCGAGCGCGGCCAGCACCTGGGCGTCGGCGAGATCCTGCTCAACTCGATGGACGCCGACGGTACCCGCGCCGGCTTCGACCTGGCGATGATCTCCGCGGTGCGCGCGGTGGTGGACGTGCCGGTGATCGCGAGCGGTGGCGCGGGCGAGCTGGCGCACTTCGGCCCCGCTGTGCGTGCGGGCGCGGATGCGGTGCTGGCGGCGAGCGTGTTCCACTTCGGCCAGCTGCGGATCGGCGAGGTCAAGGAGGCGCTGCGCGCGGAGCGGGTGGAGGTCCGGTGAACCGGCTGGCGGCGCTGGGCCGGGAGCGACTGGTCGCCGGGGCGCTGGTCATCGGGGCGGTGGTGTTCACCGCGATCGAGGCGGTCCGGCTGCTCGGCTCAGGCGGCATCGAGGTGCTGACGCTGCTGCTCGCGCTGCTGGCCGCCGACCTGGTCATCGCCGGTGCCCTGGTCACGCGGTGGTACGCCGTCCGGCCGGTCGCCCAGGGGTTGGCCATCTTCGGTGCCCTGGTGCACGTGCTCGTGCTGCTGCGCAGTGGGCCGTGGCTGATCCGTGGCTGGTCCGCGCTGCTGGCCGCGGCCCACATCTGCGCGCTCGTGCTGTTCTTCGCGCTGAGCGCCCACGAGCAGTACGACGACGAGGACGAGGAGGACGTGGTCGACGAGGACGTGGTCGATGCCGCCGGGCCCTCGGCGTCCAGGGGCGCAGCGCCCGGGACCACGGACACCGAGGTCGGGCACGAGCCGCTGAGCGGGCCGTACGCCGCACTGCCGGCGCCGAGGAGCAACGCCGATCTCGTCCACCAGGTCGCCGACCACCCCGCCGCCGACCCGGCCCCCGAACCACCCCCGGCACCCATCACCGACCAGCCGGCCACCGACGTCCCACCGGCCGAGTCCTCGACCCCCGGGGCGCACACTGTGCCGGACACCGGGTCGGATCCGGCGCGAGATGCCGAGGTCACCGAGCCGGCTGGCGAGCAGTCGGCGGAGGAGTCGGCCGGCGAGCAGTCGGCGGAGGAGTCCGACGCCGAGCAGCCGGGCGCCGAGCAGACCGACAAACCGATCATCGAGCCGGAACCCGACCAACCCGCCGAACCCGACCACACCGAACCGGCCGACCACAACGAAGCCGGTCACCACGGTTCCGACCGCAACGGGACTGACCGCAACGGTTCTGACCGCAACGGGACTGACCGCAACGGGACTGACCGCAACGGTGCCGAGCGGGTGGAGTCAGGGGCCGGCCGGCGGGGGACACCGGAGGGCAAGGAGTGACTGACGTGAGTTTGGACCCTCAGATCGCGGCGCGGCTCAAGCGCAACGCCGACGGGCTGGTCTGCGCCGTGGCCCAGCAGCGCGGCACGGGCGAAGTGCTGATGGTCGCGTGGATGAACGACGAGGCGCTCGAGCGCACGCTGTCCACGCGGATCGGGACGTACTTCTCCCGCAGCCGGCAGCGGTTATGGGTGAAGGGCGAGACGTCCGGGCACACGCAGCGGGTGCACGAGGTGCGGCTGGACTGTGACGGCGACACGGTGCTGCTGGTCGTCGATCAGCAGGGCGCCGCCTGCCACACCGGGGACCACACCTGCTTCGACGCGGACCTGCTGCTCACCGAGGAGGCGACCGCCCCGGTCGACGCCTGACGGGCCGCCGTTCACGGAACACATCCCGAGGCACACCTCGCGGCAGGACAACTCCGCGTATCCCCGCGACCTGCACGGTATCTCCGCGACCTGCACGCCGGACCTGCACAGACCGTGTACCTACAGCGCAGACTGTGCACGGTCTGTGCTGGAGGGGCACGGTCTGTGCGGACCGCGGTTCGCCCGCCTGCCGTGCCCGTGGCCGCACGTTCCCACTTCGCACCCCGCGCTGTCACTTCGCATGGTCTGCACACTGTGCGAAGTGGGGGTGCGCCGTGCGAGGTGGGCGCACGGTATGCGAAGTGGGTGCGCCGTGCGAGGTGGGCGCGGTGTGCGAAGTGGCGGCGCGGCCGGTGCGACGCAGTGATGCGGTGTGACGCAGTGATGCGGTGTGTGGCGCACCGCCCGGGGGCTCAGGGGACGGCCGCACGGAGTGCCGACCCCCACCCCAGTTCGACTTGTCGTGGTTATTTGACACGACAAGTGCGACTTGTCGTGTCCTATTCCCCCGACAAGTCGGACGGGGGTGGGGCTGGGCGCGCTGTGCGGCCGCCGCCGCTACCGCCGGCGGCGGTCTACTCGCTTGGCCGGCCGCACCCGCCGCCAGTTCAGCGCCCGCGCTTCGCGCCCCGGCCCATCGCTTCGAACCCCGCCCCGACCTTCGCGCCCTGGCCCTGCGCTTTGTACACGGCCCCGCGCCTGAGCTTCGCGCCCGCCTCCGGCCCAGCGCTTTGAACCCCGCCCCGCGCTTCGCACGGCGACCAGTGCCACACGCGCCTGGTCAGGGCAGGGGTTCGGTGAGGTAGCGCTGCAGGTTGGGGCCGATGATCGCGGCCAGGGTTGCCACGTCGGCCGAGGCGAGCGGCTCGAGCTTGACCACGTAGCGGGCCATGCCGAGGCCGAACACCTGGGAGCCGCACAGCGCGGCCCGCAGGTCCGACCGGTCCGGGCCGACCGCCGTCGCGAGCCTGCTGAACACCGCCTGGGTGATGAACTCGCGCATCATCCGGGCGGCCTGCTCGTGGTTGGCGACGCTGCGCAGCAGGGCCACGAACGCCCCGCCGCCGGTGGTGTCCCACACCGAGAGGAACGTGCGCACGATCCGCTCGCCGAGCTCGCCGGGCTCCCCGTCGAGGACCCGTTGGATCAGCTGCTCGGGGTTGATCGGCAGGTCCATGGCGGCCACGAACAGGCCGTCCTTGCCACCGAACCAGTGGTTCACCATCGCCGCGTCGACGCCGGCCGTGGTGGCGATGGAACGCACCCTGGCGCCCTGGTAGCCGTGCTCGGCGAACTCCGCGCGGGCCGCCGCGAGCAGCGCGTCCTTGGTGTCCTGGCCCGCCGGG
>DATAYB010000739.1:0-18730 GCA_036272795.1 Pseudonocardia sp.
GCTGAGCGTGGCGGAGGCGGTCCGGGCGGCGACCTGGGGTGGGGCCCGGGCGCTGCGGCGGGAGACCGGGCCGGGCGCGGTCGGCGTGCTGCGGCCGGGCTCGCGCGCCGACGTGCACGTACTCGACGCGCCCTCGGTCACCCACCTCGCCTACCGGCCCGGCGTCCCGCTCACCTGGGCGGTCTGGCGCGCCGGCCACCGCGTCAGGTAGCGCCCCCGGCCGGGCGGCATCTGCCCGGCTTCTGACCGGCCAAAACCCGGTGGCGGGGGGCGGCAGACTGCGCCCGCCCCGCCGACGATGCGCTCCTCGCCCGTACGGCGGACGGCGGTGCGGCGGACGGCGGTGTGCTGGATCGGCGGCCGGTGGACCTCGCCGCGTTGACCCGGCCGGACCCGCTGCGCTCGGCGTGGGCCACCGAGGGCGGCCTGCGCGAGCTGCTGGGCTGGGCGGCCGCGCGGTCGGTGGCCTCGACCCGGGTCTCGTGCCGGCGGTGCTGGCGGCCGGCGAGCGCCGGATCCTGCTGGCCGACGTGCCCGGTAGCGACGGCTGGGACCCCACCGACGCCAGCGTCCGCGCCCTGGTCCGTCGGTGGGTCGCCGCCCAGGCCACGCTCGCCCGCCACCACGAACGGCTGCCGGGCCAGCTGTCGGACGGGCGGGGGCCGGCCATGCGCGACCGGGTCGCCGCGCTGCTCGCCGGCCCGCTGGTCCCCGGCGCGCCGGGTGGGCTGACCGCCGCCGAGTCGCGTGCCGCCACCGACCTGCTCGACGGGTTCGCCGCGCTGGACAGGTGCGGCCTGCCGGACACCCTCGTGCACGGCGACCTCCACCCCGGCAACTGGCGCTGCCCGCCCGGCCGGCCGCCCGTCCTGCTGGACCTCGCCGACGCCCACCTGGGCAACCCGGTGCTGGACGGGCTGCGGCTGTGCGGGTCCCTGCCCGAGGCCGGCCGTGCGGTCGCCGCGCGCGCCTGGGTCGAGGCGTGGCGGGTGTGGATGCCGGGCGCCGACCCGGCGCGTGCGCTGGCCATCGGCGCGCCACTGGCCCACCTCGGCTACGCGGCGCTCTACCAGGAGTTCCTGGACGGCATCGAGGCCAGCGAGCGGGTCTACCACGAGAACGACCCCGCCGAGTCGGTGCGCGAGGCGCTGCGGTGCGCCGGTCGCCCGGTCGCTAACTGTCCGGTCGTTACCCCGTCGGGGCGTGACTCGGCGGGTGACCCGGTGCCCGGTTGACTACGGTCCATGGCATGACTGAGTTCGTGAGCCTCGAGGTCGACAACGGTGTGGGCACCATCCGGCTGAACCGGCCGCCGATGAACGCGCTGAACCGGCAGGTGCAGGAGGAGCTGCTCGTCGTGTCCGCCGAGGCGACGGCGCGGGAGGACGTGCGCGCGGTCGTCGTCTACGGCGGCGAGAAAACGTTCGCGGCGGGCGCGGACGTCAAGGAGATGGCCAAGATGTCGTACTCCGACATGGCCCCGGTGGCGCGGCGGTTGTCCGCGGGGCTGGGTGCGATCTCCACCATCACGAAGCCGACCGTCGCGGCTGTCACGGGCTACGCGCTCGGGGGCGGCCTGGAGGTCGTGCTCGGCGCGGACCGGCGGATCGCGGGCGACAACGTCAAGCTCGGCTTCCCGGAGATCCTGCTCGGCATCTTCCCGGGTGGCGGCGGCACGCAGCGGCTGTCCCGGCTGGTCGGCCCTTCCCGGGCCAAGGACCTGATCTACACCGGGCGGTTCGTCGGTGCCGAGGAGGCGCTGGCCATCGGGCTCGTCGACGAGATCGTGCCGGCCGACGACGTGTACACCCGGGCGGTCGCGTACGCGTCGCAGTTCGCGAAGGGCCCGGCGCTGGCCTACGCGGCGGCCAAGAAGGCCATCGACGGCGGCCTGGACACCGACCTGCGCACCGGCCTCGACATCGAGTCCGAGCTGTTCGCCGGCCTGTTCGCCAGCGAAGACCGGGCCGCCGGTATGGCCTCGTTCATCGAGAACGGCCCCGGCAAGGCCACCTTCACGGGTAGGTGAGTGGGCTCACAGGGTGGTGGCGCGGAACGCTTGCACGATGTCGGCGACCCTGGGGTCGGCGCGCAGCTCGTCGAGCGTGGCCGGCAGTGGGAGCCGCCAGTTCGGGTACTCGTTGACCGTGCCGGGCAGGTTGGGCTGGCGGGGCTCGGCGAGCACGTCGTATGGCGAGATCAGCTTCAGCCGGCACGGCGTGCGCGCGAGCAGCTGGTGCATGGCCAGGATGATCGCCCGCTCATCCGGTTCCTCGTCCGGCTCCCGTCCCGGCTCGGTGCGGGACCCGGTTGTTGCCGGCACCGTCGGCGGCAGGAGGCCCTCGGCGCGCAGCAGGGCCAGCCACTCGGCCCGCTCCCTGGCCGCCGCCGCCCACTCGGCGGGCACGTCGTCCAGCAGCCCGAGCTCGGCGCGGACCCGGACGTGCTCGCCGCGCAGGAAGCCGGCCGCCGTCGGCAGGTCGTGGGTGGACAGGCTGGCCGCCGCGCGCTCCGGCCACCGGGCCGGCGGCAGCAGCGGCGTACCGGGCGCGGACTCGTCGCGGGCGAACCAGGCCACCGCGCAGCCGAGCATCTCCTGGTCGGCCAGCGCGCGGGTCACCTCGGGCTCGACGGTGCCCAGGTCCTCGCCGACCACGACCGCGCCGGCCCGCTGCGCCTCGAGGGTGAGCACCGCACTCATCACCGAGGCATCGGAGTGCACGTACGTGCCCCGGTCCGGCGAGTCGCCCGGCGGCACCCACCAGAGCCGCCAGAGCCCGGCGACGTGGTCGATACGCAGCCCGTCGGCGTGGGCGAGCACGGCGCGCAGCATGTCCCGGACCGCGCCGTAACCGGTCGCCGCCAGCCGGTCCGGGCGCCAGGGCGGGAGGCCCCAGTTCTGGCCGCGCGGGGTGAAGTCGTCCGGTGGGGCGCCGATCGACACCCCCGTGGCCAGCAGGTCGGCGAGCGCCCAGGCGTCCGCGCCCTCCGGGTCCACGCCGACGGCCAGGTCGTGCAGCACACCGAGCCCCATGCCGCACGCGCGCGCGGCGGCGCGCACCTGCGCGAGCTGCTCGGCGCAGCGCTCCTGCACCAAGGCGTGGAACGCCACCCGGGGCGCCAGCTCGGCGCGGGCCGCCGTGGTCGCCGCGCTGGCCGGGTCCCGCAGCGGCGCCGGCCAGCGGGACCACCGTGAGCCGTGCCGCTCGGCCAGTGCGCACCAGGTGGCGAAGTCGCGCAGCCCGTCCGTCAGCTCGCGTGGCCAGGGCCGTCCGGCGGCGCGCCAGAGCAGCTCCAGCGCCGACCGCTTCGCCGCCCAGACCAGGTCGTGGTCGATCCGGGTGTGCTCGTCAGAACCGCTGCCGGGGCCGGTGCCGGGGACCGGCGCGGCCACCCGCAGCGCGTCGACCTCGGCGCGGGTGGCCGGGTCGGCCAGCCGGTACGCCTCGAGGTCGGTGACCCGCAGCGCCAGCGGGTTGGCGAAGCGCCGGCTGGCGGGCGTGTACGGCGAGGGCTGCACCGGGTGCGTCGGGGCGGGGGCGTGCAGCGGATTGAGCAGGATCGCGCCCGCGCCGTGCTCGCGGCCCGTCCACTCGACGAACTCGCGCAGGTCACCGAGGTCGCCGATGCCCCAGGACGCCGCCGAGTGCAGCGCGTACAGCTGCAGCTGCCAACCCCAGGTGGGCGTCGAGCGGGGTAGCCGCGCCGGCGCCACGACCAGCGTGCTCTCCACCTCACCGGTGCCAGCCGGCAGCGCACTGCGCACGCGGTAGTAGCCGGGGGTCAGGTCGCCGGGCAGCTCGTCGCGCAGCTCCCGCACGCCGGCGGCGCCCTCCGAGCCGGGAGCGGGGTCGCCGACGACGTCCTCGGGGATCAGCTGCCGGGCGCCGGGCAGCGGCCGGGGTGGCTCGCCGACCCGCATCGCCACGGTGCCCGGCGGCATGCCGACCCGGTCCCGCTCGGCGACGGCGGCCAGCTCGCGGCGGCGGTCGGCCGGGGTGGTCGCGTCCACCTCGAGCAGCCCGAGCACCCGGATCACGACCTCGGCGGCCACCCGCACCGGCCGGCGGCGGCCGTCCCGGTACTCGGTGGCCACGCCGTGCGCGGCGGCCAGCCGGGACAGGTCCTCGGGCAGGGCGGCTTGCTCCGGCACGGTGAAGGCTCCGCTCGGTGGGTCAGCTCGGTGGTGGGTCAGGCGCGTGGTGGGTCAGCTCGGCGGGTCGGGTACGGCAGGGTCGGTCTGACGGGCGGAGCTCAGTTGATGTCGCGGCGCTGCGCGGCGGCCGCCCCGGCCAGCACCGCCACGAGGGCGTACCCGAAGAAGATCAGCAGGGCCAGCCACCATGGCACCCCGAAGCCGCCGAACGTGCCGAACGGCTCGGAGCCGGCGAGCCCGGTCAGGCTGGCCGTTGCCGACCCGCCTGGCAGGTAGTCGTCGATCCGGCCGAGGTTGCTCAGGCTGGCCAGGCCGCCGATGATCTGCTCGACGAGCAGCAGGTAGACGAGCACACCGACGATCGCGGCCAGCTGGTTGTTGACCAGCGTGCCCAGCCCGACGCCCAGCACCGCCCACAGCGCGAACACCACCAATGCCACCGCGCTCACCTCGAACACGGAGCCGAGCTCGCTGCCGGTGACCTGGCCGCCGCCGAACACCATGCCGAGCAGCCCGAACACCGCCGAGAACAGCCCGTAGCCGGCGCCGAGCACGGCCGCCACCACGACCTTGGCCACCAGCAGCTGGGGCCGGCCCGGCGCGGTGAGGTAGCTGGTGGCCAGGGTCCGGTGCCGGCTCTCGGCGGTGGCACAGACCAGGCCGAGCACCACGGCGAACTTCGCGGAGAACGAGCCGAGCGCGAGCGACTGGGCCAGCGACGGGGTGAACGCCAGGCCGGCCGCCTCCGCGGTGACCAGCGTGACCAGCAGGGCGATCAGCCCGGCGGGCACCAGCAGCGCCCACCACGCGGCCGTGGACAACGTCTTGCGCAGCTCGGCGACCAGCAGGCCGAGCAGCGTCTTCGGTGACCAGGCCGACGGGTTGGCGACCCCCGCGCCGGGCCCCGCTGCCGGTGCGGCACCGGAGCCGGACCCATGGCCGGGTACGGGAACCGACATCAGCGGGGTCCTTCCTGATTCGGCGCGCCGGACTGCCCCGGGAACGCCGGCGGCACGGGCTGCCCCGGCATTCCAGCTGTGCCGGGGAACCCGGGCTGGTCGGGCGCCGCCCCGGGGAATCCCGGCATACCCGCCCCGGGCGCGCCGAAACCGGCCGGCGGCGGCAGGTAGCCGCCCGGTCCCTGCGGCACCCTGGCCTGGTACTGGCCGGCGGTCAGCGCCAGGAACTGCTGCTCGAGGTCGGTGCGCTCCTGGGCCATCGCGTAGATCGCGACGCCTGCGGCCAGCGCGACGTCCCCGACGGTGGTGCTCGGCGCGCCGGTGATCATCAGGCCGTCGTCCGGGGTGTGCTGGATGTCGGTGACGCCGTGCTCGGCCAGCGCGGTGGCCAACCTGGCGGGGTCGGCACAGCGCACGTGCACCCGATCCTGGGTGTCGCCGCGCAGCTGCTCCAGCTTGCCCTCGAACACGCGCGTGCCCTGGCTGATGATCACCACCTGGTCCACGGTCTGGGCGATCTCGGCGAGCTGGTGGCTGGACACCAGCACGGTCCGCCCGGTGCTGGCGAACGAGCGCATGAACCCGCGCAGCCACGCGACACCCTCGGGGTCCAGCCCGGAGCCCGGCTCGTCCAGGATCAGCACCTGCGGGTCGCCGAGCAGCGCGGTGGCCAGTGCGAGGCGCTGGCGCATGCCGAGGGAGAAGCCGCCGATCTTGCGGTTGGCCGCGTCGCTCAGCCCGACCAGGGCGAGCACCTCGTCGGCCCGCTGGTCGGCCACCCCGATCGCGGCGGTGTAGATCCGCAGGTGGGCGCGTGCCTTGCGGGACCGGTGGAAGCCGTTCGAGTCGAGCAGCGCGCCGACCACGGTGGCCGGGCTGCCCAGCTGGTCGTACCGGATGCCGTTGATGGTGATCTCGCCCTCGCTGGGCGTGATCAGCCCGAGGGCGGCGCGCAGGGTGGTGGTCTTGCCGGCGCCGTTGGGCCCCAGGAAGCCGGTGACCTGGCCAGGTTCGACGGTGAAGCTGAGGTCGCGCACTGCTTCGACCGGTCCGAACCGCTTGGTCAGGTTGCGCACCACGATGCGCCCACTGCCGTCATTGTTGCCGCGGCCGTTCATTACACACATCCTGCCCGATGCGTTTTCGGCCGCGCGCACACCCTCTCTGCCGGCGTTTCACCCGGCGAGCCGAGGCAGGTCCGTCCTGGGGTTACAGCCAGCCGTTGATGTCGGCGATCCGGGCGGCGTCGGCGCCGTTGACGGCGTTGGTCTTGCCGATGGCCGAGGACAGGTGGTTGCGCACGGTGCCGTTGGACAGGTGCAGCGCCTTGGCGATCTCGGTGGCGGAGCGGCCTTGGCGGGCGCTGCGCAGCACGTCGCGCTCTCGGTCGGTGAGCGGGCTGACGCCGGTGGCCATCGACTCGGCGGCCAGCTCGGGGTCCACCGCGCGCAGGCCGGCGTGCACCCGGCGGATGGCCTCCACGAGGTGCTCGGGCGGGGCGTCCTTGAGCACAAAACCGGTCGCGCCGACGGCCATCGCCCTGGCGAAGTAGCCCGGCCGGCCGAACGTGGTGCAGATGATCACCCGGCAGCCGGGCAGCTGTTCGCGCAGCTCGGCGGCCGCCGCAATGCCGTCCTTACCGGGCATCTGCACGTCCAGCAGGGCCACGTCGGGCCGCGCTCCGGTCGCCGCGGCCAGCACCTGGTCGCCGTCGGACACCTCCGCCACGACCCGCAGGTCCTGCTCCAGGTTGAGCATCGCAACCAGGCCCCCCCGTACGAGTGCCTGGTCGTCGGCCACCAGGACCTTGATCACGTCGCTCATTCCGACACCTCCGCGCGCAGTCGATAACCACCGGTGGGCAGCGGGCCGGCGGTGAGCGAGCCGTGCACCGCCGCCAGCCTCTCGGTCAGCCCGGTCAGCCCGTTGCCGGGGGAGCCAGCCGGGCTCCCGGCGCCGGGTCCGTCGTCGAGCACCTCCAGCCAGCGCGCGCCGAGGCGCACCGTGCAGTGGCGCGCGCCGCTGTGCCGGACCACGTTCGTCACCCCTTCGCGCAGCACGTAGGCGAGGGGTTCCTCGAGGCCGGCGAGCACGTCGTCGACGGCGTGCGGCAGGTCGGCCTCGATCCCGGCGGCACGCAGCGCGGCCCTTGCCGAGACGAGCTCGACGGCCAGCGACATCCGGCGCTGCCCGGACACGGTGGACCGGATGTCGGCCAGCGCCCGCCGCGACAGGTCCTCGGTGTCCCGGATCTCCTCCAGCACCCGGGTCTTCGGGGCGTCGCTCTCCACCAGCCGCCTGGCCAGCGCGGTCTTCACGGTGATCGTGGTGAGACTGTGCCCGAGCACGTCGTGCAGGTCCCTGGCCAGGCGGGCCCGCTCGCCGGCCACCGCCAGCGTGCGTACCTCGCCCCGGGCCTGGCGCAGGTTGACGACCAGCCGGGCGGACCGGCTCAGGCTGAGCGTGATCACCGCGATCAGCGCGAGGATCAGCACGGCCTCGGTGTTCACCGCGCCCTCCAGCCGCCAGGTGCCCAGTGCCGCACCGGCGACGCAAGCCAACCCGATCCACTGGGACCAGCGCATCGGCAGGAGCATGATCGTGGCACTGAGCGCGTAACCGAGCAGGCTCACCGAGCCGGCCGGGCTGGTCACGGCCACGAGGCCGAGCCCGGCGGCGAACAGCACGCAGACCAGGGCGATCCGGCCGGCCGGCGGCCAGGTGGTGGCCAGCCACCACACGGTGAGAAAGCTCGCCGCGTAGAGCACGGTCAGCGCCAGGACGGGCACCGCCGGCCGCCCCAGCTGGATCGCCGGGATCGCCACCGGCAGCAGCCAGACCAGGAACACCGAGGCACCGATCCGGTCCCGGTGGCGCCCCCGGGCCCAGTAACTGGTGCGGTCGAACTGGGGCCACTCGCGCGGATCGACCCCGACATCGTCGGGGTCGAGGTCGTTTCCGCTGTTCACGGCGCACACCTTACGGTCGCGGCGATCACTGGACACTCAGGTCAGGCACTCGCGGCCACGGCGCGCTTGCTGGAGCGCACCGTCCAGCCGATCAGCACGCTGTAGGCGACGACCATCAGCACGTTCGAGGCGCCCACGGCGGTGTCGATCGGCAGCAGGAAGACCATCGGGATGCGCAGCAGCGACTCGAGCGTCAGCCCGCCGCCCCAGACCAGCGCGCTCACGGAGAACCGGCGGCGGAAGGTCGGGTCGGTGGCGTACTGGGTGCGCATCTCGTCCTGGGCGGCCTTGCCGGCGAAGCGCTGCGCGGCGTAGTAGGTGATCGGCCGGCGCATCGCCACGCTGCCGAGGAAGAACAGGCCGGCCAGGAAGCTGGTCAGCGAGTCCTTGACCAGCATGAACCGGGCGTCGCCCGTGACAAACGTGAGGACGAAGCCGACGCCGAACACAACCATCAGGAACAGGGCGAACGGGTCGATGCGGCGGTCCCGCACGGCCACCCAGCCCAGCCGCACCGCGGAGGCCACCGTGCCGGCCAGCAGGGACAGGTACTCGCTGCAGCCCAGCGCCCTGGCGCCGTAGTAGGCGGCCACCGACGGCCCGAGGTCCCAGGCCATCGACATGATCAGCTTGCGCGGCAGCGAGCCGACGATCGGGCGGGCGCGACCACTGCCAACGGCGCTGTCGGTGCCGGCGACCGGCTGGTCGGGCGTGGCGCTGGTGTCCAGGGCGGCGGTCATGGCGTTCTCCTCGGGGCTGGCTTGTCGGGTTGTTCCCGTTGCCATGAACACTGCCGCCGGAGGCCGCCGCGCACCCCCGACAACCGTCACCGGTTCGCCATGACAGATGTCATCCGTTCACGCGGGCCGGACGTGGGTCGGGGGCGGCAGGAGCGCGAGCGTCAGCCGGCGAGGATCGCGGCCAGCACCGAGGGCACGTCGCCGAGGTCGTCGAAGACCACGTCGGCGCCCGCCGCGCGCAACTGCGCGGCGCTCTGCACCCCGGTGGCCACCGCGACGAGCCGCGCGCCGCTGCCGGCGGCCGCCGCCACGTCCTGTAGCGAGTCGCCGACCAGCACGGTGGCCGTCCCGGGGAACTCCCCGTGACCGGCGCGCCGTGCCCGCTCCCTGGCGATGTCCACCAGCGCGGGCCGCTCCAGGTCGGGGCCGAGGTCGTCGCCGTACGCCGCGACCGCCGTGTCCAGGAACCCGTCCAGCCTGAAGGCGCGCAGCTTGAGCAGCGCGTTGTCCCGCAGGTTGCCGGTGAGTACGGACTGCAGGACACGGGGGTCGGCGGCCAGCGCGGGCAGCAGCGTCCGCACCCCGGGCAGCACGTGGCCCTCCTCGGCGAACCGGTCGGCCCGCTGCGCCAGACGCTCGCGCAGCAGCCGCAGCGCCGTCGGCAGCGCCGCCCTGGCGCGGTCCTCCGGCATGCCGTGGCGGCGCAGCGTGTCCAGCATGCTGGCCGGCTCGGGACGGCCGACGAACTCGGCCAGCTCCACCGGCCCCGGCGCGCCGAGCACCTCGCCTGCGGCGGCCCCGATGGCCTCGGCGCCCAGGTGCGAGACGTAGAGCAGCGTGCGGTCGATGTCCCACAGCACCAGCAGCCCGGGCATGGGACCGGCGCCCGGCCCGGTCACGGCGGCGTCTCCCGCAACCGTCACGGCAGCCAACTGACCCAGTCCGCGTCCAGCCGGCTCTGCACCCGGTGCACCTCGCGGAACGCCGCCCGCAGGTGCCGCCGCGTGAGCGAGTCCAGCTCGCCGGGGTTGAGGTGGCGCGACGGTGTGGTGCCGGCCCGCAGCGCGGCCGACTCCCGCTCGAGCAGCAGCTCGTAGATCAGCTCGAACGCGCCGACCAGGCTGTCGACCTCGTTCTGCGTGAGGATCTTCGCCTCGAGGCCGCGGCGCAGCCGCTCCGGGGTGGAGCCGATCGGGTCGCCGGTCAGCACCGCGACCCACCGCCCGATCGAGGCGATCGGCATCAGGCCGCCGCGCTTGAGGTTCAGCTGGCCCCGGTGCTCGCCGGTGTGCTCGACGACGAAGTTCCGCACGAAGCCGAGCGGCGGCTTCACCGCGACCGTGAACCGCAGCATCATCGTCAGGTAGTGCCGGCTGGGCGTCGTGGTGCGGGTCGCGTCGACCACGGCCCGGCCCACCGCGAGCTCGGTGACCGGCCGGCTGTCGGCGACCATTGCGGTGAGCAGCAGCGCCTGGTCGATGCTCGGGTCCCGCTGCCACGCGGCGGCCGCCTCGGTCCAGCCCCGAACCGAGCGGCTGAACAGCGGGTTCGTCGCGTTGAGCCCGTCCGGGCAGCGCTGGATGCCGCAGCGGCCCAGGTTGGTCAGCACCCGCTCGGCGGCCGCCCGGCACTCCTTGGCCCGCTGCTCGCCGAGCAGGGCCCCGGCCGGGTCGCTCCCGCTGGTGTCGCCGTTGCCGGGCTCGCGCCAGGCCAGTGCGGTGTCCAGGTCCGAGCTGGGCAGCGGCTCGTGCCGTGCGGTGGACCCGAGCACGAACCACGCGCACCCCGGCCCGCCTGCCAGCTCGCCGTCCAGTGCGACGAGCTTGCGCAGCAGCGCCTCCCGCACCGCCGCCAGCAGCGCGCCGACCCGGACCGGCGGCAGGCCGGCGTCGATCAGCTCGACCGCGGTGGACGGCAGCAGGGCCGCGGCGTCGACGAGCTGCTCGAGGTCGGTCGCCGTCTCGATGGCCGCCCGGATCAGCAGCGGGTCGCGCACGTCCGCCGAGGCCAGGTCCATGGCACGCACGATGCCCACCGGGCGCGCGCGGTCGTCCAGCGCGATCAGGTGGTGCACGCCGTGCTCGACCATGTTGATGAACGCCTGCGCGCGTGAGGTGTCCACCGGAATGGTGCGGGCCGGGATGGTGGCCAGTGTGGTGACCGGCGCGTCGAAGCTGGCCAGCCCTTCGGCGAGGCCGCGCCGGAAGTCGCTGTCGGTGACGATGCCGAGGCCGCCCGGGGTGTCGAGCAGCGCGCAGGACTGGTACTCCCCGGTGATGCGGGCGGCGGCCTCCCGGACCGTGGCCGTCGGCGGGCAGAACACCGCCGGCCGCAGGTACTCCCGCACCGGTCGCTGGTCGGCGCCGAACACACCGTCCCTGGTCACCCGGGTCCTGGCGGGCAGCGCCCCGTACCGGTTGAACCGCAGCCGCTCCGGGTGGCGCAGCAGCCCCCTCGGGTCGGGCAGGCGATAGAGCACGGTGTCCTCGGCGGCCCGCACGGCGAGCGGCGGCGGCAGCCCGGAGAACACGGAGATGTGGCCGAAGGTGTCGCCCTCACCGAGCTCGTCGATCACGCGGCCCCGGTCGAGCACCTGGACCGCCCCGTGCCGCACCACGTACAGGTGCTCCAGCACGGCGCCCTCGGCGATCACCACCACGGTGCCGGCCGCGACCCGCTGCACCTCCACGTGCTCGGCGAGCGCCTGCAGGTCCGAGGCGTCGAGCGAGTCGTAGGGCGCCTGGCTGCCCAGGAAGTCGGCGAGTTCCCGGTACTCCGGCACGATCGCAGGAGCGTAGTCGTGCTTCAGCGGCTCGCGCTGACAGCCGTGGCGAACACCTCACGCGCGTGCGCGCCGACCTGGGCCAGCACCTCGGCGGCCGTGTCGGGCACACCGGCCATCCAGAGGAAGCCGTGCGCCATGGTGTCGTTGCGGAGGTCCAGCACGGGTACGCCGGCCTGGCTGAGCGCGGTGGCGTAGGCCTGGCCCTCGTCGCGCAGAGGGTCGTGGCCGGCGGTGACGATGATCGCCGGGGGCAGCCCTGACAGGTCGGCGGCCCGCAGCGGGGAGAGCCGGGGGTCGGCGGGGTCCGGGTGGCCGGCGGGGTACTGCCCGGTGACCCAGGCCAGGTCGGCCGAGCTGAGCGGGCCACCGGCCGGGAACTCGGCCCGCGAGCGCCACCGCCCGGCGAAGTCCACGGCGGGGCAGAGCAGCACCTGCAGCGCGAGCACCGGGTCGCCGTGCTCCCTGGCCAGCTGGGCGACCACGGCGGCCAGGGTCGCTCCGAGGCCGTCGCCGGCCACCCCGATCCGGGTCGGGTCGCCGCCCAGCTCGTCGGCGTGCTCGGCGAACCAGCTCACGGCGGCGTGCGCGTCGGCCACCGCGGCGGGGTACGCGGCCTCCGGCGCCCGCCGGCAGCGCACGGTGGTGACCACCGCGCCGGTCGCGTCCGCCAGCGCGCGGCACGGCCGGCCCGCCAGGTCCAGCTCGCCGAGCACGAACCCGCCGCCGTGGAAGAACACGAGCAGCGGCAGCGCCGCTCCGGACTCCGCCGAGGCCGGGCGGTAGCAGCGCGCCGGCAGCGGGCCGTCGGGCCCCGGCACGGTCAGCTCACGCACCTCGGTGTCCCGGTCGGCGTCCCGGCGAGCGTCCCGGTCAGCACCGCCCTGCAGTGCGAGCCCGGCCGTGACCGCCTCCCGGGCCCGGGGCTCGGTCAGGTCGGTGAAACCGGTCATGCCCCGCCCCGGCAGCGACTCGATGACCCGCTGGACCCTCGGGTCGAGCACCATCGCCTGCCCCCTTGATAACAGCTGGTGGTGCGGGGACCCAACACGCCCCGAGTTCCCAGGTCAACCGGGCATCACCCGTCCGAGAGCCGGCGGCGGCAAAGAGCATCCGGCCGGGCGATGGTCGCGGCACCGGTCGCCGCTGACCGACGGAGTGACACCGTTCGTAAGGGTTCCGTCACAAACCAAACTGGTTTTGTGGTGAAATAGAGCCATGCGTGACGCCGAGCAGCTCGACCCGTTCTGGGCCGGCCGCCGCGCGCACCTGTTCGACCAGTGCTGTCGCAGGGGCTGATCTGCCCGCCCTGATCCCCGTTGCGACATCCTGGAGCTTTGCGTGATCACCCGCTCTGCCCGGGCCGCTGTCGGCCCGACGCCGCTCGCCCTCCCCGAACTCCGCCAGCTGACCCGGCGCATCGCCGCCGAGGTGCGGGCGGGCTTGCACGACGTCACCGTCGATCCGGATCGCCGCTGGTACCGGCTGCTGTCCAGTGACGGCTACGTCGATGTGTGGTTGATCAGCTGGGCCCGGGAACAGGGCGCCGAGCTGCACGACCACGCCGGCTCGCTCGGCGCGCTGACCGTCGCGCGCGGCACCCTCACCGAGCACCGCTGGGCGCCGGCCCACCGCGCGTTGCGCACCCGCTCGCTGCGCAGCGGGGCGAGCGTCGGCTTCGGTCTCGGCCACGTGCACGACGTGATGAACACCGCCTCGACGCCGGCCGTCAGCGTGCACGCCTACTCCCCGCCGCTGACCGCCATGTCCTACTACCGGGTGGAGCCGGGCGGCCTGCTGCGGCGCACCCGCAGTGAGCTGACCACCGAGCCCGAGAAGGCCACCCTGTCTGAGAAGGTTGCACTGTGACCGCGCACCTGACCGTCGACCAGATGCTGGCCAACGCCCGCGCCCGGCTGAAGCGGCTGGAACCCACCGAGGCCGCCGAGGAGTTCGCCGCCGGGGCGCTGCTCGTGGACATCCGCCCCCAGTGGCAGCGGGCCACCGAGGGCGCCATCCCCGGCGCGCTGCTGATCGAGCGCAACCACCTGGAGTGGCGGCTCGACCCGAGCAGTGGCGCCCGCATCCCGGAGGCCGTGGACCACGACGTCACGGTGATCGTCGTCTGCTCGGAGGGCTACACGTCCAGCTTGGCCGCCGCGTCCCTGCAGGAGCTGGGCCTGCACCGGGCAACCGACCTGATCGGTGGCTTCCAGGCCTGGCGTGCGGCGCGCCTTCCGATGGCTCCAGGGAACTGATAACAACCGTCGGCAGATCGTTGCATTAGCGCTCGGGAACCGTCAGGATTCGGCTAGCCGCGACGACTGAGCCGTGACGACCCTGCCGGGGAGTGTTATGCCTGACCGTCCCACGCACATCCATGCCCTGCTGGCCGGGTGGGCGCAGCAGCGACCGGACCGGGAGGCGCTGAGCTACGGCGAGCGCACCTGGACCTGGGCCCAGCTGAAGGACCGGGTGGCCAGGGGTGCGGCGGCGCAGCGGTCCGCCGGGCTGGTGCCGGGGGACCGGGTGGCGGTGCTGGACCTGAACCACCCGTCCTGCCTGGAGATCACGCTGGCCTGCGCGCAGGTCGGCACCGCGAACGTGGTGGTGAACTTCCGGCTGGCCCCGGCAGAGGTCGCCTACGTGATCAACGACTCGGGTGCGGAGATCCTCTTCGTCGGCCCTGAGTTCGCCGAGCTGGTGGCCGGGCTGCGCGACCAGCTGCCGAAGATCCGCCAGGTGGTGCGGGTCGGAGACCCGGGCACCGACGGCGAGGAGTACGAGGCCTGGCTGGACGTCGAGCCCGACCACGAGGTCTACCCGGCCGCCCCGGACCACTGCTTCCTGCAGCTCTACACGTCGGGCACCACGGGGTTCCCCAAGGGCGCGATGCTCACGCACGCCGGGATGATCGCGCACTCGGCGAACGTGGTGGCCGCGGTCGGCGCGGACCCCGACAGCAACGTGCTGGTGGCGATGCCGCTGTTCCACGTCGGCGGGTCCAGCTATGCGATGGTCGGGCTGTTCGCGGGCGCCCGGATGGTGCTGACCCGTGTGCCGGACCCGGCCCAGCTGCCGGTGATCATGGAGCGCGAGCGGATCAGCCACACGTTCTTCGTGCCGGCGCTGCTGGCGCTGATGGCCAAGGTACCGGGCGTCGCGGAGCACGACTACTCGACGCTGCGGGTGCTCTGCTACGGCGCCTCGCCGATGCCGCTGCCCGTGCTGCGGGCGTCCATGAAGATCTTCCCGAACGTGTTCATGCAGGTCTACGGCATGACCGAGGCGTGCGGTGTGGTGACCATCCTCGGCCCGGTCGAGCATGCGGACACCGCGAACGAGCACCGGCTGATCTCGGCCGGCAAGCCGATCCCGGGGGTCCGGATCGAGGTGCGCGACCCGGTCACCGGCGAGGCGCTGCCGGTCGGCGAGTCCGGCGAGGTCTGCCTGCGCACCGACCAGCTGATGGCCGGCTACTGGAACAAGCCGGAGGCCACCGCGTCGGCGATCGGGGACGACGGCTGGTACCGGTCCGGGGACGGCGGCCACATCGACGCCGACGGCTACGTCTTCATCACCGACCGGATCAAAGACATGATCATCAGCGGCGGGGAGAACATCTACCCCGCCGAGATCGAGCGCGTGCTCGCCGAGCACCCCTCGGTGGCGGACCTGACCGTCGTCGGAGTGCCGGACGAGAAGTGGGGCGAAGTGCCGAAGGCGGTCGTGGTGGCCGCCGAGGGCCACGCCGTCGACGAGGCCGAGCTGCTGGCCTACTGCCGCGAGCACCTGGCCTCGTACAAGTGCCCGAAGTCGGTCGACGTGGTGGACGAGCTGCCCCGCAACCCCACCGGCAAGATCCTCAAGAAGGACGTCCGGGCGCGCTACTGGGAGGGCAGGGACCGCCGTGTGTAATCCTGCGGGTAGGCGTCCGAAAGTAGCGTCACACTGTTATTCAAGCCACCCGACCAGTAGGGTTTCGGTATGAAACTTAGCACCCCGGTGATGTACGGCGGCAACCCCGTCGAGACGGTCAACCAGATCGTCGCGATGGAACAGGTCGGCCTGGACACGGTCTGGCTGGCGGAGGTGTACACCTTCGACGCGCCCACGCTGATGGGTTACGTGGCGGCAAAGACGGAGCGGGTGGAGATCGGGTCGGGCATCCTGCCGATCTACAGCCGGACGCCCACGCTCACGGCGATGACCGCCGCCGGGCTGGATTCGGTGTCAGGCGGCCGCGCGGTGCTCGGGCTCGGCGCGTCCGGCCCGCAGGTCATCGAGGGCTGGCACGGCGTGCCCTACGACAAGCCGCTGGCCCGCACCCGGGAGATCATCGAGATCTGTCGCTCGGTGTGGCGCCGCGAGGTCGTCCAGCACCAGGGCATCTACACCCTGCCGCTGCCGCCCGGCCAGGGCACCGGCCTGGGCAAGCCCCTCAAGCTGATCAACCACCCCGTGCGGGAGCGCATCCCGATCTGGCTGGCCGCGCTGGGCGACAAGAATGTCGAGATGGCCGCGGAGATCGCCGAGGGCTGGCTGCCGTTCGTGCTCTACCCGGAGAAGCTGGACGCCGTCTGGGGCGACGCGCTGCGTGCCGGCAAGGCCAAGCGGGCGCCCGAGCTCGGCGAGCTGCAGATCACCGGCGGCGGCATGCTGGCCATCGAGGACGAGCACGTCGCAACCGCCCGCGCGGCGGCCCGCGGCCTGTCCGCGCTGTACATCGGCGGCATGGGCGCGCGCGGCAAGAACTTCTACAACACCGTCTTCCAGCGCTACGGCTACCCGGACGTGGCGGCCACCGTGCAGGACCTCTACCTGGATGGCAAGAAGAACGAGGCCGCCGCCGCGCTGCCCGACGACTTCATCGAGAACACCAACCTGATCGGCTCGCCCGAGCACGTCAAGGAGCGCATCGCCGCCCTGCGTGCGGCCGGCGTGACCCACCTGCACGTCACGCCGATCGGGTCCGACCCGGTCAAGCTGCTGGCCCAGGTCAAGGAGTGGATCTCCTAGCCGCTGTGTCCCAGCCGAGCGGCCACCCGGACTCCCGGGTGGCCGCTGGTCTTCCAGGTCAGGCAGTACTTTCCAGGTCAAACAGTGCCCGCCCCCGACATCACTGCGCGCAGGTTGCCGCGCATCAGCTCGACGAGCTCCGCCGGCGCGGTCTTCGGGTTGCCGGCGCGGTAGGGCGGCTCCGGGTCGTACTCGATGCCGAGCTGCAGCATCTGTGCCACGTCGTCGCCGGCGATCCGGCCGGCGAGGCTGAGCGCCATGTCGATGCCGGAGGACACGCCCGCCGCGGTGACGTACTTGCCGTCGAACACCACCCGCTGGTCGGCCACGATCGCGCCCAGCCCGGGCAGCTGGTTCACGAGGGCCCAGTGTGAGGTGGCGCGGCGGCCGGTGAGCAGGCCGGCGGCGGCCAGGATCAGCGAGCCGGTACACACCGAGGTGGTCCAGGTGCTGGTCCGGTCGGCGGCCCGCAGCCACTCGTGCACCGGGCCGTCGGACATTAGCTCGGCCTGGCCGGGGCCACCGGGGACCAGCACCAGGTCCGGGCTGGGCACCTCGGCGAGGGTCTTGGTGGCGACCAGCGTCGGGTGGCCGACGTCGTTGGTCACCGGCCCGGTCCGCTCGGCGACGAACACCGTCTCGGTGTCGGGCAGCCGGCTCAGGACCTCGTAGGGCCCCACGGCGTCCAGGGTGGTGAACCGGTCGAACAGCAGGATGGCGAGCTGCATGGTGCTCCCTTGTGAGGATTCTTGTCGGTGCTCATGACACTGCAGGCGCGGTGTGGACAGCTGGTTGGAAGCGGCGGCGGTACTCCGCCGGGCTGAGCGCGAGCACGCGCAGGAACGCCCGGCGCATCGCCTCTGGTGTGCCGTAACCGCAGGCCCTGGCGGTGGCCGCGATGCCGTCGGTGCTGTCCTCGAGGCGGCGCCGGGCGGCCTCCAGGCGTACCCGGTCGACGTAGCGGCCCGGAGGCATGCCGACCTCGGCGGTGAACGCGCGGGCGAACTGCCTCGGTGACAGGTGCGCGCGGTGCGCCAGCGTCTCCACCGACAGGTCGGCGTCGGGGCGCTCGGTGATCCAGCGCTGCACCTCGCGCAGCGGTTCGCGGTGTGCCGTCTGGGCGGCGAGCTGGGCGCTGAACTGCGACTGGTTGCCCGGCCGGCGCAGGAACACCACCAGGCCACGGGCGACCGCGAGCGCCGCGTCGTGCCCGAGATCCTCCGCGACGAGGTCCAGCGCGAGGTCGATGCCGGCGGTCACCCCGGCCGACGTGGACAGCTCCCGGTCCCGAATGAAGATCGGCTCGGGGTCCACCTCCACCTCGGGGTGGCGCCGCGCGAGGGTGTCGGCGTAGCCCCAGTGCGTGGTCACCCGCCGCCCGTCGAGCAGCCCCGCCTGCGCCAGCAGGAAGGAACCCGTGCACACCGCGACCAACCGGCTGGCTCTCGGCGCCTGCTCACGCAGCCAGGTGACCAGCTCGGGGTTGTCGGCGCGGGTGCCGATGCCGCCCGGTACGACGAGGATGTCCGGCGGGTCGGCCACGCGCAGGTCCTCGTCGGGGGTGATCAGCAGCCCGCTGGACGTGCGCACGGGGCCGCCACCGAGGCTGCCCGTCCGCGCCCGGTACGCCGGCCGGCCGCCCTCGTGCCGGTCCCACCACCGCTCGGCGCCCACGAAGACCTCGAGCGGGCCGGTCACGTCCAGGCTCTGTACGCCCGGGAAGAGCACAAACAGCACCGTGCGGGTCCGCATACCGACGATGCTGCCGCCCCGCCCGGATGTCTGCAATGCCGCGCTTCCCACCTTTCCTGCCATCGCTGACAGGGCTCAGAGGCGTGCGGCCCGTGGGTCGGTCAGCAGCTCAGCTTGTTCAGCAGCTCAGCTTGTTCAGGAGCTCAACCAGGGGCAGGGCCGGGTCCTCGGCCACGGAGCTGATGGCGGTGATGGTGGGGTGCCCGGCGGCGACCAGTGCGACGTCGCTGCCCGGCTCGGGCTCGCCGGGGGTGTGGACCGAGTGCACGCCGAGCTCGTCACCGTCCAGGTTGTTGACCCGGAACTCCACACGCCCCCGCACGGCCAGCGTCGCCACGCGGGGCTCCCCGAGC
>DATAYB010000740.1:0-5522 GCA_036272795.1 Pseudonocardia sp.
GAGTCCGGCGAGGGGCCGCTCGAGCTGTCGGACGCCGCCCAGCGCAACATCCCCGTCTTCGACGACCTGCCGGTCCCGAGGGACACCGCGAACCTGCGTGAGGGCCCGGACCTGCATCCGCGGTGCCTGTCGCTGCTGCCGCTGATCGGCGTGTGGCGCGGCGAGGGTGAGGTGGCCTACCCGACGATCGGGGACCCGAAGCACTTCGGCCAGCAGATCATCTTCGCCCACGACGGGCGGCCGTTCATCAGCTACACGTCCCAGTCGTGGCTGCTGGACGGCCCCGGCGGCAACGTGGTGCGCCCGGCGGCGCGGGAGACCGGGTGGTGGCGCCCCCAGGAGGACGACACCATCGAGGTCCTGATCGCCCACGCCACCGGGATCATCGAGGTCTACTACGGCCAGCCGCGCACCACGGTGTCGTGGGAGTTCGTGGCCGACGCGGTGGTCCGGACGCAGACCGCCAAGGAGGTCAACGCCGCCCAGCGCCTGTACGGGCTGGTCGAGGGCGGTGACCTGGCGTACGTCGACGAGCGCGCGATGGCCGGCCAGCCCCTACAGGCGCACCTGTCGGCCCGGCTGCAGCGGTACGCCGGCTGAGTCGTCGGGGCCGGTCCGTCAGTTGTCGCTCGCGTCGTCGGCCAGCCAGGCCTTGATCAGCTTCTCCCACTGGCGGTCGTCGGTGGTCTCCATGATCTCCTTGCGGTTGATCAGCAGGTAGATCTCGCCCGCGGTGCTGGTGCGCAGGATCAGCGGCTTGCCGGCGTTGAAAAGGCCGCCGATGAACCGGCCGTACAGCTCGGTGAACCGGGTCTCCGCCGAGAGGACCTCCGACCGGGTCAGCGCGAGGTCACCGGAGTCGCCCCAGCCGGCCAGCACGAGCCGCTCCGGGTACAGGGCGATGTCGCCCCTGCGCAGGAACAGTGCCTTCTGGCTGACCCCGGCCGCGATCTTGTCCGCCCCGGTCTTGCGGGACAGCTCCTCGGTGGTGGCGCCGACGTAGGAGGCGCGCGCGGTCGGGGTGCTCTGTGTCGTCATGCCAGCAATGATCTTCTGAACGGGCCGCCGGACGCGTCGCCCGATGGGCTCTGCGTAGGTCACTTTGGTACTCGGACCGGCCGGCGAAGGTGACGGGAACTCCCGGCGAAGGAGACGTCACCGCCGGCCGAGGTGAGCGCGCCTGCTGGCGAAGCTGACCGGGATACCGGCTTGGCGGTAGTGTCGCCGGCCGTGCGGTTACTGCGCTTCGGTGGCTCCGGGGTACTGGTCGAGCTGTCCTCCGGCGCCGAGGTGATGGCCGCGTACCGGACGCTGCGGGCCGCGCTGGCCGACGGCACGCTGGGCGACGTCGTCGAGCTGGTACCGGCGGCCCGGACCGTGCTGCTGACCGTCGCCGCCGGCACGACACCGCCGCACGAGCAGGTCCGCGAGCTGCTGACCCGGCCGCTCGACGCGCTCGGCGGGTCGGCGGGGCCGGGCGAGGTCGCGGGGGCGGCCGACGTGGTCATCCCGGTGCGCTACGACGGCACCGACCTCGACCTCGTCGCCCGGACCGCCGAGCTCACCGTGCCCGAGGTCGTCGAGCTGCACTGCTCGGCCGAGTACACCGTGGCGTTCTGCGGGTTCTCACCCGGCTTCGGCTACCTCACCGGGCTGCCCGAGCCACTGCGCCAGGCGCGCCTCGACGACGCGCGCCCCCAGGTACCGGCCGGCTCGGTCGCGCTGGCCGGCGAGTTCACCGGTGTCTACCCGAGGAGCTCGCCCGGCGGCTGGCGACTGCTCGGGCACACCGACCAGGTCATGTTCGACCCGACCGCCGACCCGCCGGCCCGCCTCGCCCCCGGCGACCGCGTGCGCTTCGACCGGGTGCGCTGATGGCCACCTCCGCGCACGCCGCCCCGACGACCGCCGAGCGACCCGCTGTCCAGCCGTCCGCGCCGGGCTCCCGGGCGGCGATCACCGTCACGCGGACCGGCCCGCTGACCGTCGTCACCGACCTCGGCCGCCCCGGCCACGCGCACCTCGGTGTGCCGCGCTCCGGCGCGCTGGACCCCGAGGCGCTGCGGCTGGCCAACCGGCTGGTCGGTAACGCGGAGGGGCTGGCCGGCTTCGAGGTGCTGCTCGGCGGGCTGGAGCTGCGCGCCGAGGCCGGCGTCACGGTCGCGGTGACCGGGGCGCCTATGGCCGTGTGGTGCCGGGGCGAGCACGGAGGCCGCCGGGCGGTCGGCTCACACCGGGCGGTGCACCTGCGCGCCGGGGAACGGCTCGAGCTGGGTGTGCCGGCGGCCGGGCTGCGTGGCTACGTGGCCTGCGCCGGTGGCCTCGAGGTGCTCTCGGAGCTCGGCAGCCGCAGTACCGATCTGCTCTCGGGGCTCGGGCCGGCGAAGGTGGCGGACGGCTTCCGGTTCGAGCTGGGGGCGGCGGGTGAGGTACCGGCGGAGGCCGGGCCCGTGCCGGTCTCGGTGCCGCCGGCGCGGATCGTCGTGCCCGTGCTGCTCGGGCCCCGGGACGACTGGTTCGCCGATCCGGCCGGGGTGCTGCGTGCCACGGTGTGGACGGTCGGCTCGGCGAGCAACCGGATCGGGCTGCGGCTGGCCGGGCAGCCACTGGTCCGGGTACCGGAGCGGGCCGGTACGGAGCTACCCAGCGAGCCGATGTGCCCGGGTGCGGTCCAGGTGCCGCCGAGTGGCCAGCCGGTGGTCTTCCTCGCCGACGGGCCGACCACGGGCGGCTACCCCGTCGTCGGCGTGGTACCCGAGGCCGCACTGGGCGCCCTGGCCCAAGCCCGCCCCGGCTCAGAAGTACACCTCCACCCCGCCTGACGGTGAGCGCGCAGCCGCCCCGAAGTGGCCGCCGCCCCGGAGTGGCCGCCGTCCCGAGAAGTGGCCGCCGTCCCGGGGCGGGCGTGCGCCTTCGGCCGGCGTTCCCGCGGCCCGCACAGACCGTTCCCTTACCGCGCAGACTGTGCACGGTCTGTGCTGTGGGTACACGGTCTGTGTGGTGCTCGCTGTTCGGCGTACTCGGTGCGGCGGCGTGTGGCGGTGCGGCGGCGTGCGGCGGTGTACTCGGTGCGGCGGTGCTGCTGCGGCTGTGCGGGTGGCGCTGCGGCGGGGCGGCGGCGGGGCGGCGGCGGGGCGCGGGCTCAGTGCGGCGGGTCGGGGGTGGGGCGGGGGGTGGGCGACGGGGTGTGCTCGGACAGCAGGGACACCAGTTCGCCCTCGCCGAACCCGGCCAGCTGGGCGACCTGCGCCGGCGTCAGCCCGGCACCGCGCAGCCGGCGCGCCGCGTCGGCCAGCTGCTGCCGCTGGTGGTGCATGGAGTCGTTGAGCCGGTCGAGCTGGCCTCGGGACGTCTCCAGGTCGCCGACGGCGTGCAGCGCCCGGTCCGGGTCGGCCAGCAGTACGCGCAGCAGCCGGTCCCTGGCGTCCCCCGTCAGGCCGTTGACCGGCCCGCCCTCGGCCGGCTCTGGCACCGAGACGAGGCCGTTGCGGTCCGGGTCCGTGCCTCGGTCGGCGACGGCCTCGCCCTCCGTCGGGCGCGCCCCTCCGGCGGAGCTCCCTGACCGGGGCCAGCCAACGGGGCCCGGCGGAAGGTCAGCGCGCGGTGCACCGGACGCGGAGCCGCTGCCGAAGTCCTGAGGGGACTCCGGTCCCGAGTCGGCACCTGGGTCGGGGCGCGAGGACTCCGGGCCGAGGGTCGGGTCGTGCGGTGGCCGGGGCTGCTCCGGCTGGTCGAACGTCGGTTCCAGCGAGGCCCTCGGTTGGGGCGGGGTCGCGGACCGGACCCGCTCCTGCTCGGCGGCGAGCCGGTCGTTCGGGTAGGGCTCGGCGGTGCGGGGCTCGATGGGGTCCCCGGAGTGCTGCACGACGCGGTAGGGCCCCCGGGACTGCGGGGTCGACCCGAACAGCGTCAACCCTTCCTCGCCCGGCTGGTCGGGCTCGGACGTGCGCCCGGCCCCCGAGCCAGCTCCAGGACTCCGCCCCGCGCCGGGGGACGGCGGGAGGGCCGGCGGCTGGGTCGGGGTCGGTTCGGTGGGCGGCGTCGGTTCGGCGGGTGGTGTGGCGAACCCGGCCGTCGGGGCGTCCGCGAGCGCGGCCTCGGTGCGTGCCCGGCGGCGCCGCGCCTTGCCCCGCGAGCGCCCGAGCAGCCACAGGAGCAGCAGCAGTAGCAACAGCAGGACGAGCAACCCGGCACCGACGGCGAGCTGCGTCGGGGTCAGCTGCTTGAGGTCCATGACCCGGCACGGTACGCGGCCGGCCGCCCACCACTCAGGATTGGCACCCGGTCAGCGTGCCCTGCTATCGCGCGCAAGCAGCCCCGCTATCGCACGAGAGCCGGACTCAGCGAGCCCCGCTGCCGAACGTGGGCCGGCCGCCGTCGGTGTCGTCGCCGCGCGAGGGCGGTGCGCCGTTCTCCCTGTTGGTCACGCCGTTGCGGGCGTGCTGGTCGACCGGGCCGCGGGCGCCGGCCGCCTCGCGGGTGCCCTGGGCGGCTCCGCCGGGTACGCCCGCGTTGTTGCCCTGGGCCGGCTGGTTGGCGCGCGGCCGGGGCGACGGGGTCGGGTGCGGCTTGGGGTGCGGGCTCGGCACGCTCTGCTGCGGGCCGGTCTGCTGGGCGGGGTTGACCTGTGGGCCGGTGCCCATCGGCTTGGCGCCCTGGTTCGGCGCCGGCCGGTTCACCGGGCGGCCGTGACCGTCGGGTGCGTTCTGGTGCTCCGGGCGCTGCGCCGGGCGGGGCCGGTTGCCGTCCGTGACCGGTAACGGACCCACACGGGGACCACCCTGCTCCGGGCGCTTGCCGGGCGGGCCGCCGGGGCCCTTGCCGCCGCGCAGCGGCAGGCCCTCCGGTGGGGTGGGGGGCGGCGGCAGGTTGCCGCCGATCGGAGTCTCCTTGCCGGCGGTGCTGAGCACCGTGTCCAGCTGACTGCGCACCCGGCCGAGGTCGCCGAGCATGGTCTCCCGGCGCTGCTCCAGCTCGGCGAGGCGGGCGCGGCCGGCGTCCTCCTCCTTGCGGGCGAAGTTGCGCGCGTTGGTGCGGACCTCCTCGGCCTCCTCCTCGGCGGCCTGCAGGATGGACTGCAGCCGCGTGGTGAACGCCGAGATCATCTCTGGGGTGAGCCCGCTGGCGCTGTCCGCGCCGGCCGGGCGGGCGGAGCCGGTACCTGTGTTGAACAGGGCGGCCGCGCCGGTGCGGGCCTGGGCGGTGCCGTTGGCGCCGTTCGCGCCGTTGGTCCCGTTCGCGCCTCCGCGCGCCTGCTCCAGATCGGTGCGCTGCCGCGCTAGGGTCCGCTCCAGGCCGGCGATGTGCTCGTCAACCTGCCTGCGGTCGTACCCCCGCACGACAACGTCGAAGCGGGGCGCGGCGGCGTTCTCGCCATCGGCCGAATGACGGCCGGGGACAGCTCCGTCGCCGTGTTCAGCGGTCATCGGTCGCCTCCGTGAGGTGGCATGTGGCCGAGGCTCGGGGGTGCCCGTTCCTCGTTCGGTCTTCGCCGAGCGTAGGGAGATAGCGCTCGGACAGCG
>DATAYB010000741.1:0-9865 GCA_036272795.1 Pseudonocardia sp.
CGAGCACCGTGGCCGCATACGCCTGGCTCACCGCGTCGGGCAGCAGCAGGACGCCGACCAGCCCGGACGCCAACAACCCCGGCGCGCTGGGCCCCTTCGCGAACCCCGTGGCGAGCACACCGCAGCCCAGCAGCATCACGCTGAACGCCGTACTCGCCAGCAGGCCGCGGTGCTGCACCCACGCCGACGCCACCATCTCGGTACCGATCAGCGCGAGAGCCAGCACCAGGATCGCGACGGACAGCGGGCGCGGCGGCCTGGGCGCCTCGGGGTCGACCGCCCTGACCCGCTCGGCGCCGGCACCCAGCACCGCGCAGCAGACCAGGCCGAGCACTCCGACCAGTGACACGACGGCTGGCACCACCGCGGCGTCGGGCGGGCCGAGCGAGGCGAACTCCCGCACCTGGCCGATCGCCGACGCGAGCACGGCCACCGCGGCGACCCTGGCCACCCAGCGCCACCGCAGCCACAGCGCGACGGCGGTGAGCACACACAGCGCCGCGGTGACCAGCCACAGCACGGTCAACCAGGTGCCGTCGGCGTCGGCCAGCCCCTCCGGGGTGTCCCGGAGGGCCGAGGTGACGTAGCCGGCGGCGTAGAGCACCAGCCCGGTGCTCGCGGCGCCGGCCAGCACGGCGGACCGCTGCGCCCCGAACGCAGTTAACACGGAGTTCATCTGGGATTCCCGTCCGACGCGGCGCACTCAGGACCGACAACGGTTCCAGGTGGTCGACGTCGGCGGGACCCCAACACATCGCCGCCCCCGATCGGGTGGGCCCGGAGAGACGGCGAGCACTGTGCGACCGGCGGTGCGACCAACTAGCCGGCGAGCTCCTGGCGCGCCGCGCGCTCGACCAGGATCGGCACGAAGGTACGGATCCTGGCATCGGCGAACCGGCTGCGCACCTGCTCAACGATGGCGCGGACCCGGCCCTCGTTAACGCCTTGGTCCGCGTAGTGAGCCACCAGCCGCGTCTCCACATCGGCAAGCTGCTGCTCGACCTGCCGCTCTTCGAGCGACTCCAGATTCGGGGCATCCAGCCGGGTGCTCATCGAGCCTCCAACCCATCAGGGGAATTGAGTTGACTCAATAAGACGCCGTCAAAGTGAACGGCAGGTGAACCAACGGGGTGTCTCGGGCTCCGGCATGTCGCACATCACGCCGAGGCGGCGCGAACGGCCGGACCCCGCACCGGCCGGCCGCGCTACGCGGAGAAGTCCGGGCTCGCGGTCCGAGGGTCCACGGCGCGCCCCTTGGGCTCCTCCCACTCCTCCTGGCGGCCGAGCGCGGTCAGGTCGAGGTAGTAGTAGGAGCCGCCGAGCGTCTCGCACCCCCGCGCGTACATCGAGTACGTGTGGAACACGGTGTCGCCGTCACGCAGGAAGCAGCTGTGCCCGTGCTCCTCGATGGGCTGGCGACCCATGACGTAGTAGCCGGAGCCGGCGATCTTGTGCTCGACGGGCGTCCGGTAGTTGTACTCGACGGGCGCGATCGCGTCGTCCAGCGTGACGTGGAAGTCGTAGTTGAACGTGGTGCCGAAGGACGAGTACCACGGGACCGTCCAGCCCTTGCGGCGCTCGAACCGCGCCAGCTTGGCCCTCGGAGCGCGGGATACGAACGCCAACGTGGTGCCCCGGCTGTTCAGGTGGTCGAGCAGGCCGTCGGAGATCTCGTCGGCGCTCGCGGTGCAGCTCGGGCAGCCCTCGTCCCACTCCGGGGCGAACATGAAGTGGTAGACGATGAGCTGGCGGCGCTCCTCGAACAGCTCGAGCAGGCCAGCGCGACCATCCGGACCCTGGAAGGCGTAGTCCTTGTCGACCTCGACCATGGGCAGCCGGCGCCGGTCGGCGTTGAGCTGGTCGCGCTGGCGGGTGAGCTCCTTCTCCCTGTCCAGGAGCTTCTTCCGCGCGGCGACCCACTCGCCCCTGGACACCACCTCGGGCAGGCTCATGGCGGTTCCCCCTCGCCATCGACTTGTATACCGTGTGCACTATGCCATAGATTGTGGACGGCGTCCACAAGGGGAGCAGCAAGATGGCGACAGCCGGTGCCGACCGTCCGAAACGTGACACGTATCGGCACGGCGACCTGCGGCGCGCACTGGTCGAGGCGGGTGTCGACCTGGCCAGGCACGGCGGTCCGGACGCCGTCGTACTCCGCGCGGCGACGCGGCGGGTCGGCGTCGCACCCAACGCGGCCTACCGGCACTTCGCCGACCGGGACGCACTGCAGCGGGCGGTCTGCGCGGCGGCCCAGGGCGAGCTGGCCAGGGCGATGGAGGCCGAGTTCGACGCGCTGGCCTCCGATGTGCTGGCGGCGGATGCCGAACCGGTGGCGGCCGCGCGGGCCCGGCTGCGCGCGATCGGCGTCGGCTACCTGCGCTTCGCGCGCACCGAGCCGGGCCTGTTCCGCACCGCGTTCTCGGTGCCGACCGACCTGTCCGGCTCGACCAGCCCCCAGCTCGCCGGCGACACCGGGCACCCCCCGTTCGAGCTGCTGTCCGGCGCATTGGACGAGCTGACGTCCCTGGGAGCACTGCCGCCGGACCGCCGCCCCGGCGCGGAGTTCATCGCCTGGTCCGCGGTGCACGGGCTCGCCGTGCTGCTGATCGACGGCCCGTTGCGCGGCGTCACCAGCACGGAGATCGGCGACATCGAGCGGCGCGTGCTGGACACCGTCGAGCAGGGCCTCCTGCCGCCGCCTTAGGGCTGGTCCGCCACCCGGTCCGACGGGCCCCAGCCGGGGATCGGCGTCACGTCGGCGTCGACGTTGTTCCCGAGCTGGTCCAGCACGCGCCTGAACTCGTCCAGCACGCCGGCACTGAGCCCGCACCTCAGCCGCTCGTCGAAGTGGACGGCCACCGTGCGCAGCTTGTCGAACAGTTCCTCGCCCGACTCGGTCAGCTCGACGATGTGCACCCGGCGGTTGCCGGGGTCACGCCGGCGGGTGACCAGGCCGGCCGCCTCCATGCCGTTGAGGTGGTGCGTCAGTGTCGCGCCCTGGATACCCATCGCCTCGGCCATCGACCGCTGGCTCGCGCCACGTGACGTCTTGAGCGAGAGCAGCACCAGCCAGATCGGCAGGGAGCCACCGGCCTTGCTCATCGCCGCGTCGAACGCCGCGCTGGCCGCCTTGGCCGTACGGGCCAGCGCAACCCCAATTGGTACTGGATCCGGGCGCACGGCTACACGCTAACACACGAGCATCGACATCTAATTCATTGACTTCTAACTATTCGATATCTAGCGTGATGCACAACCGCAACGGCTGACGAGAGGGGCCACACCATGGCCGTCGAGCTCAACCACATCATCGTGCCGGCCCGCGACAAGCACACCTCGGCGGCCTTCCTGGCCGGCATCCTCGGTGTCGAGGTAGGAACGGCGTGGGGGCCGTTCGTACCTCTCCCCATGAGCAACGGGGTCACGCTGGACTTCATGGACGCCGAGCGGTTCAACCCGCAGCACTGCGCGTTCCAGCTCAGCGCGCCAGAGTTCGACGCCGCCGTCGGGCGGCTGCAGGCCGCGCGGCTGCCCTACTGGGCCGATCCGTTGCACCAGCAGCCGGGCGAGGTGGCCAAGCGGTTCGGCAGCCGCGCGGTCTACTTCGAGGACCCCGCCGGGCACAACATGGAGATCCTCACGCCGGCGCCCTCGGCCGGCTGACGGCCCTGTGGCCGGCCCGCCCCGGCGCCGGGGCGGGCCGGGTACGGTCCGGGCATGCGCGCGGCGGGGGTGGTGCTGGTCGGCGGCCGGTCGTCGCGGATGGGCAGCCCGAAGGCCGCGCTGGAGTGGCACGGGTCGACCCTGCTGCGCCGGGCCACCGGGCTGCTGGCCCGCACCGTGGACGGGCCGGTGATCGTGGTCAGCGCGCCCGGTCAGCAGCTGCCCGAGCTCGCGCCCGAGGTGGTGCTGGTCGCCGACCCGGAGCCCGGGCAGGGTCCCGTGGTCGGGCTGGCCACCGGGCTCGGCGCCGCCGCCTCGGCCGGGGCCGAGCTCGCCTTCGTGACCGCGACCGACCTGCCGTTCCTGCACCCCGCGTACGTCCACCGCGTGCTCGCCGCGCTGACCACCGACCAACCGGCGCCGGACGTGGCGCTGCCGCACCTCGGCGGCTATCCGCAGCCGCTGGCGGCGGGCTACCGGACCGCGCTCGCCCCCGTGCTGGCCGGCATGGCGGCGGCCGGCCAGCTGCGGCTGCGCGCGCTGTTCGAACGCTGCCGGGTGCGGGAGCTGGACGAGGCCACGCTGCTCGCCGACGCCGAGCTGGCCGCCGCCGACCCCGCGCTGCGCTCGGTGCGCAACGTCAACTCCCCCGACGACTACGCCGAGGCGGTCGCGCGCCCGGCGCCGACCGTGACGGTGTGGCTGGGCGAGCGGTCGGTGCTGGTCACGGCGGCGACCCTGGCCGGAGCGGCCACCGAGGCCGGCGTGCGCCTGGCCGAGCTACGCGCGCCGGCCGTGCTGCACCGGACGGCCAGCGCCGCCGAGGTCCTCGGCCTGGACGGCGAGCTGCCGCTCGTGGCCGGGGACGTACTCCGGCTGTACTGACGGCGCGGCTGTACTGACGGCGCGGCTGTGCTGACGGCGCGGCTGTGCTGAGGGCCCAGCCGCCCGGGGTCAGCCGGTCACGTCGAGGTTGGCGATCACCTTGGTCGGCCGGATCCGGACCACCAGCTCGCCGGGCACACCGTTGCGCTTGCCGAACTCCTCGGCCCGCTCGGCGCCCATGTAGCGGCCGCCGATCCGGGTCGCGGTGTCGACGAGGTCGGCCATGTCCTCGCTGAGACTGGCCACGCCCTGGATCTGCACGAACGAGAACGGCGGCCGGTCGTCGTCCACGCAGAGCACGACGCGGGGGTCGCGCACCAGAGCCCGCCCCTTCGCGCTCTCGCGTGCGGTGTTGAACACCACCTGGCCGTCATCGATCATGAACCAGATGGGTGCCACCAGCGGCCGGCCGTCCTGCGCCAGGTAGCCGAACTTGCCGGTGCGGGTGCCTTCGGAGAGGTACTTGGTCACTTCGGCGGAGAGTTCGCTCACCCGGTGAGCCTAATGTGACGGCGGCCGCACCGGGCAAGCCGAATACGCGCCGCCCTCGGGAACCACCCTGAGACCCGAGCCGTTGACGCCATAGCGGGCGGCCAGACGACCCGCCGCCCACAGGTCGAATGAGGTGCACCGGTGACCGGCACGATCGTGGTACTGCTGCTCGTCGTCGCCATCGTGGCTGGCGGCATGTTCCTGATCCGGCAACGCGCCCAGGCGAGGGAGCGGGAGCTGGACGACGCCAAGTCCGACGCCCGCCGCTGGGTGGAGCGCCTCGGCGGCTCGGTGCTCAACCTGCAGGGCACCGACGAGGCATCCAAGCAGGCGATGGCGGATGCGTCCGAGCGGTACACCGCCGCCGGCTCCCAGCTGGACCAGGCCCGCACCGTCCCCCAGTGCCGGCAGGTCACCGAGACGGCCTACGAGGGCCTCTACTACGTGCGCGCGGCACGCACCGCGATGGGCCTCGACCCCGGCCCCGAGCTGCCCGCGCTGCCCGGCCAGGGACGCGCCGGTGAGGTCACCGAGTCCCGCGAGGTCGACGTCGACGGGCGGCAGTACAGCGCCTCGCCCGACCCGTCGGACCGCAACTCGCACTACTACCCCGGCGGTATGGTGTCCGGCCGCCCGGTGCCGGCCGGCTGGTACTCCGAGCCGTGGTGGAAGACCGCGCTCGTTGCCGGGGCGGCGGGCGTGGGCTCGTTCCTGCTGTTCGACGCGCTGTTCAGCGGCATGGAGGGGACGGCGTACGCGGACGGCTTCCAGGACGCGCAGGCACTCGGCGCCGGAGACATGGGCGGCGGCGACATGGGCGCCCCGGACATGGGCGGCGGCGACATGGGCGGGACCGACTTCGTCGGGGACTTCGGCGGTGGGGACTGGGGCGGTGGGGACTGGGGCGACGGTGGCGGCGGCAGCGACTGGTGACCGGCTCAGGCGGCGGCCGGCTGGCAGCCCGGGCACCAGAACAGGTTGCGCCCGGCCAGCTCGGTGACCTGCACCGTCGTCCCGCACACCAGGCACGGCTGCCCGGCGCGGCGGTACACGTACACCTCGCCGCCGTGCCGGTCCACCCTCGGCGCCCGGCCGGTGGCCTTCGGCATGTGCTCCTTGCGAACGGTGTCGATCCGTCCCTTGCGCACGCCGTCCCGCATCAGCGCGACGAGGTCGACCCACATCTCGTCCCACCGCTCGCGGCCCAGCGAGGTACCGGGCAGCATCGGGTCCAGGCCGTGCCGGTACAGCAGCTCGGCCCGGTACACGTTGCCGACACCGGCGAAGACGCGCTGGTCCATCAGGTGCAGCGCCAGCGGCGTGCGGGATTTCGACACACGCGCCCAGGACTGCTCCGGGTCGGCGTCGCGGCGCAGCGGGTCGGCCCCGAGCCGGGCGCGCACGGCCGCCACCTCGTGGTCGGTGAGCAGCTCGCAGGCGGTCGGCCCGCGCAGGTCGGCGAAGTGCGTCGCGCCGACCAGCCGCATCCGCACCTGGCCCCTCGGCGGCTCGGCGGGCACCGGCCCCTCGGTGAACGTGCCGTACAGCCCCAGGTGCACGTGCACCACGAGGTCACGGCCGTAGCGGTGGAACAGGTGCTTGCCGTGGGCCTCGGCGCGCGCCAGCGGCAGCCCGTCCACCAGCTTCGCGGACGCCTCGAACCGCCCCTGCGGGCTCGACACCTCGACCGGGGCCTTGCCGAACAGCTTCTGGTGCTCCCGGGCCAGCCGGTGCAGCGTGTGTCCCTCGGGCATGGCCTACTCGGCCGGCAGGCCGGTGATCTTCCCGGTCGCCTCGTAGTCGGACAGCAGGTCGATCCGCCGCTGGTGGCGCTCGCCGTGCGAGAACGGCGTGTTCAGGAAGGCCTCCACGATCTCGATGGCCTGCTCAGGGGTGTGCATCCGGGCGCCGATGCCGACGACCTGGGCGTTGTTGTGCTCCCTGGCCAGCGTCGCGGTCTCGGTGTTCCAGGCCAGTGCCGCGCGGCAGCCCGGCACCTTGTTCGCGGCGATCTGCTCGCCGTTGCCCGAGCCGCCCAGCACGATGCCGAGGCTGCCGGGGTCGGCCACCACCCGGCGGGCGGTCTCCAGACAGTACGGCGGGTAGTCGTCGTCGGCATGGTAAACGGGGGCGCCCACGTCCACCGTCTCGAGACCCGTACCGCCCAGGTGCTCCAGCAACCGGGCCTTCAGCTCGAAGCCGGCGTGATCCGAACCGAGGTAGACGCGCACAGCTTCACATCCTGCCAAATCCGACCGACATCCCGCGCACCGGTGCGGCCCCGTCCAGGCCCAGGTAACACGCCCGTAACCACGGGGGAACCTCGCACTCCTACGTTTCACCCATGAGTGGGACGTCGCGGATCGGGATCGAGGAGGAGTTCCACGTCGTGGACCTCGCCACCCGGCAGGCCGCGCCCGAGGTGGACGCCCTGCTCGCGCAGCTCAGCGGGGAGGGTTTCGCGCCGGAGCTGCAGCGCTCGCTGGTCGAGACGAACACGCTGCCGTGCTGGACACTGGACGAGCTGCGCGCCGAGATCGTGCGGCTGCGCGGCGAGCTGGCCGGCGCCGCCCACCCGCTCGGGCTGGGGGTCGTCGCCGCCGGCAGCCTGCCGATGGCCAACCCGTCGGACAACGACGTCTCCCACGGCGCCCGGTACGCCCGGATGCAGCGCGAGTACCAGATGCTGGTCCGCGAGCAGCACATCTGTGGCCTGCAGGTGCACGTCGACGTGCCGGACCGGGACGTGGCGATCGCCGTCGTGCAGCGCGTGGCACCGTGGCTGCCCGTACTGCTCGCGCTGTCCACCAGCTCGCCGTACTGGCAGGGCGCCGACTCCGGCTACGCCAGCTCACGCACACTGGTCTGGCAGCGCTGGCCGACCGCGGGGCCGCCCGGACCGATGTCCAGCGCCGCCGAGTACGACGCCCTGATCGCCGCACTGGTCGCCTCGGGCACGATCAGCGACCCCGGCATGGTCTATTTCGACGTCCGCCCCTCCGCGCACCTGCCGACCGTGGAGCTGCGGATCTGCGACGCCTGCCCGCTGGTGGACGACGTGGTGCTGCTGGCCGGGATGTTCCGCGCGCTGGTCGCCACGGCCCGCGCGGAGATCGACGCCGGCGCGCCGCCGCCGAACATCCGGCACGAGCTGCTGCGGGCGGCGACCTGGCGGGCCGCCCGGGCCGGGCTGGAGAGCGACCTGGTCGACCTGCACGGTCCCGGCGGCCCCCGGCTGGCCTCTCCGCAGAGCCTGGTACACGCCCTGCTGCGGCGGCTGCGCGAGCCGCTGGAGGAGGCAGGCGACTGGGAGCAGGTGCACGCGCTGGCCGAGGTTGCGCTGGCCAGGGGCAGCGCGGCGGCGCGGCAACGCAGGACGTTCGGGCTGCGAGGCGAGTACCGGGACGTGGTGGACACGCTGCTCGCGGCCACCCAGGGCGAGCCGCTGCCCCGCACTCCCCCGGAGACCTCGCCGCCCCGGCTGCCGGCGGTGCTGGCCGGCTACGAGGTCGGCGGCTTCGACGAGGTGGTGGCCACCGGCGGGCGGGTGCTGCCGCACTACGGCTGGCTGTTCCGGGCGCTGGACCAGATCGGGCTGGACGGCATCGGCCGGCGCGAGACGGAGCGCGACTCCGAGCAGCGGGCCAGGGGCGTCACGTTCCGGGTCAGCGACGACGCCGCCGACCGGCTCTTCCCGCTGGACCTGATCCCCCGCATCGTGACCGCCGACGACTGGACGAACCTGCAGGCCGGCCTCACGCAGCGGGTACGCGCGCTCGAGCTGTTCCTGGCCGACATCTACGGTGAGCGGGCCGCGATCGCCGACGGGGTGCTGCCGGCGTCACTGGCCAGCCCCGCGCACGGCTGGAGCGAGCACGGCATGCTGGCCCGGCCGGGGCTGCCGCGCGCCACGGTGAGCGGCATCGACCTGGTGCGCGACCGCGCCGACAAGTGGTTCGTACTGGAGGACAACCTGCGGGTGCCCTCCGGCATCGGCTACGCGATCACCAGCCGCCGGTTGGTGCGCAGCGTGCTGCCCGAGCTGGAGCCGCCGGCCGGGGTGGTGCCGGTGGAGGGCGTGCCGGAGCTGCTGCACAAGACGCTGCTGGCCGCCATGCCGGCCAAGGCCGGGCCGGCGGGCACCGTGGCCGTGCTGTCGGCCGGGCCGTCGGACTCGGCGTGGTTCGAGCACCGGCTGCTGGCCGAGAGTATGGCGGCACCGCTGGTCATGCCGGGCGAACTGGCCGTGCGCAACGGTGTGGTGTACCTGTGCCGGTCGGGCGCCGAGGCGCTGCGGCTGGACGTGCTCTACCGGCGTCTGGACGAGGACACGCTGGTCAGCGCCACGGGAGCGGACGGCCGGCCGCTGTTCTCGGCGCTGCGGGCCGCGATCCTGGACGGCACGGTGAGCGTGGTCAACGCGCTCGGCAACGGCGTCGGCGACGACAAGGCGGTGTACGCCTACCTGCCCGCCATGATCGAGTACTACCTCGGCGAGCGGCCGCTGCTCGCCAACGTGCCGACCTACCACTGCGCCGACGCCGACCTGCGCGCCGAGGTGCTGGGGCGGCTCGACGAGCTGGTGCTCAAACCCGTGGACGGCTACGGCGGCGTCGGCATCGTGATCGGCCCGCACGCCGACGCCGCCGAGCTCGCCACGGTGGCCGGCCACATCCGCGCCGAGCCCGACCGCTGGGTGGCGCAGGAGCTGGTCCAGCTGTCCACGCACCCCACGTTCGCAGGCGATCGGATCGAGCCCCGCGCCGTCGACCTGCGCGCCTTCGTCTTCCACGGCGAGCGCCCCGAGGCCGCGCCCGCCGCG
>DATAYB010000742.1:0-2812 GCA_036272795.1 Pseudonocardia sp.
TGTTGAGGGAGGCGCGCAGGGCGGCGTCCTTGGCCAGTACGAGGTTCTCCAGCTCGGCCTGCTGCGCCACCACCTGGGCGCGGAGCTCCGGGTCGGACGCGCCGAGCATGCGCACCGCCAGCAGTCCCGCGTTGCGCGCACCGCCCACCGATACGCACGCCACCGGAACCCCGGCCGGCATCTGCACGATCGACAGCAGCGAGTCGAGCCCGTCCAGGTTGGCCAGCGGTACCGGCACACCGATCACCGGCAGCGGCGTCGCCGACGCCACCATGCCCGGCAGGTGCGCCGCTCCACCGGCCCCGGCGATGATCACCCGCAGGCCCCGGTCGGCGGCGCCGAGCGCGTAGTCGAGCATCCGGCGCGGCGTGCGGTGCGCGGACACCACCGACACCTCGTGCGGTATCTCGAACTCCGCCAGCGCCTCGGCGGCGGCCGACATCACCGGCCAGTCCGAGTCACTACCCATGATCACGCCAACCACGGGGTCGCCGCCCGCCCAGTCGGACATTCAGTGCACCTCCCAGCCGTCCCGCCACACCGCACGGGACATCCACTCCGCCGCCAGCGAGGCCCGCCGGCGGGTCTCGGCCAGCCCGGTGCCGAGTGCCGTGACGTGGCCGATCTTGCGCCCCGGCCGCTCGCCCTTGCCGTACAGGTGCGCCTTGACACCCGGGAACCGTGCGAACAGGTGGTGCAGCCGCTCGTCGAGACCCATCTCCGGCACCGGGTCGCCGCCGAGCACGTTCGCCATCACCGTCACCGGAGCGGTGGGCGTCGTCTCGCCGAGCGGGTAGTCGAGCACCGCGCGCACGTGCTGCTCGAACTGGGACGTGCGGGAGCCCTCGATCGTCCAGTGTCCGGAGTTGTGGGGCCGCATCGCCAGCTCGTTGACCAGCAGCCCGTCGACCGCCCCCGACCCTGCCGGCCCAGGAGCGGCGTCCACCTCGAACAGCTCCACCGCGAGCAGGCCGACCACGTCGAGCTCCTCGGCGATCCGCAGCGCCATCCGCTGGGCCGCCTCGGCGCGCGCGGCGGGCAGCCCGGGGGCCGGCGCGATCACCTCCACGCAGATGCCGTTGTCCTGCACGGTCTGCACCACCGGCCACGCGGCGCCCTGCCCGAAGGGCGAGCGCGCCACCAGCGCCGCCAGCTCGCGCCGCATCACCACGCGCTGCTCGACCAGCAGCGGGGTGCCGGCGGCGAGCGTCTCGTTGATGATCGGCGCGGCGTGGACGGGGTCGTCGAGCAGCCAGATGCCGCGTCCGTCGTAGCCACCCCGGCGGGCCTTCAGCACCACCGGCCAGCCGTGCTCGGCGGCGAACGCGTTGACCTCGGCGGCCGAGGACACCGCCCGGAACGGCGGGCACGGCACCCCCAGCCCGGACAGCCGCTCCCGCATCACGAGCTTGTCCTGGGCGTGCACGAGCGCGGCGGGCGCCGGGCGCAGCGGCACCCCGGTCTCCCCGACGGCGGCGGCCAGCGAGGCGAGCGGCTCGGCCGGCACGTTCTCGTGGTCGAAGGTGACGACGTCGCAGCCGTCCAGGAACTTGGCCAGTGCGGCGGCGTCGTCGGGCTCGCCGAGCACCACGTCGGGGGTCACCATGGCGGCCGGGTCGTCCGGGCTCACCGCGAGCACGCGCAGCGACTGGCCGAGCGCGATGGCCGCCTGGTGGGTCATCCGGGCCAGCTGCCCGCCGCCGACCATGCCGACCACGGGGATGCGAGTGCGGGGGTCCACAGGCCGGAGAGCCTAACTGGGCGGTTCAACGGGGCGGCCGGAGCCTATCCGTGCCGTTCAGACGCATTTCCCGCCACAGTCGGTAAGCGCCGGAGAGCGATCTCTTAGACTGACCGAGTGACGGTGGTCGAAACGGCACTCGGGTTCCTCCCGCAGCCCTACCGGGCCGCGGCGATCCGGCACCGGGAGTTGCTGAAGTTCGCACTGGTCGGCGGCACTACGTGGATCATCGACACCGCCATCTTCCTGGTGCTGAAGAGCACCATCCTGGAGCCGAAACCGGTTACCGCGAAGGTGATCTCCGTGCTGATCGCAACGCTCGCCTCCTACGGGCTGAACCGGGGCTGGTCGTTCCGCACCCGGGGCGGCCGTGAGCGCCACCACGAGGCGGTGCTGTACGTCCTGATCAGCGGGATCAGCGTGGCGGTCTACGCCGCCCCGCTGTGGCTGTCCCGCTACGCGCTGGACCTGCGGGTGCCGGCCGTGTCGCTGGTCACCGAGCACTGGGCGGACTTCATCTCCGGCCAGATCATCGGCGTGCTCGTCGGCATGGCGTTCCGCTGGTGGGCCTTCCGCCGCTTCGTCTTCCCGCACGAGGACGTCCGGCGCCAGGTCGTGCCGGCCGCCGAGGGCTGAGCGCACCGTGCCAGAGACCCCCGACGCCGACCTCGAGTTGGCGCTGCGGCTGGCGGACGCCGCCGACCGGATCACGCTCGCCCGGTTCCAGGCCGCTGACCTGCGGGTGGAGCGCAAGCCCGACCGCACCCCCGTCACCGACGCCGACACCGCCGCCGAGGACGCGATCCGCGCCATACTGGCCAGCGAGCGCCCCGGGGATGCGGTACTCGGCGAGGAGCGCGGCGGCACGCTGACCGGGCGGGGCTGGATCCTGGACCCGATCGACGGCACGAAGAACTACTCCCGTGGCCTGCCGGTGTGGGCCACCCTGATCGCGCTGGCCGAGGCCGGGCGCCCGCTGGTCGGCGTGGCCAGTGCGCCGGCGATGGGCCGCCGCTGGTGGGCCAGTGCCGGCGCCGGCGCGTTCACCAGGGACATCGACGGCACCGAGCG
>DATAYB010000743.1:0-1859 GCA_036272795.1 Pseudonocardia sp.
GTGAGGTTGCGCCATGCCACGTCCGTCCAGCCGGCCTCGACGATCTTCGCGGCCAGGCCGGCCTGGTCGGGCCAGGCGCGGATCGACTCGGCGAGGTACACGTAGGCCTCGGGGTTGCTGCTCACCCGGGTGGCGATCGCCGGCAGCGCGCGCATCAGGTAGTTCGTGTACACGCCCGCGAACGGCGCCCACGTCGGCGTGGAGAACTCGCACACCACGAGCCGGCCGCCCGGGCGCGTCACCCGGGCCATCTCGGCCAGCCCGGCCACCGGGTCGACGAGGTTGCGCAGCCCGAACGAGATCGTCACACCGTCGAAGCTGGCGTCGGCGAAGGGCAGGTGCAGCGCGTCGGCGGCGACCATCGGCACCGGGCGGTGCCGGCCGCTCCGCAGCATGCCGAGCGAGAAGTCCGCGGCAAGACACCATGCGCCGTCGCGCGCCAGCTCGACCGTGGACACCCCGGTACCCGCCGCCAGGTCGAGCACCCGGTGCCCGACCGTCGCCGACAGCGCATGCCGGGTGGCGATCCGCCACAGCCGGTCCTGGCCGCCGGAGAGCAGCGTGTTGGTCAGGTCGTAGCGCCGCGCCACCGCATCGAACATCCGGGCGACATCGCGGGGATCCTTGTCCAGGCCGGCTCGGGACCCTGTACTCGACACGGTCGCCAAGGCTACGGGTGGCCGCCGAACCGGCTTCCCGTGCACCCCGTTCGCCGGCCGGCCGGCCGACTTTCGTCGGCCGCCCGACTCTTGGTGCCGGTGAACGCCGATCTGCTAGCCGGCGAGGTAACGTGCCCGGCCGACTTCCCGTGATCATCAGGACGCCAGTGCTGTTCGATCATGCGCGCCACAGCCCTGTGGTCCTGATGATCACGAAATGGGCGGGGCTGGTGGGACGGCGCGGTTAGGGTTGCCGGGCATGGAGGAGGGATGGCGTGAGCTGGGGAGCCGGGCCAGGGCACAGCCCGCGCCCGCCCACGTCGTGTTCGACTCGCTGCTCGGCCCCCACCGGCCCGGTGCCCGGCCGTGGCTGGAGCTGCTGGACGACGAGATCGACCCGGAGGTCCTCGCCCAGGACCCGCCCCGCCTGCTCGTCTGGTCGTCGCTGTGGCCGAGGCACCCGCGTAACCGGATCCGGTTCGACCTCACCCCGGACGCGACCGGCGGCGGCTGCCTGCTGCGCTGGACGCTGCTCACCCCGGACCCCCACGAGCCCGACGACAGCCACCTCGGGCACCTGCGCAAGCGGTTGAACGTACTGGTCAACGAACGGCTGCGGCGCTCCTACGGGCAGTGAGGCGGCGCTGCGCGTGGCCGCTACTCGTGGCTGACCTGGAGCTGGTAGATCCTCGTCTCGCCGTAGTTACCGCTGTCGCACGGTGAGGCCTTCTCGCAGTTCGCCTGCGTGTAGGCGCCGGCCTTGAAGTAGGCGTTGTCGAAGCTCTTCGCCAGCGTGGTCTGCAGCTGGCCGTTGTAGTACGCCTTGACCGAGCCGCCGCTCACCACGTACCGGGCCTGGAACTTGGTGCCGAGCGCGTAGTCGCTGGTCACGAGCTTGAAGTGCGGGTTGTTGCCGTCGGTGACGTAGAGGCTGGTGCCTTCGAGACGGAACACCGAGATGTCGTCGGACGCGTCGTGGATCTGCGCCCCGACCAGCTGCGGCTTGCCCTCGGGCAGCTTGGTGAACGCCTCCGTGACGGTCATCGTGTGTGTGCCGGAGGACGACGACCAGCCGGCCGCCGAGCCGCCGTCGCCCATCTCCCGCAGCTCCGAGCGCGGGTAGCTCGAGCCCTTCGTGGTCACGCCGTCGACCGCCGAGCGGAACACGACGGCCGCACAGTCCGACGTCGGCTGGAACCA
>DATAYB010000744.1:0-12452 GCA_036272795.1 Pseudonocardia sp.
CGGGTTCACGATGTCGAGCTCGCCGGCCGGGACCTCGACGGCGGACGTGGTCCACGCCCAGATCGAGTAGAGCCGCCGGGCCGGGTCGGAGTAGCCGTGCCGGCCGTGGAACACGCGGTAGTTGTCGACCACGGCCATCTCGCCGGCCTCGAGCAGGAACCGGGGGCCGGTGTCGCGCGCGGTGAGGACGGCGGCCTGCCACTGCAGGACGTACGGCCACTGCGCCTGTTCGTCGGGGCCGAGCACGGGGGCCAGGTAGGGGTGGTGGCGGACCTGCGGGACGCCGGCCGGCGTGGTGCGCAGGATCGGCGCGAAGCTGCCCTGCGGGAAGTTCGGCTCGGAGTGGTCGATGTCGGTGGCGCGCACGAAGTCGACCAGTGCCGCATTCGCCGGGTCGGTGGCCAGCTCGTCGAGCAGCGCGAGGCCGTCGATCAGGAACGACTCGCCACCGGTGGCCGCTGGCCGCGCGCTGTAGAGGAACAGCCGGTCCGGGGCGCGGTCGCCGAAGGCGAAGCCGTCGTTGTGCGGCGGCATCGCGACGGTGGTGTCGCTGGACAGCCTGCGCTTGCGGCCCCGGGCGTCGGGCGGCTGCGCGTCGACCTTCATGCCCTCCTGCTCGGCGTTGGCCTTGGTGACCTCGATCTGCCGGCCGATCCGGACGAGCTCGTCGCCGAGCATGGCCCTGCCGAACTCGATGGCGGCGGCCTCGTCGGCGATCCCGCTCACGATCGCGGCGCCCTCGGTGGCCACCACCTCGCGCACGAGCGCCGGGTCGGTCACCCGGCGCGGCACCAGGCATGCGGATCCCAGGTCCATGGCAGTCCCGCTCTCTCCCGTTGAATCGTTCGGTTCAAGTGGAGACGGTAAGCGCCGGTTATTACGCCTGGGTTTCGGTTGGGCCGGCCGGGCGCAGGTACTGGTATCGGTGGTGCGCGCGGAAACCCAGCCGGCGGTAGAGCGCCAGTGCCGCCTCGTTGTGCTCGGCGACCTGCAGCACGCACCACTGGGCGCCCGCCCTGGTCATGCCCCACTGCGCGGCGGCCCGCATCAGCGCCACGCCCAGCCCGCGCCTGCGGTACGGCCCGGTCACCTCGACGCGGGCCACGTGCAGGTGCCCGTCGACCACCGCGAGCCGCGCCACGCCGACCGCCCTGCCGGAGTCGGTCCTGGCGACCGCGAAGCCGACGTACGGCAGGTTCGGCGCGGTCAGCACGTGCCGCTCGGCGTCGGAGACCGGCGGGTCGACGGTCAGCCGCCACCAGTCGGCCGAGGGCTCCTCCTCGATGGTCAGCTCGACGCCGGGCACCGGGGCGGGCGGCTCCAGCCAGCCGGTCAGGTCGGCGGCGTCAGGCACGGCCAGCCCTCGGGCCACCTCGGTGCCGGTCCGCTCGGTGGCGGGGTGCTCGGCGATGGCCTGCCCCGCGCCGGACTGGCCGGTGTCGGGCTGACCGAGGGGAGCCCGGTCGCTGTCGCTCTGCCCGGTACCGAGGGGCAGCTCGGTGACCAGCACGGCGACGTCCGCGCCGGCCGGGTGGGCGTCGTCCCTGGTCCAGCCGTTGGCGAGGATCGCGCGGTGCCACGGCGAGCCGATCGCGACCTGGACCCTCGGCAGCAGCCCGTGCTCGGCGGCGAAGCCGCACACCCGGTCCAGCGCGGCGGGCATGGCCAGCCCGGGGTCGCCGACCGCCAGTGCCGAGTTGGCCCTGCCGGTGAAGCCGTCCGCCGCCCGCAGCCGCCACTGCCCGAGCGGGCGCACCAGCACGGCCGGCCAGGCGTCCGAGCAGATCCGCTCCAGCCGGGCCACCGCCGCCCAGGACGGCCGCCTCGGCATCGGCGGAGGGATCTCCCGCACGGCGACCACCGCAGCCCTGGCGACCCGCACCACCCCGCGCCGCGTGTGCACCAGCACGGCGGCCGGCCCGTCGTCGACGAGCTCGCCGACGGCATCGGTGAGCATGGGGCGGCCCTCCACCTCGGGCAGTCGGTGGCGCAGCGCCACACGCCGTCCGACCAGCGCGTCCAGCCGGTCCGCCGCTCCCTCCGGTGTGTTCACACCTTGATCCTGCCCCACCGGGTACGCCGGAGCGACGGAGAACGCTCCCGCCGGGCGGCGTGAGAACGTGATTCGGCCCTCTCTCAGGGCAACCTCACTGCGCACGCAAGAACCTGACGAGACATACTGACCGCAGAACGCCGCACCCCACTGCAGGAGAACGCCGTGACCTATGTGATCGCCGAGCCTTGTGTCGACCTCCAGGACAAGGCGTGCATTGAAGAGTGTCCGGTGGACTGCATCTACGAGGGCGGCCGGATGCTCTACATCCACCCCGACGAGTGCGTCGACTGCGGTGCGTGTGAGCCGGTCTGTCCGGTAGAGGCTATCTACTACGAGGACGACGTGCCGGACCAGTGGAAGGAATACACGAAGGCGAACGTCGACTTCTTCGAGGAGCTCGGCTCACCTGGTGGTGCCTCCAAGGTCGGCCGGATCGAGCGGGATGTGCCGCCGGCCTCGGGCCTGCCCCCGCAGGAACACGACGAGTGAGTCGCGTCCCCCCGCCTTTCCGCGAGCTCTGATTGGTGACTGCCACGAGTATTGGATCCCGCCTGCCGGACTTTCCGTGGGACTCGCTGACCGACGCGACGGCCCTGGCGAAGTCGCATCCGGGCGGTCTCGTCGACCTGTCGGTGGGCACACCCGTCGACGAGGTACCCGAGGTCATCCGGGCCGCGTTGGCCAGCGGGCCGGCGCAGGCTCCTGGCTATCCGACGACCACGGGCACGCCGGAGCTGCACCGGGCCGCTGTGGCCGCGATGGGCCGCCGGTTCGGGGTCACGGGGCTGGACGAGGCCGCCGTGCTGCCCACCATCGGCTCCAAGGAGATGGTGGCGTGGCTGCCCACGCTGCTCGGGCTCGGCGCTGACGACCTGGTCGTGGTGCCCGAGCTGGCCTACCCGACCTACGAGGTCGGCGCGCGGCTGGCCGGCGCGCAGTGGGTGCGCTCCGACTCGATCGTCGGCATCGGCCCGCGCCGCCCGAAGCTCGTCTGGGTCAACTCGCCGTCCAACCCGACCGGTCGGGTGCTGCCGCCGGAGCACCTGCGCAAGGTGGTCGACTGGGCGCGCGAGCTGGGCGCCGTGGTGGCCTCCGACGAGTGCTACCTGGCGCTGTCCGACAGCGACTCGGCCTCCGTGCTGCACCCCGACGTGTGCGGCGGCAGTACCGAAGGGCTGCTCGCACTGCATTCGCTGTCCAAGTCGTCCAACCTGGCCGGCTACCGCGCCGGGTTCGTCACGGGCGACCCACGGCTGGTCGCCGAACTGCTCGAGGTGCGCAAGCACGCCGGCATGATGATGCCGAGGCCGGTGCAGGCCGCGATGGTGGCCGCGCTCGACGACGACGAGCACGTGCACGCACAGTGGGCGCGCTACCGGTCCCGGCGCGAGCGGCTGCGCGGCGCCCTCACCGCGTTCGGCCTGACGATCGAGCACTCCGAGGCCGGGCTGTACCTGTGGGCCACTGCCGGTGAGCATTGTCGGTTGACCGTGGACCGGTTGGCGGCGCAGGGTGTCCTGGTGGCACCTGGGGAGTTCTACGGTCCGGCCGGCGCGAACTACGTGAGGGTGGCGGCGACCGCCACCGACGAACGCATCGACGCCGCGGTGGAGCGACTGCACGCCGCTCGGTGAGCCGCAGAACAGTTCGCACCACCCGCTCGCACGACCGGTCCGCGACGCCGCGCCGGCCGCCGGTCCGGCCTGCCATGGTGCTGGTCGGCGTGCTGCTGCTGGCCGCGAACCTGCGCACCGCGCTGGCCGGCTACCCGCCGCTGCTGGAGATCGCCCGCGAGCAGCTCGGGGTTTCGGCGGCCGGCGCGGGGTTGGTGCAGGCCAGCGCAGTGATGATGATGGGCGTCGGTTCGTTCCTGGCGCCCCGGCTGGCCGGCCCGCTCGGCTGGGAACGCGCACTCGGGCTGGCGGTCGGCGTGCTCGCGGCCGGCAGCGCGGTGCGGCTGGCCCCGGTGCTGCCGGCGCTGATCGCCGGCAGCGTGCTGGTCGGCTTCGGGATCGGCGCGGCCGGTGTGCTGCTCGCCGGCGTGGTGAAGCACCACCTCGCCGAGCGGGCCGGCACGGTCACCGGCGGCTACGTGGTGTCCATGATGATCGGCGCCACGGTGACCAGCGTGGTCGCGGTGCCGCTCGCCGCCGGGCTGGGTGGCTGGTCGTACTCGCTGGCGGTGTGGGCGGTGCCGGCGGTGCTCGCGGCCGGCATCTGGTGGCCGCTGGCCCGGCGGTTCCCCCGCGCCGACGACCGGGGCAGCGCCGCGCTGCCGTGGCGTACCGAGTTCGCCTGGCTGGCCACCGGCTTCATGGCCATGACGTCGGTGCAGTTCTACGGCTGGCTGACCTGGCTCTCGCCGTACTACCAGCATCTCGGCTGGTCCACGCAGAGCGCCGCGCTGCTGCAGGCACTGTGGAGCGTCGCACAGATCCCGGCCGCGCTGCTGTTCCCCGCGCTGGCCGAGCGGCGGCGGCGCTGGGCGTTCTGGTCGGCGCTCTCGGTGCTCAGCGGGCTGGCCGGCACGGCGGGCGCGCTCTGGCTGCCGGAGCCGCCGGTGGTGGGGCCGTGGGGCTGGGTCGTGCTGATGGCGATCGGCGTCGGCGCCGGCTTCCCGCTCGGTGTGTCGGTGATCGCCTGGCACTTCCCGGACGCGGCGAGCGCCGGCGCGGCCAGCGGGCTGGCGATGGGCTTCGGCTACCTGGCGGCCGGCAGCGCGCCGCTGGTGATGGGCCTGCTGCTGGACGTGACCGGCGGGTACCACGTGCCACTCGCGGTGCTGCTCGTCGCCGGCGTGGCCCAGGGCGGCGCGATCGCGCTGATCCGCGCCCGCAACGGGGTGGCCACCCGGCGCGAACCAGCTGCTCAGAGCCCGTCCGCGCAGGCGTGAGGGGCTGGCCTCACGGGCCCGGCAAGCTGGCCGCTCGGGCCTACCGGCTGGGTCAGAGCTCTTCGGCGCGGGCCTTGACCTGCTTCCAGGCGGCCCACCACAGCGTGCGCTGGTACTCGCCCCTGGCGTGCTCGCGCTCGGCCATCCGACCGGCAACGTAACCGACCTTGGCGGCGTCGGCCCCGGCGTCGAGGCCTTCCACCAGCTCGCGGATCCGCTGCTGGGCCACACAGGCGTCCTGGTGGTCGCCGAGGACCTCCTGCAGGCCGGCGGTGGCGTCCAGCACCCGGCGGACCGGCCTGCCCAGCGCGGGCTCGGCCAGCTCGCCAGTGTAGCGCAGTCGCTTGCCCTTGATCCGCAGCGCGTGCAGCACCTCGTCAGGCGGGTTCGGCCCGGCCTTCTGCACCGACTTGCGCAGCGACTGGTACTCACCGCGCACCAGCTCGACGAGCTCCGGGCGCCGCGCGGTCGCGGTCGGGGTCGGCAGGGGCAGCCGGACGGCGTCGGCGAGGCGCTCCAGCAGCGTGGTGTAGCGGGGTGCGCTCAGGGCGACCAGCATCTCGTCCCTGGCGACCAGGTACTCGGCGTCCAGGGCACTGAGCAGCTGCTCGGCGGCGTCGCGCTGATCGGCCGGCAGGTCGGCGGCCAGTCCGCGCAGGCGGGGCAGCAGCACGTCCAGGTCACGTACCGGGCCCAGCGAGCGGCCCAGCCAGCCGAGCTCGGCGCGCAGGTCGTCCGACCAGTCGGCGTCCAGCAGTGGCCGGGCGGCCTTGAGCGCGGCGCGCATCCGGCGCACCGAGACGCGCATCTGGTGCACGTCCTCGACGTCGGCGCCCGTGCGGGCTCCCGGGTCGTGGTGCAGCAGCGCGCGCAGCCGCGTGTCCAGCGCAACACGGACGTGGTGCACCGGCGGGTCGTTCGGGGCGGCGGACAGCGGCTCGGACAGCCGGAGCATGAGGACCGGCGGTTGCGTCCGGCGACGCACCCGCGCGGAGCGTCGCTGGGCGGGCTCGCCAGTCGTCAAAGTCATGGGCACCAGGATACGGGCGCCCGAATTCAGTCGTTCGCGTGCAGGGTGGCGTTGAGCTCGACGGTCCGCCCCGTGCGGGGCCTGACCTCGACGGTTCCGGTCACCGAGTTGCGCAGGAACAGCAGCCCAGACTGCCCGGACAGCTCGCGGGCGCGGACCAGCCGCCCGTCCGGCAGCGTGACCTTGACGCCGGCGGTGATGTACAGCCCGGCCTCGACCACGCAGTCGTCGCCGAGTGAGATCCCGATGCCGGCGTTCGCGCTGATCAGGCAGCGCTGGCCGACCGAGATGACCTCCTTGCCACCGCCGGACAGCGTGCCCATGATCGAGGCGCCGCCCCCGACGTCCGACCCGTCGCCGACCACCACACCTGCCGAGATCCGCCCCTCGACCATCGAGTTGCCCAGGGTGCCGGCGTTGAAGTTGACGAAGCCCTCGTGCATGACGGTGGTGCCCTCGGCGAGGTGGGCCCCGAGGCGTACGCGGTCGGCGTCGGCGATCCGCACGCCGGTCGGCAGCACGTAGTCGACCATCCTCGGGAACTTGTCGACGCTGTGCACGGCGACCGGCCCTCTTGCCCGCAACCTGGCCCTGACCAGCTCGAACCCGGGTACCGCGCACGGCCCGTGGTTGGTCCACACGACGTTGGCGAGCAGCCCGAAGATGCCGTCCAGGTTGACGGTGTGCGGGCGGACGAGCCGGTGGCTGAGCAGGTGCAGGCGGAGGTACACGTCGGAGGCGTCGACGGCGGGGTCGGCGAGCGAACCGATCACCGTGCGCACCGCGACGACCTCGACACCACGCGCCTCGTCGCGGCCGAGCAGCGCGGTCAGCTCGGCGGTCAGCTCGGGTGCCGGGCCTCGGCCGAGGGCGGGGGAGGGGTACCAGGTGTCGAGCACGGTGCCGTCGGCGGCGAGCGTGGCGAGGCCGGCGCCGTACGCGCCCTCGGTGATATGCACGGGGCAGACGTTACCCAACGCCGAGGCGGGTGGGTTCGGGGTCGCACACCGGTTGTGGGGGTGGCGCACGGGTGGCGGCTGGCACACGGGGACAGTGGGCTGACGCACGGGTCGTGGGGTTGGCGCACGGGAGGGCCGGGGCCGGCGCACGGGAAGGCCGGGTCGCACACGGGTTCTGGGGCTGGCACACGGGCGTGGTGGCTGGCACACGGCTCCGGTTGTTGGCACACGGAGTTTGGAGCCCACACACGAGTTAAAACTGGTGTGCCATGTCGACGATCCGTGTGTGACAACTAGATGATCAATTCCAAGGGTTCGTGCGGCGGGTGGAGGCCGGTCGATGGTCACGGCCGGCGGCCGAAGGTTCCGTGCGAAGGCGGAGTGCTGGTGGCGGCAACTCCACGCACTCCGGCGACGGCCCGACTTCGCACGGCGTGCCTTCACTTCGCACGGCGTGCTGTCACTTCGCACAGTCTGCGGAGTATGCGAAGTGACAGCACGGCATGCGAGGTGGATTGGGTGAGCGCGGTGATGGCGTCGGCGACCTTGCGGTGCGCGAGCAGAGACTCCTCCGGCCGGCCAGGCCAGCGACTCGATCCGGCTCTCCCGGCCCTCTCGGCCACCCTCGCAAAACCCCGCGCCAGAGCGACCCCTTGGAATTGATCATCTAGGACTTGTGTGCGGCCGAAGAGAACGCGTGTGTGGGCGCGCCGAGTTGGGTGCGGCCGACTGGCGGCGTGCGCGGGCGCGGGCAAGTCCCCGGGCGCGAGCACGCTCACCCGTGGGCCGCTGCCAGAACCTGTGTGTCGCCACCAGAACGCGGGCGCGGACACGCCAACCCGTGTGCCGCCGCCAGAACCCGTGCCGCCGCCACAACCCATGTGCGACTGAGCGTTCGAGGGTGTGCCACCACGCGCCGGGTAGCGTGCACGCACGTGACCGTGACCGCCGGAACGTCCAGCCCGATCAAGCTCGATCTCACCGCCGACCCCGTCGAGCTGACCGCCGCGCTGGTCGACGTACCGAGTGTGTCCGGCGGCGAGTCCGCCCTCGCCGACGCCGTCGAGCACGCGCTGCGCGAGCAGGCCCCCAACCTGCAGCTGCTGCGCGACGGCAACGCCGTACTCGCGCGCACCACCGGCGACCGGCCGACCCGCGTGCTGCTCGCCGGTCACCTGGACACCGTGCCGATCGCCGACAACGTGCCCAGCCGCCGCGACGGCGATCTCCTCTACGGCTGCGGCACCAGCGACATGAAGGCCGGCGACGCCATGATCGCCCACCTGCTGGCCACCCTGCCCGACCCGGCGCACGAGCTCACCGCCGTGTTCTACGACTGCGAGGAGATCGAGGCGGCGCGCAACGGGCTGGGCAGGATCGAGCGCACCCACCCGGACTGGCTGCGCGCCGACCTCGCCATTCTCGCCGAGCCGACCGACGGCGCCGTGGAGGCCGGCTGCCAGGGCACCCTGCGCGCGGTCGTCGGCACCGGGGGCCGCCGCGCCCACAGCGCCCGCTCCTGGCTGGGCCGCAACGCCATCCACGCGGCCGGCGAGGTGCTGGACCGGCTGAACCGCTACAACGCCCGCGAGGTCGCCATCGACGGCTGCGTCTACCGGGAGGGGCTGCAGGCGGTGAAGATCACCGGCGGCGTCGCGGGCAACGTCGTGCCGGACGCCTGCGAGGTCACCGTCAACTTCCGGTTCGCCCCGGACCGCACGGTCGCCGCGGCCAGCGAGCACGTCGAGGAGGTGTTCGCGGGACTGGACGTGCGCGTCACCGACACCGCCGCCGGCGCGCTGCCGGGGCTGGACGCGCCGGCAGCGCGCCAGTTCCTCGCTGCCACCGGGGTGGCTCCGGTGGCCAAGTACGGCTGGACGGACGTGTCGCGGTTCGCCGCGCTGGGCATCCCCGCGCTCAACTTCGGTCCCGGTGACCCCAACCTCGCGCACACCCGAGAGGAGCACGTCGCCACCGACCGGATCACCCGCTGCACGGAGCTGCTGCGCGCCTACCTCAGCCGGCCCTGAGTCCCTCCTGTACCGCCCCTGAGCCACACCTGAGCCCGGCGGGGCGACGCACGCCACCGCCACCGCGCGCCGCTGCGCGCGGTTCCGGAGAGGCGCGCAGTACTGTCGCTAACGTGTCCGTCCCTCCTGTACCGGCCGCACCTGGCTCGCGCGACGATGAGCACCACGACGATGACCACCCCGACGAGCATCCCTCCGAGAGGTTGCGCGGTCCGGTCGTGCTGCGCCGCGAGCAACGGCAAGAGCTCACCACCACCGACCAGCGGCTGCTCGACTCACGCGGCCCGTCCGACTGGGTGCACACCGACCCGTGGCGCGTGCTGCGCATCCAGGCCGAGTTCGTCGAGGGCTTCGGCATGCTCGCCGAGCTGCCCCGCGCGGTCACGGTGTTCGGCTCGGCACGCACCAAGCGCGACCACCCCGAGTACCAGCAGGGCCGCGAGCTCGGCGCCGCGCTGGCCAAGGCCGGCTTCGCGGTGATGACCGGCGGCGGTCCCGGCACCATGGAGGCCGTCAACCGGGGCTGCTCGGACGCCGGTGGGTTCTCCGTCGGCCTCGGCATCGAGCTGCCCTTCGAGCAGGGCCTCAACCCGTGGGTCGACCTCGGCATCAACTTCCGCTACTTCTTCGCACGCAAGACGATGTTCGTGAAGTACTCGCAGGCTTTCGTCTGCCTGCCCGGTGGCTTCGGCACGCTGGACGAGCTGTTCGAGGCGCTCACGCTGGTGCAGACCAAGAAGGTCACCAAGTTCCCCGTGGTGCTGCTGGGCACCGAGTACTGGGGCGGGCTCTACGAGTGGCTGGACCGGTCGGTGCGGGAGAGCGGCAAGATCGGCGAGAAGGACCTCGCCCTGCTGCACCTGACCGACGACATCGACGATGCCGTGAAGGTGGTCAACGAGGCATACCGCGCCTGGGAAGAGGCGCATTGAGCGCGGTCCCGGGTGCGGCGGGCGCGCGGGTGAGCAATGTCGCGGTGTGCGTGTACTGCTCCTCCTCGGACGAGGTGGCGCCGGGCAACGTGGCGCTGGCCGAGGCGGTCGGGCTGGCCATCGCGGCGCGTGGCTGGACGCTGGTCTCCGGCGGTGGCAGGCGCTCCATGATGGGGGCGGTCGCCCGGGGTGCCAGGTCCGGTGGCGCGCGCACGGTCGGCGTGATCCCCCGGTCCATGGTCGAGCGGGAGTGGGCCGACCACGAGTCCGACGAGCTGCTGGTCACCGACACGATGCGCGACCGCAAGGCCATGATGGACGCCCATGCGGACGCCTTCCTCGCGCTGCCCGGCGGCATCGGCACGCTGGAGGAGCTGTTCGAGGTGTGGAGCTCCGCCGTGCTGCTGCTGCACCGCAAGCCGGTCGTGCTGCTCGACCCGGACGGCCACTACGCCGGGCTGCTGAGCTGGCTGCGCGAGGTGGTGGCCGGCGGTTTCGCCAGGCCCGCCGCGCTCGACCGGCTGGTCGTCGCCACCGTGGTGGATGCCGCCCTGGACGCGTGTGTCGGGTAGCGCGGGCGGCGCGGGTGGGACCCGGCGTGCCACGATCGGGACCGTGACGCCGTCGAGTCTGCCGCCCCTGCGCTTCGGTACCCGCGCGCCCGCCGCCGACCGCGCGCTCGTGATGGCGATCGTCAATCGCACGCCGGACTCCTTCTACGACCGGGGCGCCACGTTCGCCGAGAACGACGCGCTGGCCGCCGTGGACGCGGCGGTCGCCGAGGGCGCGGACATCGTGGACATCGGCGGCGTGAAGGCCGGCCCCGGCAGCACGGTGGACGCCGACGAGGAGACCCGCCGCGTCGTGCCGTTCGTGGCCACCGTGCGCGCCCGCTACCCCGACCTGCTGATCAGCGTGGACACCTGGCGCGCCGAGGTCGGCCGGCTGGCCTGCGAGGAGGGCGCCGACATCCTGAACGACACCTGGGCCGGCGCCGATCCCAAGCTCGCCGAGGTGGCCGCCGAGTTCGGCGTCGGCGTGGTCTGCTCGCACACCGGCGGGGCCGTGCCGCGTACCCGGCCGTTCCGGGTCAGCTATCCCCACCTGGTCGACGACGTGATCCGGGACCTGACCGGGCAGGCCGAACGCATGCTCACGCTCGGTGTGCCGCGCGAGGGCATCCTGATCGACCCGACCCACGACTTCGGCAAGAACACCTGGCACGGGCTGGAGCTGCTGCGCCGCTGCGACGAGCTGGTCGCCACGGGCTGGCCGGTGCTGATGGCCCTTTCGCACAAGGACTTCATCGGCGAGACCCTCGGCGTCGGCCTGACCGAGCGCGGCGAGGGCACCCTGGCCGCCACCGCGCTGGCCGCCGCCTCGGGGGCGCGCGTGTTCCGGGCACACGACGTGGCGCAGACGCGCCGTACGGTGGACATGGTGGCCAGCATTCTCGGCACCCGCCCGCCCGCCGGCTGCGTGCGCGGACTCGCCTAGCCCGCGCACAGGCCCGACAGACAGGATCAGATGGAGCCCGACCTCGAGCAGTGGTTCGCCCGCCGCACCTGGCAGGCACCGGCCTGGACCGTCGACGAGCTGCGCGCCGAGCGCCGGGGCCGGCGGATCTCGGTGGTGCTGCCGGCGCTGAACGAGGAGGCCACCGTCGGCCCGATCGTCGCCGCCATCCTGCCGCTCACCCGGGGCGCCGACCCGCTGGTGCACGAGCTCGTGGTGCTCGACTCCGGCTCGACCGACGACACGCGCGCTCGGGCCGCGGCCGCCGGTGCCCGCGTGGTCGGCCGCGAGCAGGTGCTCACCGACATCGAACCGGTGCCCGGCAAGGGTGAGGTGCTCTGGCGCTCGCTCGCCGCCACCACCGGTGACCTGGTCGTCTTCCTGGACTCCGACCTCGTCGACTTCGACCCGGGGTTCGTGCCGGCGCTGCTCGGCCCGCTGCTCACCGCGCCCGGCGTGGCGCTGGTCAAGGGCTTCTACCGGCGGCCGCTGCGGTTGGAGACCGCCGAGCTGGACACCGGTGGAGGCCGGGTCACCGAGCTGCTGGTGCGCCCGCTGCTGGCGGCGCTGTGCCCGCAGCTGTCCGGCATCGTGCAGCCGCTCGGCGGGGAGTACGCGGCCACGCGCGAGCTGCTCGAGTCGCTGCCGTTCGCGGCCGGCTACGGGGTGGAGATCGGGCTGCTGCTCGACACCCACTCGCGGCGCGGCCTCGACGCGTTGGCGCAGGTGAACCTCGGCGTGCGCAAGCACCGCAACCGGTCGCTGCTGCAGCTGGGCGTGATGGCAAGGCAGATCCTCGCCGCCGCGCTGCACCGCTGCGGGCTGCCCGACGCGGGCGGCGCGATCACCCAGTTCCGCCAGCTCGAGGGGGAGTGGCTGCCGACCAGCCAGCACGTCGAGGTCACCGAGCGGCCGCCGATGCGCGAGGTGCTGTCCCGGGCGAAAGGTGTCGGTCGCGAGGAATAGGGTCGGTGCATGGGTACGGCGCTGATCTACCTCGTAGTGCTGATCGGGGTCGCGGCCGTCTTCTTCCTGGG
>DATAYB010000745.1:0-12535 GCA_036272795.1 Pseudonocardia sp.
TTGACGATCTCCGGCGCCCAGATGGCGCCTCGCGGCGTTGTCGTCGCGGTCGATACAACAGCGGTATCGACCGCTCCTCCGCCTTGCGATGCATCCATCTGGATCACAGGATCTTCGTCAATGACTTCGGCGACAGGACACTAGACGACCTCGTTGAGTTTGCCGGTCGCCACGTCGAACACGAAACCGCGCACCGCGTCCGTCTTCGGTACGAACGGGCTCGCCTTGATCCGCGCGATGGACTGCCGGACGTCGGAGTCCAGGTCTGCGAATGCCTCGGCCGACCACGCCGGCTTGATGCCGGTCTCCTCCTGGATGGACGCCTTGAAGGCGTCGTCGGTGAAGGTCAGCATGCCGCAGTCGGTGTGGTGGATCAGGATGATCTCCTCGGTCCCGAGCAGCCGCTGGCTGATCGCGAGCGAGCGGATCTCGTCGTCGGTGACCACCCCGCCCGCGTTGCGGATGACGTGCGCCTCGCCGTCGTTCAGGCCGAGGATGGCGTAGACGTTGAGCCGGGCATCCATGCAGGCCACGACCGCCACGTGCTTCGAAGGGGGCAGCGGCAGCGGGCCGTCGAACGTGGAGGCGTAGGCGGCGTTGTTCTCGAGCAGCTGGTCGGTGACGGACACGGTCGTCTCCTTGGAGTTGTGCGCGAAGTGTTGATCTCGAAGAGGGGCGCCGGGCGGCACGCGTGAGGGCCGGCGGTACTGCCGGCTGGCGGACTCCACCGGCGGGATCGGCTGGGCGCACTCCGCCGCGACGCGGGCGGCGGGGCTCAGCGCCGGCGGGGCTCAGCCGGCGCGACGACAGAACTCGTCGAAGTGCGTGACGCGGCGGCTCGGCCAGAAGAACTCGAGGCACATGCGCATCACGCGATAAGTAGACTCTGAGTATCGTTGCGGCGCAAGAACTCCGGTTCGGGTGACTCGTTTGAGTGGATCGGGCTAAACAATCGTGACGCGCCGTGTCCGCCTCCCGGAGAATCCCTCAACCTCCAGTTAACGTTCACCGCATGATCGACCCAGCGGAACTGGTGTACTGGCGGCGGCGGGCCATAGCCGTCGCGAGCATCCTCGGGCTCGTACTGGTGGTCATCTGGGCCGTGTCAGGCCCGAGCCAGCCGGCGCCCACCCAAACCGGTGGTGAGACCAACACCGCCGGCTCAACCCAACTCTCCTTCGCGCCGCCGGCACCTCCCGCGCCGGCCGGCGAGACGGTCGCGGCGCCCTCGAAGCAGCCCGCGCCCTCCCAGGCCTCGATGCCGGGCGGCGGATTGCCCTCCGGGCTCGCCTCGGGCTCCGACCTGCCGGGCGGCGGCCTGCCACCCTCGAGCCAGCCGGGTGCCGCCCAGCCGGGTTCCGGCTTGCCAGGGGCCGGGTTGCCCAACGCGCCCGGCTCCGCGCCGCCGGCCGGGCTGGCCGGTCCACAGACCGCGCCCGGTGCTGGCGCGCTCTCCGACAACCCCGGGCTGACCAGCTCCGGTCTGCCAGCCGGCCGCGCGCCTGGTGCCGCGCCCGGGGCCGGTGGCCTGCCTGGTTCGACGCCTGCCGGTTCGACGCGGTCGGGTTCGACCTTGTCAACCAGCTCCGCGCCACCGCCCAACGGTTCGGCACAGTCCACGTTGCCCGGGCAGGACGGGCAGCCGCCCTCGGGCTCGGTCCGCTCGTCCCACTCGCGGCCGGGCACGCAGGTGCGCCCCGACTCGGCGGCCACCTCCACCTCCGGTGGCGACCTTGCCCAGGGGCAGTCCCGGCTGGGTGCCCAGGCTGCGGGTCCGCCCACCGTGGTGCCGCCCGCACCGCTCGGGTCGGACGACCCGAACGCCGACCCGGGCGACGGCTCCGGCTCCGGTGGATCCGGCGGGCTGCCGGGTGTCGCCACCGCGCCGAGGGGCACCGCCACTCCCGGGCACGCCGGCCGGCCGGGCGCCGCCGCCGTCCCGGTGGTCGCCAAGTGCTCCGACCAGGACCTCGCACTTGTCTCGCAGGTCGCCGCCGCGAGCTACAAGGTCGGCCAGAAGCCGCTGTTCCGGCTGGTCATCGCCAACATCGGGGACAAGCCGTGCAGCCGGGACCTGGACCCTGGGCTGCAGGGCCTCGTGATCAACGGCCCGGCCGGGCAGCTGTGGGCCAGCAACGACTGCGACGCCGGCCACAAGCCGGACGTCCGCGTGCTGGACCCCGGCAAGCCGATGGTGTTCTCGCTGAACTGGGCCGGTCGCACCTCGCACCCCGGCTGCGGTGGCACGCGGACGACCGTCGGCCCCGGCACCTACCAGCTGATCGGCAAGCTCGGTCCGCTGAGCAGCGGCCCGGCCCCCTTCACGCTCACCGGCGGTGAGCCCGGCGCGAGGGCCCAGGTCCGCCGGCCCAGCGCGCCGGCCCAGGCCCGCTGACCCCGAGAGAGCCTGGCGTGCCGGGTCAGACCCGCTGACCCGGCACGCTGACCTGGCGTCGCCCGACCGGCGTCACCCGCCCGCCCTGCCTGGTGTTACCGAGCTGCGCAGGAGGCAGGTTTTCGGCCGGAAAAACCTGCCTGGTGTGCAGCTCGGTAACACCAAGCCGCACGGCGGCCCGGCACGGCGGCCCGGCACGGCGGGCCGGCGGGTCAGCCGGGCGGGATCAGCAGGTCCAGCGCCTCTAGCAGGTGGATGGCCTCGATGATCTGCAGGTCGGCGAGCTGGCCTGCGCGTACGCGGGCGGTGAGCCCGGAGTCGGCCGGGACCAGGGCGGCGGTGAAGCCGAGCCGGGCCGCCTCGGCGAGGCGGCGCTCCATGCCGGCGATGCGCCGGATCTCACCGGTCAGCCCGAGCTCGCCGACCACGACCAGGCCGGCCGGCAGGGGGCGGTCCATCTTGGCCGAGGCGACCGCCAGTGCCACCGCGAGGTCGGCGGCCGGCTCGGTCATCCGCATGCCGCCGACGGTCGCGGTGAACACGTCGGCGTCGGCGAGCCGGATCCGTGCGCGGCGCTCCAGCACGGCGAGCACCATGGCCACGCGCGAGGAGTCCAGCCCGCTGACCGCGCGCCGGGGCGACGGGATGTCCTTGCCGGCCACCAGCGCCTGTACCTCGGCCAGCAGCGGCCGCTTGCCCTCGACCGCCACGGTGATCGCGGTACCGGGTACCAGCCGGTCACGGCGCAGCGACGAGTCGGCCAGGAACAGCCCGGACGGGTCGGTGACCCCGTGGATGCCGTCGTCGCGCAGCTCGAAGCAGCCCACCTCGTCGGCCGGTCCGAACCGGTTCTTGATCCCGCGCACCAGCCGCAGCGTGGAGTGCCGGTCGCCCTCGAAGTTCAGCACCACGTCGACCAGGTGCTCCAGTACCCGTGGCCCGGCCACCGAGCCGTCCTTGGTGACGTGCCCGACCAGGATCACCGGCAGGCCGCGCTCCTTGGCCAGTGCGGTCAGCGCCACGGTGACCGCGCGGACCTGCGTGACGCCGCCCGGCGCCCCGTCCACCTCGCCGGTGGAGAACGTCTGCACCGAGTCGACCACGAGCAGCGTGGGCTTGAGGGTGTCCAGGTGGCTGAGGACGGCGCCGAGGTCGGACTCCGCCGCCAGGTAGAGACCCTCGCTGACCGCCCCCGTGCGCTCGGCGCGCAGCCGCACCTGGCCGGCCGACTCCTCGCCCGTGGCGTACAGCACCGGCCCGCCATTGGCCGCCGCGCGCGCCGCGACCTCGAGCAGCAGGGTGGACTTGCCGGCGCCCGGCTCTCCGGCCAGCAGCACCACGACGCCGGGCACCAGGCCACCGCCGAGCACCCGGTCGAGCTCCTCGATCCCGGTGGGCTTGGCGCGCGCCGAGTCCAGCTGGACGGACGTGATGGGCTGGGCGGCCGACGCGGGCGCACCGAACGCCAGCCGCCGCGCCCCGCCCACGGAGCCCCGGCCCCCGGAGCCCCGACCAGCGGCCGAGCGGCTCGCGGTGACCGGGGTGTCCGGGATCGTGCCGAACGACTGGCACTCCGGGCACTGGCCGACCCACTTGGTCACCTCCCGGCCGCACTCCGTGCAGCGGTAGGCGAGGGTGCCGGCGCGAGCGCTCAGTTGGAACTGCTCCGGGTGGCCAGGTCACCGGTGGGGTAGCCGACCGGCAGCGAGGCGTTGAGCACGCCGCCGCGCTGGAAGGTCAGCACCACCGGGTAGTTCAGGCCCGCGGTGATGTCGCTCTTGAGGCCGACGAGCTTGACGCTGATCGTCTTGTCGGCGAGCGCGGCGGCGTCGGACGGCGAGTCCCCGTTGCCGACCTGCACGGCCCGCCCGCCCGGGATCACCGCGTCGCCGAGCACCTGGCCGGAGGCGGCGATCGGGCTGGTCACCGAGACCAGCTGGTCGGGGGTGGCGCTCACGTTCACGAGCGTCATGTTCAGCTCGGCCGTGTCACCCGCCTTGTAGATCGCGCCCGCCTTGGCCTGGCCGACGTAGGCGAAGCTGGCGTCCCGGACCCGGACGTCGCCCGCGGCGCCCTGGTAGCCGTTGACGGCGGAGGCCTGCGTGTCGGTCTGGGTGATCTGGCCGGCCCCGCAGCCGGTCAGAGTGACGAGCCCGAGCGCTGCGGAGAGGGCGAGCGTGGCTACTGCGGCGGCGCGTCGCTTCACGACTGTGCGGGTCCTTTCGTGCGGCTGCTCGTCGGTGGTGCGCGGTCGGGTTCTCGACCGGTGTGCGGCAAGCCCCCGTAGGTGCGTACCGGATGACCTGCCAAGAAGCCTAGCCTCGGCCGGTTCCGGTTGGTCATCGCGGTGGGGCGTGTGTTGCGCGGACATTCCGACACGGGGTCGGACGCCCGCCGTAGGTTGACCTTGCTTGCATGATCTTGCGGTAAAGTCAACCCCCTGACCTGCGATGACGAGGCATCCCGGTGAGCCCGGCTATCACTCGCCGTGTTAACCTGGAGTCAGCGAAAGGGGCAGAGGACATATGGTTTTCAAGGTCGGAGAGACCGTCGTCTACCCGCACCACGGTGCAGCGCTCATCGAGGCTATCGAAACACGGATGATCAAAGGCGAGGAAAAGCAGTACCTCGTTCTGAAGGTCGCCCAGGGAGACCTGACGGTTCGCGTGCCAGCGGACAATGCCGAGTTCGTCGGCGTCCGCGACGTGGTCGGCCAGGAGGGCCTGGACCGGGTTTTCGACGTCCTTCGGGCGCCGCATACCGAGGAGCCGACCAACTGGTCTCGACGCTATAAGGCCAACCTCGAGAAACTCGCGTCCGGCGACGTCAACAAGGTCGCCGAGGTCGTTCGTGACCTGTGGCGGCGCGAGAAGGACCGGGGCCTCTCGGCCGGCGAGAAGCGCATGCTGGCCAAGGCTCGTCAGATCCTGGTCAGTGAGCTCGCGCTCGCCGAGGGTACCGACGAGGAGAAGGCCGAGCTCCTGCTCGACGAAGTGCTGGCCACCGCTTCCTGACTTTGAGTGTGCTGGCGCTCGTCCCGGCCGCTGGTGACGGTGTTCGGTTGGGCGCTGGCATACCCAAGGCACTGGTGTGCGTGGGCGGTGTTCCGCTCGTGGTGCGTGCGGTCCGGGGACTTCTGGCCTCGGGCTCGGTAGATCATGTGTTAGTGGCCGTTCGGGATGCTGATCTGACGGTCATGCGGGCGCTGTTCGCCGACGGGTCGGGGTTGTTCCCGGCCGGCGAGGCAGCCCGGATCGAGGTGGTGACCGGCGGGGCTGACCGGGCCTCCTCGGTTGCCGCCGCGCTCTGGTACGGGATGCGTCGGTATCCGGAGGCGGTTACCGTACTTGTTCACGACGCGGCGCGCGCACTCACCCCGCCGGCTTTGGTGAGCTCCCTTGTCGCGGCCGTCGACGGCGGCGCGGAGGCAGTGATCCCGGTGCTGCCGGTCGCCGACACGGTCAAGGAAGTCGACGTGGCCGGCGCGGTGATCGGGACGGCGGACCGGTCCGTGTTGCGCGCAGCGCAGACGCCGCAGGCGTTCAGCGTGGCGCTGCTGCTGCGGGCGTATCAACACGCCGGCTATGGGCCCGACGGGGGCGTGGCGGGGGCGGCTGTGGTCGCGACCGATGACGCCGGACTGGTCGAGCGGCTGGGTGAGCCGGTGCGGACGCTGCCCGGTGACCCACTCGCGTTCAAGATCACGACGACCTGGGATCTGCGGATCGCTGAGCTGATGGCGGCCGGCTGAGCCTGTGCCGCCTCGGGGTGCGGTGTCGGGGTGCCGACTCGGGCGGGCGGCGGTTCGGCGCGCGCGACATGATGGCGCGGTGATCTCGACATGAACGCCGCGCTGCCCAGGGTCGGCGTCGGCACCGACGTGCACCCGGTGGCGGCCGACCGGGACTGCTGGCTGGCCGGCCTGCACTGGCCCGGCGTCCCCGGCTGCACCGGCCATTCCGACGGCGACGTGGCGGCACACGCCCTGTGTGACGCGCTGCTCTCGGCGGCCGGGCTCGGTGACCTCGGCGCGGTGTTCGGCACCTCCGACCCGCGCTGGGCGGGCGCGCACGGCGGCGAGCTGCTCGCGGAGGTGCGGCGGCTGCTGGCGGCGGCCGGCTGGACGGTCGGCAACGCGGCGGTGCAGGTCATCGGCAACGCGCCGCGCATCGGCACCCGCCGGGAGGAGGCGCAGGGTGCGCTGTCCGAGGCGGTCGGCGGCCCCGTCTCCGTGTCCGGCACCACCACCGACGGGCTCGGACTGACGGGGCGCGGCGAGGGCATCGCGGCGGTCGCCACGGCCCTGCTGGTCCCAGTCGACCCACCTATCACAGGCGATACTGGGTAACTCCGTACAACTCGCACCCGGACGGGTGATCTGGCTGTGAGGATCATCGCAGCGGATTCCGGGCGTGTCGCGGGCCCGCAATCGGTGGCTGCCGGCGCCGGGCGGTGTCGGGTGCCGGGCTCCCGTTCGCCGGCCGCCGAATCCCGGTGTTCACCGCGCTGAACTGCCCCGGTCGCCGACCCCGTATCATTTTGTCGTGTGAGTCTGCGCCTTTACGACACCGCCACCAGAAGCCAGCGGGAGTTCACCCCGCTGCGGGCCGGGGCAGCGTCGATCTACGTCTGTGGCGCGACGGTGCAGGGCATGCCACACATCGGCCACGTGCGCAGCGGCCTCAACTATGACGTGCTGCGCCGTTGGCTCGGCCGGGGCGGTTCGGGTGGCCCGGGGCTCGATGTCACGCTCGTGCGCAACGTCACCGACATCGACGACAAGATCCTGACCAAGGCCGCCGACGCGGGGCGCCCCTGGTGGGAGTGGGCCGCCACCCACGAGCGGGCCTTCGACGCCGCCTACGAGGCGCTGGGCTGCCTGCCGCCGTCCATCGGGCCGCGCGCCACCGGGCACGTGCCGCAGATGATCGAGCTGATACAGCGCTTGATCGACAGCGGGCACGCGTACGCTGCCGGTGGGGACGTGTACTTCTCGGTGCCGTCGTTCTCGGACTACGGCGCGCTGTCCGGCCAGCGTCCCGACGAGATGCAGCAGGGCGAGTCGGTCGGCTTCAACAACGCAGACAAGCGCGACCCGCACGACTTCACCATGTGGAAGGCCGCCAAGCCCGGTGAGCCGTCCTGGCCGACCCCGTGGGGACGCGGGCGGCCGGGCTGGCACCTGGAGTGCTCCGCGATGGCCACGATGTACCTGGGCCCGGAGTTCGACATCCACGGCGGCGGGCTGGACCTGGTCTTCCCGCACCACGAGAACGAGCGCGCGCAGTCCAACGCGGTCGGTGACGGGTTCGCCCGGTTCTGGACGCACAACGCCTGGGTCACCCTCGGCGGCGACAAGATGTCCAAGTCGCTGGGCAACACCCTGTCCATCGACGTGCTGCTGCAGCGCGTGCGGGGCGCCGAGCTGCGTTACTACCTGGTGGCCCCGCACTACCGCTCGATGATCGAGTATTCCGACGCCGCGCTGTCCGAGGCGGTCGCCGCGTATCGTCGGATAGAGGCGTTCCTGCACCGGGTCGGTGAGCGGATCGGCACGCCAACGCTGGCCGACGGAGTGCTGGCGCCGGAGTTCGTGGCAGCGCTCGACGACGACCTGAGCACCCCGCTCGCGGTCGGGGCCATCCACATCGCCGTCCGGGAGGGCAACGCGGCCCTGGACGCCGGCGACCGGGCGGCGGCAGCGGCTGCGGCGTCCTCGGTGCGCGCGATGACCGAGGTGCTCGGGCTCGACCCGCTCGGCGAGCGGTGGCGCCAGGGCCAGGGCGGCGCAGAGGCGGCGGCAGTGGCGGCGCTGTCCTCGCTGGTGGACGACCTGCTCGCGCAGCGCAAGGATGCCAGGGCCCAGCGGGACTTCGCCTCGGCCGACGCGATCCGGGACCGGCTGCTGGCCGCCGGGGTGATCGTCGAGGACACCCGCGACGGAGCCACCTGGACGCTCAAGGACGGTTGAAGAGCTGGGCATGGCTCCTAAGGTGGCGCGCCCCGGCCCTCACGATCGCCCCCTCGCCTGCAGAGGCACCGACCGGGCCCGGGCAAGCAACTTCGACACCACAACACTAGGAGACAGGCCCTGATGGCCGGCAACTCACGCCGACAAGGCGCAATTCGCAAACCCGGCACCAAGAAGGGCCCGGTGGTCGGGTCCGGTGGCCAGCGCCGGCGCGGCCTGGAGGGCAAGGGACCGACGCCACCCGCCGAGGCCCGGCCCGGCCACATCAAGAACAAGCGCGCCGCTGCCGCCGCCAAGAAGAACGGCGGCAAGCCGGCGCCGAACGTGGCCGGCCGGTCCCGCAGGCGCAGCACCGATGCGGACACCGCGGAGACCGTGTTCGGCCGCAACCCCGTCGTGGAGTGTCTGCGTGCCGGCGTGCCGGCCACCGCGCTGCACGTCGCGCAGGCCACCAACGCGGACGAGCGGATCGCCGAGGCGGTCCGGCTGGCCGCCGACGCCGGCATCGCCATCCTCGAGGTCCCGAAGGTCGACCTGGACCGGATGGCCAACGGCGCCCTGCACCAGGGCATCGGCCTGACCGTGCCGCCCTACGAGTACGCCCACCCCGACGAGCTGCTGGAGATGGCGCAGGACTCCGACCGGCCGCCGCTGATCGTCGCCCTGGACGGGGTGACCGACCCGCGCAACCTCGGCGCGGTGATCCGCTCGGCCACCGCGTTCGGCGCGCACGGAGTGCTGCTGCCGCAGCGCCGCTCGGCCGGAGTGACGGCGGTGGCCTGGCGTACCTCGGCGGGCACGGCGGCGCGCATCCCGGTCGCCAGGGCCACCAACCTCACCCGCACGCTGCGCGAGTACGCCAGCGCCGGGCTGATGGTGGCCGGCCTGGACGCCGACGGCGATGTCTCGGTGGACGAGTTCAACCTGGCAGCGGACCCACTGGTCGTCGTCGTCGGCTCGGAGGGGCGAGGCCTGTCCCGGCTGGTCCGCGAGACCTGCGACGTCACCGTGTCCATCCCGATGACCGGGCCGGCCGAGTCGCTGAACGCCTCCGTCGCGGCCGGCGTACTGCTGGCCGAGGTCGCCCGCCGGCGCAGGCACGCCCGGGGACACTAGGTCCGGTCCGGAGACCACCGGCCGGGCCGGGCCTGAGACCGGAGGCCGCAACCGGCAGGGCGTCCGACCTTGCCGGAGAGGTACCGTTCCTGGGTGACCAGGTCTGTGACCAGCGAGCCGTTGTCCGAGCGGGAGCGGGAGGCGTGGCGTTCCGCACTGGTGCTCGCCGACTCGCTGCGCAGCCTGGTGTCCGGTGTGGTCACCCCGGCCACCGGGCTGAGCTCGGCCGACTACCTGGTGCTGAACCGGCTGAACGACGCGCCGGCGAACCGCGTCTCCGGGCTCAAGGCGCTGGCCGCGAAGCTGAACTGGTCGGCCAGCCGGCTGTCCCACCAGCTCAAGCGCATGGGGACCCGGGGGCTCGTGGAGCGGGTCTACGAAGAGGGCACCGGCCAGGTCACGATGACCGCGACACCGATGGCCGAGCAGACCATGCGCGTGGCCACCGCGCTGCACAACGAGGCCGTGCGGCGCTACTTCCTGTCCGTCGCGACCGACGAGGAGCTGCAGGTCGTGATCGACCTGGCGAAGCGGATCCAGGCGCAGCGGACGAGCCAGGACGACCCTCGGAACTGACATCTCGGCGACTCGTGCTGACGGAATCCGCGACTCACCCTGACCGAATCGCCGACTCGCGGGGCACGGGGCGGCGGAGGCGGGCGTAGAGGCGGCAACCGAGGTAGCAGAGGAAGATCAGCGTCGCCACGTAGCCGGAGATCGGTACGCCAGGGCCGAGGGAGAGCACCACACCGCCGAGCAGCGAGACCTCGGCGAACACCACGGCCAGTACCGTCACGACCAGTGGGCTCGCGGAGACCCGGGCGGCCGCCGCCCCCGGCGTCACCATCACCGCCAGCACCAGGATCGCGCCGACCGCCGGCACCGCGAGCGCCGTGCTCAGCCCGATCAGCACCGCGAACACGATCGACAGCATCCGCACGGGCACACCGCGCGCGGCGGCCACCTCGGGGTCGGCGCTGGCGAACAGCAGCGGCCGGTAGTACACCGCGAGCGTGCCGACCACAACGACGGCGCAGCCGACGAGCAGCCACAGGTTGGTCGAGTCAACCGACACGATCGAGCCCGTGAGCAGCCCGAACTTGTTCTGCGAGCGCCCCGGGTAGACGGCCAGCAGTAGTACGCCGACGCCCAGCCCGAAGGCGAGCACCACGCCGATCACCGAGTCCCGCTCGCGCTGGCGCAGCCCGAGGAAGCCGAACACCACCGCCGCGACCAGTGCGCCGGCCACCGCGCCGAGCCCGACGTTGATCCCGGCGACCAGCGCCGCCGCACCGCCCGCGAAGCCGAGCTCGGAGGTGCCGTGCACGGCGAACGCCATGCCCCTGGTCACGATCAGGGGGGCGAGCAGCCCGGCGATCAGGCCGAGCACGGCGGCGGCCATCAGCGCGGTCTGGACGAACGGCAGGCGCAGTGCCGCGCCGGTGCCGGTGAAGTCGAGGAGGCGGGCAAGCAGGTCGATCATGCGCCGTGCTCCCAGCCTCCGGCGTCCTCGGCGCCGTCCTCTGTGCCGACCACCACGAGCCGGTCGCGCAGCCGCAGCACGTCGACGCGCGTGCGGTACAGCTCGGAGAGCACGTCGGAGGTCATCACCTCGTCCGGCGTGCCCACGCGGAACTGCCCGTTGACCAGGTACAGCACCCGGTCCACCAGCGGGAGCACCGGGTTGATCTCGTGGGTGACGAACAGGACCGCGGTGGCCGCCTCGGTCCGCCGCGCGTCGATCAGCTGGCTGACCACCCGCTGGTTGGCCAGGTCCAGGGACAGCAGCGGCTCGTCGCAGAGCAGCACAGACGGGTCGCCGACCAGTGCCTGCGCCACCCGCAGCCGCTGCTGCTCACCGCCGGAGAGCCGCCCGACCGGCGAGTTCGCGTACGCCGTTGCGCCCACCTCGGCCAGCGCCGCGTCCACGACGTCCCGCCGGGACCGGCCGCCGCTCCGACCGCTCCGACCATCAGAGCCGAGAAGCGACCCGAGGCCGAGCCCGAGGCGGTGGCCGTCCAGCCCGAGGCCGACGAGGTCCCGGGCCCGCAGCGGCACGTCGACGTCCATCGCCTGCTGCTGCGGGATGTAGCCGACCCCGCTGCCGGCGCCACCGGGCGGACGGCCGCCGATCCGCACCGTGCCTCCGCTCAGCTCACGCTGGCCGAGCAGCACCTTGAGCAGCGTCGTCTTGCCGGAGCCGTTCGGGCCCAGCACGGCGATGAACTCGCCGGCCGCCACCCGCAGGTCCAGCCCGTCCCAGAGGACCCGCTCGCCCAGTGTCATCCGCGCCTCGCGCAGCTCAACAGCCGGCACCCCGCCGGAGCGTTCCTCGGGCGAGCGCCCGCCGGGTTGTTCCGAGCGGGGTTGCCCCGAGCGCGGTTGTTCTGGGCGCGGTTGTTCCGGGCGCAGCGAGGCGTCGAGTGCCGTCATCGATGGTCGCCGAGCGCCGTCGACAGCTGGTCGATCTCGCCGCCTATCCAGGTCACGTAGTCCATCGTGCCTGCCGGCAGAGTCTCCGTCACTTTGACGACCGGCACGCCACCCGACGCCGCGGCCTGTTCCACCTGAGAGGTGGACGTGGTCTCCGTCTGCCCGTTGAGCAGCAGCGCCGACACCTTCTGCGGCCCACTGAACAGCGCGACGGCCTGCTGGAGCACGGCGACCGGCGGGTCGTTGCCCTCCTCGATGGCGTGCGAGTACCCCTCGGGGGTGGCGTTGGTCAGCCCCGCCTGCTCGGTGAGGTAGAGCGGCACGGGCTCGGTGATCGCGATCCGCGCGCCAGGGTGGGCCGCCCGGATCGCCGAGAGCTTGCCGTGCAGGCCGTCCAGCTTCGCCTTGAACGCGGTGGCGTTGGACTGGTAGTCGGCGGTGTTGGCGGGGTCGGCCTTGCTCAGGTCGGCGCTGAGGGAGTCGGCGAGCTTGGCCACCGTGGGCAGGCTGTAGAAGACGTGCTCGTTGAAGTCGGCGCCGGTGTCGAGGCCGGAGAGCTGGGAGACATCGATCACGGTCGGCTTGGCGCCCGCGGCGGACACCAGCTTGCCGGCGAAGTC
>DATAYB010000746.1:0-5841 GCA_036272795.1 Pseudonocardia sp.
TGGCCTGGCGCGGGAGCTGGCGTGCTCGCTGGACGTGCGGTTCATCGACCCGGCCAGGGTGGAGGTGCCGGCCGCCGACGGTGAGGCGTGGCCGGTGCGCATCGAGGACCCGGTCGGCTGCCGCCGGTTCGTGGCGCGCCGCGTGACCGGGGTGGACCCGTACGCGCCCAGCCCATGGTGGATGCGGCGGAGGCTGCTGGCGGCGGGAATGCGGCCGATCTCGCTGGCCGTGGACGTGACGAACTACGTGATGATGGAGCTCGGCCAGCCGCTGCACGCCTACGACACGTCGACCCTGAGCGGGCCGATCGTGGTGCGCAGGGCGACGGTGGGGGAGAAACTGACCACGCTGGACGGGTCGGCCCGCGAGCTGGACCCGGACGACCTGCTGATCGCCGATGGCAGCGGTCCGATCGGGCTGGCCGGTGTGATGGGCGGCGCGTCCACCGAGATCTCCGACGGCACCCATGACGTGCTGCTGGAGGCGGCCAACTTCGAGCCGGCCCTGATCGCACGGGCGGCGCGGCGGCACAAGCTGCCCAGCGAGGCGTCCCGGCGGTTCGAGCGGGCCGTCGACCCCGAGCTGTCCGCCGCCGCCGCGGAGCGGGCCGCCACGCTGCTGGTCCGCTACGGCGGCGGCACGATCAGCGGTGGGCGTACCGATGTCGGCGAGGCACCGAAGCTCGCCGCGGTCGTGATGCCGCTCGAGCTGCCCGACCGCGTGGCCGGCGTGCGCTACGAGCGCGGCGCCACTGCCCGGCGGCTCGGCCAGATCGGCTGCCACGTGGAGCTGCGGACGGGCGCCACCACCGCGGAGATCGTCGCGGTACCGCCCAGCTGGCGGCCGGACCTGGTGGCCCCCGCCGACCTCGTCGAGGAGGTGCTGCGGCTGGAGGGGCTGGAGGTCATCCCGTCCGTGCTGCCAGCTGCCCCGGCCGGGCGTGGGCTCACGCCCGCCCAGCGCCGCCGCCGCACCGTGTCCCGCACGCTCGCCGAGGCCGGCTACACCGAGGTCCTGCCGTTCCCGTTCATCTCCGGCACGGTCTTCGACAGCTTCGGCTGCACGCCCGACGACATCCGGCGGCGCACCCTGCACGTGCTCAACCCGCTGGACAACGAGCGCGGCGAGCTGGCCAGCACCCTGCTGCCTGGCCTGCTGGACGCCCTGGTCCGCAACGTGGCCAGGGGCATGACCGACGTGGCGCTCTACAACGTCGGCCAGGTGGTGCTGCCGCACGCCGAGCAGGCTCCGACGCCGGTGGTGCCGGTCGACGCCCGCCCGTCCGACGAGCAGATCCAGGAGCTGCTGGACACGCTGCCGGCGCAGCCCGTGCACGTCGCGGTGGCGCTGGCCGGGCACCGCGAGCGCCCCGGCTGGTGGGGTCCGGGCCGGGCGGCGAGCTGGGCCGACGCGGTACACGCCGCACACCTGGTGGCCGAGGCGGCCGGCGTCGAGCTGACCACCGCGGCCGCCGACATGGCGCCGTGGCACCCCGGCAGGTGCGCGCAGCTGCGGCTCGGCGACGCGCCGGTCGGGTACGCCGGCGAGCTGCACCCGAAGGTCGTCGAGGCACTCGGGCTGCCGGCGCGCACGGTCGTGATGGAGCTCGCGTTGGACCTGCTGCCGCTGCACGAGCGCCGGCCCGCGCCGTCGATCTCGCCGTTCCCGCCGGTGCTGCTGGACGTGGCGCTGGTGGTGGACGACGACCAGCCGGTGGCCGCCGTCGACGCGGCGCTGCGGGCCGGCGCCGGTGAGCTGCTCGAGTACCTCGGGCTGTTCGACGTCTACACCGGCGACCAGGTCGGCGAGGGCAAGCGGTCGCTGGCGTTCAGCATGCGGCTGCGCGCCGAGGACCGGACGCTGACCAGGGAAGAGGCGACCGCCGCCCGGGACGCGGCGGTGGGCGTGGCCGCCGAGCGCTGCGGGGCGGTCGTCCGCGGCTGAAACGGGGCTGAAACGGGGCTGGGCCGGGGCGCTCAGGGCCGGCGCTGACGGCGGTCCGGACCCCTCGATCGGGGCCGCCCAACCGGGTTGCATAGATCTGCAGAATCATGCATAGTCATGCGCATGGTGCGGATCGCGGTGGCCGGGGCGAGCGGATATGCCGGGGGCGAGCTCTTGCGGCTCCTGCTCGCGCATCCCGAGGTGGGTGCCGACGGGATCGGCGCGCTGACCGCCGGTGGCAACGCCGGCAGCCGCCTCGGCGAGCACCAGCCACATCTCCTGCCGCTGGTCGACCGGGTGCTCCGCGAGACCGATGTGGCCACCCTGGCGGGGCACGACGTGGTCTTCCTGGCGCTGCCCCACGGGCACTCCGGCGCACTGGCGGCCCAGCTCGGCCCCGACACCGTGGTGGTCGACTGCGGCGCCGACCACCGGCTCGTGGACCCGGCCGCGTGGCAGCGCTGGTACGGCGGCGAGCACTCCGGCAGCTGGCCGTACGGGCTGCCCGAGCTGCCCGGCCAGCGCGAGAAGCTGGTCGGCGCGAAGCGGGTCGCGGTACCGGGCTGCTACCCGACGGTGGCGAGCCTGGCGCTGGCGCCCGCGCTGGCCGCCGGCCTGATCGAGCCCGATGTGGTCGTCACCGCGGTGTCCGGCACGAGCGGCGCCGGCAAGTCCGCCAAGCCGAACCTGATCGGCTCAGAGGTCATGGGTGCGGTCAGCGCCTACGGCGTCGGCGGCGCCCACAGGCACACCCCGGAGCTGGTGCAGAACCTCTCCGCGGCCGCCGACCGGCCGGTCACCGTCAGCTTCACCCCGATGCTCGCCCCCATGCCGAGGGGCATCCTGGCGAACTGCACGGCCAACACGTCGGCCAGCGCCGATGAGCTGCTGGACGCCTACCACAAGGCGTACGACCTGGAGCCGTTCGTGCACGTGCTGCCGGCGGGCACGTGGCCGAGTACCGCGATGACCCTGGGCGCGAACACCGCCGTGCTGCAGCTAACCGTGGACCCGGACGCCGGCAAGGCGGTCATCGTGGCGGCGATCGACAACCTGACCAAGGGCACCGCGGGCGCCGCCGTACAGTGCATGAACCTCGCACTCGGCCTGCCCGAGGCCGCCGGCCTGCCGCTCACCGGGGTCGCCCCGTGAGCGGCACCACAGAGCAGGCGCGGCCATGACCGTGACCGCCCCCGCCGGCTTCCGGGCGGCCGGCGTGGCCGCCGGGATCAAGCCTGCCGGCGCGCTGGACCTGGCGATGGTGGTGAACGACGGCCCGCACCGGTACGCCGCCGGGGTGTTCACCACGAACAAGATCCAGGCCGCGCCCGTGCTGTGGTCGCGCCAGGTGCTCACGACCGGCCGGCTGCGGGCGGTGGTGCTCAACTCCGGCGGGGCGAACGCGTGCACCGGGCCGGAGGGTTTCCAGACCACCCACGCCACCGCCGAGCGGGCCGCCAAGGCACTGGAATGCGGGGCGGCCGAGGTCGCGGTCTGCTCGACGGGGCTGATCGGTTCCCAGCTGCCCCGCGATGCCGTGCTGGCCGGGGTGGACGCGGCCGCCGCGAAGCTGTCGGACACCGGCCAGTCCGCCACGGAGGCGGCCACCGCGGTGCTGACCACCGACACCCGCCCGAAGCAGGTGGTGTACCGGGACGAGGCGGGCTGGCAGATCGGTGGGTTCGCGAAGGGCTCCGGCATGGTGGCCCCGGCGATGGCGACCATGCTCGCGGTACTCAGCACCGACGCCGAGGTCGACCCCGCCGACCTGGACCGGGCACTGCGGGCCGCCTCGGCGCGCACCTTCGAGCGGCTGGACATCGACGGCGGCACCTCGACGAACGACACTGTGCTGCTGCTGGCGAGCGGCGCGTCCGGGGTGCGTGCCGGCGGCGCCGAGCTGACCGCCGCCCTCACGACGGCCTGCACCCAGCTGGTCGACCAGCTGCAGGCCGACGCCGAGGGCGTCACCAAGCACGTGACCATCGCGGTGCGCGGCGCTGCGTCCGAGCGGGACGCGGTCGCGGTGGCCCGAGGGGTGGCCAGGGACAGCCTGGTCAAGACAGCGTTCTTCGGCTCCGACGCGAACTGGGGACGGATCGCGATGGCCGTCGGCAACGCGGACGCGACCATCGACCCGCACGGATTGGAGATCGCGATGAACGGGGTGACGCTCTGCCGGGACGGCGCGCTGGCCGGCGACCGGCACGCGGTCGACCTGTCCGGCCGGGACATCCTGGTCGAGGTGGACCTGCATGTGGGGGCCGCCGAGGCGCGGATCAGGACCACTGATCTGTCGCTCGGGTACGTCGAAGAGAACAGCGCGTACTCGTCATGACGGGCACAGAGATCGGCTCAGGGATCGGCACGAACACCGCCCGCAGTGCCCGCGAACGCCTGGTGCACGCGGGGGAGAAGGCCGGCGTACTGGCCGAGGCACTGCCCTGGCTGCAGACCTTCCACGGCAAGGTCGTGGTGGTCAAGTACGGCGGCAACGCGATGGTGGACGACGAGCTGAAGGCGGCGTTCGCCCAGGACATGGTGTTCCTCCGGCTGGCCGGCATCCACCCGGTGGTGGTGCACGGCGGCGGACCGCAGATCACTGCGATGCTGACGCGGCTGAACCTTCCCGCCGAGTTTCGCGGCGGGCTGCGGGTGACCACGCCGGAGACGATCGACGTGGTGCGCATGGTGCTGGTCGGCCAGGTCGGCCGCGAACTGGTCGGCCTGATCAACGCGCACGGCCCGTACGCGGTCGGCATGTCCGGGGAGGACGCCGGCCTGTTCACCGCCGAGAAGCGCACCGCGCTGGTGGACGGCGAGGCGGTGGACATCGGGCTGGTCGGGGACGTGGTGTCGGTCAGCCCCGCGGCGGTGCTGGACATCGTCGCGGCCGGCCGGATCCCGGTGGTGGCCGGCGTGGCACCGGACGTCGACGGCACGGTCTACAACATCAACGCGGACAGCGCGGCGGCGGCACTGGCCGAGGCACTCGGCGCGGCCAAGCTGGTCGTGCTGACCGATGTCGAGGGGCTGTACGCGAACTACCCGGACCCGGACTCGCTGATCAGTGTGCTGACCGCCGATCAGCTGGAGCCGATGTTGCCGTCCATCGCGAGCGGCATGGCGCCGAAGATGGAGGCCTGCCTGCGCGCGGTACGCGGCGGCGTACCCCAAGCACACGTGATCGATGGCCGGCTGGCGCACTCGGTGCTGCTGGAGGTCTTCACCAGCGAAGGAGTGGGAACGATGGTGGTGCCGGAATGAGCGAGCTTGCGAGCGGAAAATCAGCGCCGAGCGCGCAGGGTGGGCTGACCACTCGGTGGCAGGCCGCGATGATGAACAACTACGGCACCCCGCCGCTGGCACTGGTGCGCGGCAGCGGCGCCGAGGTGTGGGACACCGACGGCAACCGCTACCTGGACCTGGTGGCCGGCATCGCGGTGAACGCGCTCGGGCACGCCCACCCCGCGATCGTCGAGGCGGTGACCAGGCAGATCTCCACGCTGGGCCAGGTGTCGAACCTGTACCTGGCAGAGCCGCCCATCGAGCTGGCGGAGCGGCTGGTCGACCTGCTCGGGGTGGCGCCCCAGGGGGCCCGGGCGCTGTTCTGCAACTCCGGCGCCGAGGCGGTCGAGGCGGCGTTCAAGATCTCCCGGCGGACCGGCAGGACGAAGCTGGTGGCCGCGCAGGGCGCCTTCCACGGCCGCACCATGGGCTCGCTGGCGCTGACCGGCCAGGAGCCGAAGCGGGCACCGTTCGCCCCGCTGCCGGCCGAGGTCAGCCACGTGCCGTTCGGGGACGTGGCCGCGCTGGAGGCCGCGGTGGACGGTGATACCGCCGCGGTCGTACTCGAGCCGATCCTGGGTGAGGCCGGCGTGATCATCCCGCCGGAG
>DATAYB010000747.1:0-7002 GCA_036272795.1 Pseudonocardia sp.
GAGCTTCACCGCACCGCTCGTACTGACCAACATCGGCGTCGTGCTCGGCTACCTGAGCTGCGGCTGGCTGGGCGCGCGGTTCGGCAGGCGGCCGATGCTGATCGCCGGGGTCGCGCTGTTCGCGGTCCTGACCGGGGCCACCGCGCTCGCCCTGCCGGCGGGGTCGATCGGGGTACTCAGCGTGCTCCGGTTCGGTACCGGCCTCGGGCTGGGCATGGTGCTGCCGCTGTCGGTCGCGCTGGCCACCGACCACAGCCCGGACCGGCGGCGCGAGCTCGTCGCAGTGATCGTCACGCTCGGCCTCACCTCGGGCTCGACCGTCGGCGGCCTGCTGGGTGGCCGGCTGCTGGTGGGCATCGGGGCGGCCGGCATCTTCTGGGTGGCCGCCGCGCTGCCGCTGCTGCTGACCGCCGTCATGCTGGCCGCCATGCCGGAACCCCCTCGGCGCCGGGCCGGGGCGGCGGCGAAGCACGACGCGAAGCTGGCACGGCTGTTCGCCCCCGAGCTGCGCGCGACCACCACGATGCTGTGGACCTTCGCGTTCCTCGTCTTCGTCTCCGCGTACACGCTGACGTCCTGGGTGCCGACGCTGCTGGTCGGCTACGGGTTCAGCCCGACCCAGGCGCCGATCGGGCTGGCCTACGTGAGCTTCGGCGGCCTGCTCGGCGGGCTCGCGCTGCTCCCACTGGCGGCGCGCCTCGGCATCACCAGGACCCTGATCCTGCTGCCCGCGCTCGGCGCAGTGTGCATGGTGGTCGCGGCGCGCGTGCCGCTCAGCGACGGCGTGCTGCTGCTGGTGCTCGGCGGTGCCGGAGCCGGTGTGGTGGCCAGCCAGATCGGCCAGCTCACCCTGGCCGTGACGCTGTACTCCGCCGGCACCCGGACCACCGGCGTCGGCTGGGCCGCCGCACTGGGGCGCGCCGGGTCGATCGTGGGGCCCGGCGTCGCCGGCATCCTGATCGGGCTCACACTCGCCGGCAAGGACATCGTGCTGCTCACCGCGGTGCCGGTGGTGATCGCGGCGGCCTGCGCGACCGCGATCTGGTGGCTGCGCCGGTCCCGGCGGTCGTCGGTGGCCGCCGAGGTCTCCGTACCGAGGTGAGCGACCGGCCGTACTGGCTGGACCTCGGCGACACCGGGGCCGGCCGGAGTTCCACCTGCAGGGCGACGACTGGTTCGCCCGGTTCACCGACACCGGGCTGACCGCAGCTGACGTGTCCGCCGTCGTGTTCACGCACCTGCACGTGGACCACGTCGGATGGGCCACGCGACCGGTGGACGGCGTGCCGAACCGGTCTTCGCGGCCGCCCGGCACTACCTCACCGAGCCCGAGTACCGGTACTGGAGCGGCCCGGCGGGCAGCGCCGCGATGCGCCGCACCGGCGACTACCTCGAGGACAGCGTCCGCCCACTGCGGGGCCTGCTGGAGTTCGTCGACCCCGCCGCCGTGGTGGCGCCCGGGGTCGAACTGGTCCCCGCGTTCGGGCACACGCCGGGCAACGTGTGCGTGCGCGTCACCGGATCGGCCGGCACGCTTCTGCTCGCCGGCGACCTGCTGCACCACCCGCTGCAGCTGCGCGACCCCGGCCGAAGTACCCGGTACTGCGTCGACCCCGCGCTGGCCGCCGCCGCGCGGCGAGAGCTGCTGGCCGAGCTCGCCGCGTCCGGCACGCCGGTGCTGCCCGCACACTTCGCCGCGCCGTCCGTGGGCCGGATCAGCCCGGCCGGGGCCGGCTACCGGTTTGCGCCTGCGACCGATCTGGTCCGGTTCGGGCGCTACGCCGACCGTTGAGCGCCGCCGGCCGGTGATCTCCCTGACGCGGGCGAGCCGCGCCTGCCCAGCTCTTGCGGGGCGGCGCCGATCCGGTTAGAAATAACTAGAACACGTTTCAGTTCGTCGTGATGCCGCTGGGAGGGTGGGCGTGACCGTCAACCTCGACGAGGCCGTGCTCGTAGCGGCCAGCCGGATCCGCGCGCGGGGCGACAGCGCGCCCCGGCCGGCCAGGGACCCGGTCAACCCCGCGATGATCAACAACTGGACCGAGGCGCTGGGCGACACCGACCCGCGCTACCCGGAGCTGGCGCCGCCGGCCATGGTGCAGGTCTGGACGATGCACGGGTTGCACGGCCAGCGCGCGGCGGACGACCCGCTCGGCGCGATGACCCAGGTGCTCGACGAGGCCGGCTACACCTCGGTCGTGGCCACCGACTGCGAGCAGAGCTACCACCGCTACCTGCGCCCCGGCGAACGACTCACGGTCCGCACCCGGCTGACCGACGTGACCGGGCCCAAGCGCACCGCGCTCGGCGAGGGCTGGTTCGTCACCACCGTGAGCACCTGGAGCGTCGACACCGAGCCCGTCGCCGAGATGATGTTTCGGGTGCTCAAGTTCCGGCCGCCCGAGCGCTCGCCCGCACCGGAGCCCGAGCCGGCACCGACGCCTGTGCGGGACGTGCTGCGGCCGACCGTGAACCGCGACACCGAGTACTTCTGGGCCGGCCTGGCGGCGGGGGAGCTGCGAGTCTGGCGCTGCGGCGAGTGCGGCCTGCTGCGCCACCCACCGGGCCCGATGTGCCCGCGCTGCGGCGCGACCCAGCCGGAGTACCGGATCGCTAGCGGGCTGGGCACGGTCTACAGCTTTGTGGTGCACCATCATCCGCCGGTGCCTGGCAGGACGCTGCCGTTCGTGGTGGCACTGGTGGAGCTGGACGAGGGGGTGCGGGTGATGGGGGAGTTGCGCGACATGCCGCCGCACGAGGTGCGGGTCGGGCTGCCCGTCGAGATCGACCTCGACCGGGTGGACGACGAGCTGACGCTGCCCGCCTGGCGGCCGCGATGACCGCCCCGCCACGCCCCTCGGTCGGAGACGTGCTGCCCGAGCTGCGGCTCGACGTGACCGCGACGTTCGTGGTGTCCACCGCGATCGCCACCCGCGACTTCCAGGACGTGCACCATGACCGGGACGCCGCGGTGGCCCGTGGCTCGAAGGACATCTTCCTGAACATCCTGACCACCACCGGCCTCGTGCAGCGCTGCGTCACCGACTGGGCTGGGCCCCGAGCGCTCGTGCGCGGGGTGAAGGTTCGGCTCGGGGTGCCCTGCTACGCGGGCGACACGCTCGTGCTGGGCGGCCGGGTGGTGGCGGTGGGCGGCTCTGCACATGGCACCGCGAACGGGAACCGCTCCGGCAACGGGTCGGGGGATGACGTCCTCGTGGAGGTGGTCGGCCGGTGCGGGCTCGGTGACCACGTGACCGGCCAGGTCCGGCTGGGGTGGGCATGAGCGCGCTGTCCGGGGCGGCGGCGATCGCCGGGATCGGGGCCACCGAGTTCTCCAAGGATTCCGGGCGCAGCGAGTTGCAGCTGGCCGCCGAGGCGGTGAGTGCCGCGCTGGCAGACGCCGGGCTCGCACCGTCCGATGTGGACGGCATGGTCACCTTCGCGATGGACTCCAACGCGGAGATCGCCGTGGCGCGCGAGCTGGGGGTGCCTGAGCTGCGCTTCTTCAGCCGGATCCCGTACGGCGGTGGGGCCGCCTGCGCGACGGTGCAGCACGCCGCGATGGCGGTCGCCACCGGGGTCGCCGAGGTGGTGGTCTGCTACCGGGCGTTCAACGAGCGTTCCGGGTCCCGGTTCGGCAGGGTGCAGGCCGCCGCGGTCGCCGCCGCCACGTCCGCCGGTATCGACAACGGCTGGCACTACCCGGTCGGGCTGAGCACGCCGGCGGCGACGGTCGCCATGTTCGCCAGGCGCTATCTGCACGAGTACGGCGCGACCAGCGAGGACTTCGGCCGGGTCGCGGTCGCCATGCGCAGGCACGCGGCGACGAACCCGAAGGCCTGGTTCCATGGCCGGCCGATCACGCTGGAGCAACACCAGGCGTCGCGGTGGATCGTCGAGCCGCTGCACCTGCTGGACTGCTGCCAGGAGAGCGACGGCGCGGTGGCGATCGTGGTCACCAGCGCCGCCCGCGCAGCCGACCTGCCGCACCGGCCGGCCACGATCGCCGCGGCCGCGCAGGGCAGCAGCGCCGACCAGTTCACGATGCACAGCTACTACCGCGACGAGATCGCCGGGCTGCCGGAGATGGGCCTGGTCGGGCGACAGCTCTGGCAGCAGGCGGGCATCGGGCCGGCGGACGTCCAGGTCGCGCTGCTCTACGACCACTTCACCCCGTTCGTGCTGGTCCAGCTGGAGGAGCTCGGGTTCTGCGGAGCCGGCGAGGCGCGCCACCTGATCGCCGACGGGGGCATCGAGCTCGACGGCCCGCTGCCGGTGAACCCGCACGGCGGCCAGCTCGGTGAGGCCTACATCCACGGCATGAACGGGATCGCCGAAGCCGTCCGCCAGCTGCGCGGCACCTCGGTGAACCAGGTCGCCGGCGTGACTCACACCGTGGTCACCGCCGGCACCGGCGTCCCGACGAGCGGACTGGTACTCGCCGCGTCCTGACGCCGCCCGCCGATCCGCTCCGCACGCGGCACTGCTAACGGCACTGTTATCGCAGCAAATGCTGAGAATGTGCCGTCCCCGATCCGGGTAGACCCCTCGCCGGATGAGTTGCCAGATCACTCGTCCCGCCGTTCAACCCCTCGGGCCCTGGATCGCCGGGGTAACCGGGAAATCGGTCCGTACAGGTCGAAGTCGTCGATCCTGTGCATGGCGGAGGTTAGGTTTTGCGGATCTTCTCATTGCGGTCGGGCGCTCTCGCGCTGGTGCTGATCGCGGCGGTGCTGGCGGCGGTCCCCCTTGCGCGTTCACACGCCGGCGCGCTGCGGGCACACCTGTCGACGACCATGCGAGTCCAGGAGGCCTCGGGCACGGCCCCCGACGTTGCCGGCCAAGGCACCGCGAGCAGCCTGGGGCCAGCGCGGCCACCGGCTGTCGCGAAACCCACGCCGCCCGCGCCCGCGGCGTCTGCTCCCGCTGTACCCGCTCCGGCAGCGTCCGCTCCCTCGGCATCGGCGGCAGCACCCGCGCCCTCCGGCGGCCCCCTCGCGCTCGCCGCGCTGCCCGTGAGCCATCCGCACGCCCTACCGCACCGGACATGGTTCCACGGGAGCCGGCGCGGCCAGCCGGTCCGGTATCGGCACCACCACCACGCCCGGCACCACCACGCCCGATACCGCTGCCACGCTCGGCACCACCACAAGGTTCGGCACCACCACCGCGCCGCTGAACGGCATCGCGCGAGCGGTCACCGGCGCTGGCACGAGCACGGGCGCTGGCACGCGGCGACAGCGTTCGGACGGGGCTGACGAGGGCGCTGGCGAGGACAGGTGGTCAGTCCAGGGCCCGGTGCAGGCGGCGGGCGGCGACCGCGAAGTCGGCCAGGTCGGCCCAGGTCCAGCGGACGACCGCGAGGTCGAGGGCGCGCAGCTCGTCCTCGCGGAGCTTCTCCTCGAACACCACATCTCCCGGCGACCGGCCCGGGCGCACCAGACGGCCGTACTTGATCTCGCCGTCGAACTCCCCGACCACGCTCTGCTCGGGCCAGCCGAAGTCGACCCTCGCCACCCTCCGCCCGTCGCCGTCCCGGACCTGCCACTGAGTCACCGGAGCCGGCAGGCCCGCCCGCCGGATGGCGATTCGGCTGCGTGACTCGCCGACGCTCTCGGCGCCTCCGTCCGCGAACCGGATCGCTCGCCGCGCCGCCGGACACCCCGGCCAGCGGTCCACTCGACGGACCGACTCGGCGAGCTCGGTTGCATCCACCGCGCCTGTGGCCAGCGCGGCATCGGCCGTCACCACGGCGGACTCGAAGGACGCGGTACGGCCGAGATCAACCACTGTGCGCGCCACCGACGTGACGGCGCGCCCGTCGAGCTGCACCACCTCATCCGGAGCCAGCCGAGCCGTTCGCACGTGTATCAACCGATGCCGCCGCCCGCCGGACCGTCGGTTCCGGGTCACGGATACATGGTCCAGCGCGATCTCCCAAGTCGGCAGGCCGTGGAGTACCGCCGCGGAGGCATGGCTGGCCACGGCACCCGGACCGAGCTCCGCGATGGCCGCGTGTACGAGCAGCAGGTGCCGGGCGTGTGCCTGCTCCGGCGGTGCCTCGGCGAGGTAGTGGCCCCGGCGCAGAATCGAGAGCTCGCCGGCACGCAGCCACCGGCGGAGCTCACGCTCGGTGTAACCGGCGGCGAGTAGCGCGGCACGTCGATACAGGCTCGGGCTGTCCATGTAACCCACGTTCCCGGGCGGTGTGACCGGCGGCGTGCCCGCTACCACCCCCTGTGGACAACAACTCCCGATGTGCACAACTCCCGCCACAGCACCCCGACCGACCCCGCACACCCCCGGCCACCACCTACACTCCGCCCGCCGCCAACCCCGCCGCACACACCGCCATACCGCCGCACCCAGGTTCGGCGATGTGTGCGGCGATACCGCGGTGTGTGCCGCCGTGCTACGCCGCCGTGCCGCCGTGCCGCCGTGCCGCAGTGCCGACGTGCCCGGCCCACCGCCGCACACACCGCCAGCCCGCCGCACACAAGGTCGGCAATGTGTGCGGCGGTACGACCGTGTGTGCGGTGCCGGCGGCGCGTTCGTGCGACGACCGCTGGTCGCGCGGCAGGCAGCGCGGTGCGGCGACCACCGGTCGCGCGGCAGGCAGCGCGGCAGGCAGCGCGGTGCGGGGGACGGCGGTCAGGCGGGGGTGAGGAGGGCGTCGGCGAGGACGGGTGCGTCGGCGCGCTCGATGACCGTGGTGAGCAGCACGAGGCCGTCGTCGCTGTGCCAGACCCGGGTGCGCAGGGTCTCGCCCGGGAGCACCGTGCCGGCGAACCGCGCCCGGTAGCCGGCCACCCGGCCGACGTCCCCGTCCAGCACGCCATCCACCACGGCCTTGCAGACCACGCCCCACGTGCACAGCCCGTGCAGGATCGGCCGGTCGAAGCCGGCGCGCGCGGCGAATGCCGGGTCGGCGTGCAACGGGTTGCGGTCGCCGCAGAGGCGGTACCAGAGCGCCTGCTGGGGCAACGTCGGGGTGCGCAGTTC
>DATAYB010000748.1:0-4024 GCA_036272795.1 Pseudonocardia sp.
CTGATCGACTCGAACTACCAGCACGCGCTTGCCTGGTACCGGGCGTTCCGGCGTTACGACATCACCCTGCCGGTATGGCGACTGCACCGCGCGATCGGCATGGGTGGCGACCAGCTCGTCGCCTCCGTCGCCGATGACCACGTCGAGGACGAGCTCGGCGATCAACTCCGAGCCGCCTGGTCGGAGGAGTTCGACCCGATGCTCGACGAGGTCGCTCCGTTCGAGGGAGCCCGCGAGCTGCTCGTCGACCTGCGCGACCGCGGCCTCACCGTGGTGCTGGCTAGCTCCGGCAAACCCGAACACGTCGACCACTACCTGGACCTCATCGACGGCAAGTCGGTGGCACACGACTGGACGACGTCGCAGGACGTGGACCGCACCAAGCCCGCGCCCGACCTGTTGCAGGTCGCGCTTGACCGGGCCGGCGGCGCGGCCCCGATCGTCATCGGGGACTCCGTGTGGGACTTCGCGGCCGCCCGGCGAGCCGGATACCCCGGCTACGCACTACGGACCGGCGGCTTCGACGAGCGGGAACTGCTCGAGGCCGGAGCCCGCTCGGTCTACGACTCGCTGCCCGCGCTGCGCAGCGAACTGGACAAGCTCCTCGGCTCCGGCGAATAGTCGTGCGCACGCCTGTCTCTCCTGGCGCGGTGCACCTCGTCTGGCCACGACGCCGAGACGACAGACGGGCCCAGCATGGCCGACAACGCTGAGGAGACAGCCGAGCAGGTCGGCGACAATCGTCCGGTTCGACGTCTCGCTCGGGTCGGGCTGGTCGCCTACGGCCTCGTGCACCTGCTCATTGGCTGGACGGCGTTCCGGGTGGCCTTGGGAGCCGCGGACCCGAGGAGCGCCGACACTTCCGGAGCGATGAACGCCCTCGCTGGCCAGCCGTTGGGCCGGGTCCTGCTCTGGCTGGTCGCGGCGGGGCTGCTGGCGTTGGCGCTGTGGCAGGCCAGCGAGGTGGTGTGGGGCGGAGGGGGTCATGAGCTGCACCGTCGAGTTCCGAACAAGGTGACCAGCGCGTGCCGTGCGGTGGTCTACCTGGTGCTCGCGGGCAGTGCCGTCTCCGCGGCGCTCGGCACGAGGTCGTCGAGCTCGGGGAAACAGCAGCAGGCCGCGTCGGGAGTGCTGGCGCTGCCCGGCGGCCAGGTGCTCGTGGTGGCAGTGGGGCTGGTCATCGTCGGCGTGGGGATCGGCATGATCGTGAAGGGCGTGGCGGTCTCCATCGGCGACGAGATCGACCTCGCGGCGATGTCGCCATCAGCCCGTGAGATCGCGCGGCGTCTCGGCCAGACCGGGTACGTCACCAAGGGCGTCGCGTTCACCATCGTGGGCGGCCTGCTCGGCTACACGGCGGTGACCTTCGACCGCCGGAAGGCCCAGGGTCTCGACGGCGCGCTGCAGACGATCCTCGCCCAACCCTTCGGGAAGTACCTGCTCATCGTCGCCGCGATCGGGTTCGCCTGTTTCGGGCTGTACGCGATGCTCCAGTCCCGATTCCGCCGGATGTGACGCTTGGACGGCGCCGGGTCCGGCAACGGATCGGACGATGTGAGCACGCGGATCAGCCGAGTCCGGTGGGCGGCTGGGAGCTGGCCGGGCCAGGCGGGCCCTCCCCTGGCGGGACCTCGCCGGCCTGCGGCGGGCGCCCGACCTCGCCCCGCCAGGCACCGGTGGCGGTGCCTTCGCGCTCGATGAACTCCTTGAACCGGGCAAGATCACCCTTGGCCTGCATGCCGACCACGCCGAGGGCCGCGCCGGCCTTCTCGGTCAGCCCCTCCGGCTGGAACTCCAGCTGCAGACTCACCCGGGTGGTGCGGTCGTCGAGACGGTGGAAAGTCACCACACCCGCATGGTGCAGCCCGTCCACCGTGGTCCAGGCGACCCGCTCGTCGGGACGCTGCTCGGTGATCTCGGCGTCGAACTCACGCTGCACACCGTGCACATTCGTCTTCCAGTGCACCCGCCGCTCGCTGAGCTGGTGCACCTGCTCCACACCGGACATGAACTCCGGAAAGCTCTCGAACTGGGTCCACTGGTTGTACGCGGTGGTCACCGGGACCGAGACGTCGACGCTGTCCTGGACGGTCGTCACAGGGAACTCCTCACGTTGCCGGATTAGGTCCAGCACTGGCCTACCCGGTGCGGGCATCGGGAAACGCCGGAGGTATCGGACGGGTGGTGGCCACTGGCACACCCGGATGCGCTCCACCTCAAGCGGGCAGGCGGCGGTTTTGCCCGATGGGCGACCGGGTAACACGGGCCGGTACGGATCAGGGGGCTGTCATGTGGCGGTGGCTGGAAGCGGCGGTATGGACGCTGGTGCTCACCCTGTGCTGGCTCGCGACGGCGACCTCGGTCAACGTCATCGAGGTGGTGCTGGCCCTGATCGGCGGCCTGGTGTGCGGAGGGTGCGCCGTGGCGGCACGGGAGGCGTACGGCGGGCGGTGGCGGGTGCGGGCCCGCTGGCTCGGCTGGCTCCGCCGGTTGCCGGGCGCCCTGCTGAGCGACTCGGTGCGGGTGGTGCGGGCGGCGCTCGGCCGGGGGCGGAGCGAGCTGCGGACGCTGCCGGTACCGGGCGCGGCCGGCTCGCCGGAGCACACGGCCCACTGTGCGCTGGCGGGGTTGCTGCTCTCGGCCACCCCGGGTGGGTACCTCGTGGACGCCCCGCCCGGGCGCGACGGCCTCTTGCTGCACGTGGTCGGGCCGCCGACCTCGTTGGAGCGGGCGGTCCGGCGGTGAACGGCTGGCTGCTCGCGGTCGGCGCGCTGAGCTGCGGGGGTCTCGGCCCGTGCCTGTGGCTCGTCAGCCGGGGCAGCCCGGTGCGGCGGGTGCTCGGCGTCCAGGTCGGCACCCCGGTCGCGGTGCTCGTGCTGGTGCTGCTCGGGGTGGGGCTCGGGCAGTCGTCGTACCTGATCGTGCCGCTGGTGCTCGTGCTGGCGGGGTGTGCCGGCACGCTGGTGTTCACCCGGCTGCTGGGTTCCGGGCCGTGACGGCGCCGGCCGCCGCCGGCCTCGGCTGGCTGGTCTGGGGGCTGCTCGGGCTCGGTGTGCTGGTCGCCGTGGGGTCGGCGGTCGGCGTGCTGCTGGTCCGCGAGGACTACCTCCGGCTGCACCTGGTCACGCCGATCACGTCGGTGGCAGGTCCGCTGGTCGGGCTCGCCGTCGCGGTCGCCGAGGGGTGGAGCCTGACCACCGCCGTGGTGCTGCTCACCGTCGGCCTGCAGGCGGTGGCCGGGGCGGCGCTGCAGACCTCGGTCGGCCGGCTGATCGGTGGCCAGCGCGGGGACGTCCCGGTGCGGCGGTCGCCGTGACCGTGCTGCTCGTGGTGGCGCTGACCCTGGTCGGGGTGTGCGGCACGGTCGTCGCGCTGACCGGGCGGCCCGATCGCCAGGCTCCCGCGCTCGCGCTGTTCGGTGTCCTGCTGGCCGTGCTGTTCGTGCTGCTCGGGGCCCCGGACGCGGCCTTGTCGGAGATCGGCGTGGGCTCGGCCGTCACCCCGCTGCTCGTGCTGCTCACCGTGCGCGCGGTGGCCCGGACCCGGGATCGGGGCGCCGACCGGTGAGCCGCCGGGTGCGCTTCGTGGTGTTCGCCGTCGGGGTGGCCGGGCTGCTCGCCCTACTGGTGGCGGCCGCGCCGGGTATGCCGCCGTTCGGCGGGGCGAGCCATCCCTACCGGGACCGCGCGGTGGCCGCGGCGCTCGCCCAGCACACCGCGAACGTGGTCTCCTCGGTGAACTTCGACCAGCGTGGCATGGACACCCTCGGTGAGGAGGTCATCCTGCTCGCGTCGGTGCTGGCGGCGTCGGTGCTGCTGCGGCCGGCGCGGGACGAGCGGGTGCGGGCCGCGCGCTCCGAGCCCGTGCTACCGACCACGTCGCTGCTGGGCTACCTGCTGCTGCCGGTCACCCTGCTGGTCGGGCTCGACGTGGTGACCCATGGCGCGGTGACCCCGGGCGGCGGGTTCCAGGGCGGCGTCGTACTGGCTACCGGGCTGCACCTGCTCTACCTGGCCGGCAGTTA
>DATAYB010000749.1:0-6216 GCA_036272795.1 Pseudonocardia sp.
GAGGTCGAAGGTGATCGGCAGCGCGCCACCGGTGAGGTTCAGCCGCCAGTTCGGCCCGATCAGCTCGTCGGTGATGCCGGCGGCCACCGAGGTGCGGTTGATCTGGAAGTCGTTGGGGCCGTCGCCGTAGGACCGCCCGCGAGGCAGCAGGATGGCCGCCCTGCGCAGCGGCCCGCCGATCGTCTGGCCGGCGGTGAGCAGCCCGACCAGCAGCGATCCCGCGCCCACCACGCCGAGCAACCCGCGGCGCGACATCGTGGGCGGGGCGGGGTCGAGGGCGACCAGGCTGTCCGGGTCCTCGGGGTGGGACGGCTCGGGGACGGTCCTGGCCAGCGGGGTACGCAGCTCGGTGCGCAGCGAACGCGAGCGCAGCCCCGCCACCATGTGCGGGAACTTCAGCGCGACGTGCACCACGATGCCGCCGATGAATACCCACGCGCCGAAGTAGTGCGCGGTGTAGAAGTCGAAGCCGAACACGTAGTCGTACTGGATGTTCAGCACACCGGTGGCGATCTCGAACAGGATGCCGCCGACCACCGCGATCAGCGAGGTCCGCTCCAGCACCTGGGCCAGCGAGCGCGCCGGCGGCCATGCGAACAGCCGGGGCACCACCGACCACAGCTTGGCCAGCACCACCGGGATCAGCACCAGTCCCAGCCCGACGTGCAGGCCCTGGGTGAGCCGGAACAGCCAGGACGGCCGGGTCGGCCAGTCGAAGTAGGGCAGGTGCAGGAAGCCGACGCCGAACGGGAAGGCCTGGTGGAACTGGGGCCCGTACGCCATGTAGTCCAGTAGCCCGGTGACTATCACGATCGGCAGGCTGACCAGCAGCACCGCGCCGAACACCGAGGTCAGCCATGGTCCGCGCAGCGGGCTGCGCCAGTGCCGGGTGCGGCCGAGACCCGGCGGGCGCAGCCGCTCGACGGTGCGCCACAGGGGGACGGGGAACGCGTAGCGCGGCTGGGGCGGCCGCTGCGGCTGTGGTGGCGGCGCGACCGGCGTCGGGCCCGCCGACTTGGTCCGTGGCATGCCGCGAACGCTATCCACGCGACGTTGCTCAGAGCGACGATCAGGACGGTTCGTAAGCACTCGGTAACGGATGCAGCGATAAGAGAAGGCCCCGCCGCGCTAGCCTCGAGCCGTGCGCATCCTGATCACCGGTGGGGCCGGCTTCATCGGCTCCCACATCGCCGACCTGCTCGCCGACTCCGGCCACCGGGTCCAGCTGCTCGACGCGCTGTTGCCGCAGGCCCACGGCTCGGCCGGCCCGCCGCAATGGGTGGATCGGCACGACCTGGTCGTCGGTGACGTGCGCGACGGCGACCTGCTGCGCCGCCTGCTGCCGGGAGTGGACGCGGTATGCCACCAGGCCGCGATGGTCGGGCACGGGCTCGACCCCTCCGACGCGCCCGACTACGCCTCGCACAACGACTACGGCACCGCCGTGCTGCTCGCCGCCATGCACGCCACCGGGGTGCACCGGCTGGTGCTGGCCGGCTCGATGGTCGTCTACGGCGAGGGTCGCTACGACTGCCCGGACCACGGCACCGTGCGGCCCGGTCCGCGCCGGCCCGCCGAGGTGGCCGCCGGCCGGTTCGAGCCGCCCTGCCCGGAGTGCGGAGCGGCGCTGGTCGGGGGACTGGTCGGTGAGGATGCGCCGCTCGACCCGCGCAGCACCTACGCCGCGAGCAAGCTCGCCCAGGAGCACCTGGCCTCGGCGTGGGCGCGGCAGACGGGTGGCTCGGTGTGGTCGCTGCGGTACCACAACGTCTACGGCCCCCGGATGCCCCGCGACACCCCGTATGCCGGCGTGGCGTCGATCTTCCGCTCCGCGCTGGCCAGGGGCGACGCGCCGACCGTGCTCGAGGACGGTGCCCAGCGGCGGGACTTCGTGCACGTCAGCGACGTGGCGCGGGCGAACGCGCTGGCACTGGACGCCGACCCGGCGCTCACCATCGGCCGGTTGGAGGCGGTGAACGTCTGCTCCGGCGAGCCGCACACCGTCGGCGACCTGGCGGCCACGCTCGCGGCGGCGATGGACGGCCCGGCTCCGGTGATCGTGGGTGGGGCGCGGGCGGCCGATGTCCGGCACGTGGTCGCCGACCCGGCCAAGGCGCGCGCCCTGCTCGGCTTCCACGCCCGGACCAGCTTCGCCGCCGGGGTGGCGGCCTTCGCGACCGACCCGCTGCGCGAGCCGGCCGGCCTCGCCGCGCAGCCGACCTCGTGAGCGGCCCGGTGACCCCGCTGCCAGGTGCGGGGCGTGACACGGAGCTTCAGGAGCCGGCCGCTAGGGTTCGGGGCGTGACAGCCGATGCCCTCGGTGCGGATGTGGTCCTGCCCTGCCTGAACGAGGCCGAGTCGCTGCCCGGTGTGCTCGCCAGGCTGCCCGCCGGCTACCGGGCGATCGTCGTCGACAACGGCAGCACCGACAACACCGTCGCGGTGGCCACGGCGGCCGGGGCCACCGTCGTGCACGAGCCCCGCCGCGGCTACGGTGCCGCCGTGCACGCCGGGATCGTGGCCGCGACCGCCGACTACGTGTGTGTGCTCGACGCCGACGGTTCGCTGCCGCCGGAGGTGCTGCCGACGCTGGTCGCCGAGGTGGCCGCCGGCCGGGCGGACCTCGCCGTCGGCCGGCGCCGCCCGACGGGCCGGGGAGCCATGCCCTGGCACGCCCGGCTGGGCAACGCGCTGATCTCCGCGTTGCTGCGCCGGCGCGGGGTGCCGGTGCACGACATCGCGCCGGTGCGGGCGGTCCGCCGCGAGGCCCTGCTCGCACTCGGAGTGCAGGATCGGGCGTTCGGCTACCCCCTCGAGCTGCTGCTGCGCGCCGGGTCGGCCGGCTGGCGGTTCCACGAGATCGACGTGGCGTACAGCCCGAGGACGGGCGGCCGCTCCAAGGTCTCCGGCTCGGTACGCGGCACGGCGCGCGCGGTCCGCGACATGAGCGCAGCCCTCGCGCTCACCCGCTGACCCACACCCCCGCCTTTCCGCCGTGCCCGGCGTGCCCGTGTCCGGCTGCTCGCCCTCCCTTTCGCCGAGTTCAACCGCGCCAGCCTGAAGCTGGTCAGCCGTGGACGGGTGAGACCGGGACCCAGCTCGTGGTGACCCGGTAGTCGTCGCGGTCGGCTGGGTAGTGGGTGAGCAGCACGTCGCCCCAGTCCACGCCCGGTCGGCCGGCGAGTTGGTTGGTCTCCTCGCCGAGGCCGCCCAGGGTGCGCAGCGGGGCGAAGTTGCCGCCGATGCTCGGTTCGACGGTGGCCACCGACAGCGGGGCGTAGCGGATCCCCGCCTCGAGCACGGCCGCCGGAGCCTGCGCCAGCCCGTTGCTGACCGTGACCGGCTTGGTGACACAGGGGAACAGGAACGCGATCGGCCAGGCCACCAGAACCGGCTGGTGCTCGCCCAGGTACTGGTTCAGCCCGACGACCTCGCGCAGCCTCGGGCCGGTCACGGCGAGCCAGCCGTCCGGGTCGGCGGCACCGTCCACGGCGTCCACCCGGACGCGGTCGGCGCCCCGCGGGATCGCGTCCGGGCCGATCCCGACGGCGCGCCAGAGCCGGTAGTCGGGGCTGCCCCCGGGCGGGGCGCGCAGCGGGTCCGGCGGCGACACGGTGCCGAGCCTGATCACGTGGTCGCCGATCGCGCGGCCGAACTCCAGGTCGAGGCGGTTGCCGCCGTCGGTGCGGCCGGACACCGAGACGGCCACCTGCTGGTCCTTCTGCACGGTCGGCAGCGTGAACCACGGGCTGGTCAGCGTGCCCGTGCTCACCGAGCCGCCGGTCAGGCTGCCCCACAGGTACGTCGACGCGCCGACTCCCGGCTGCTCCGGGGGCGGCGCGGCCGGATCGAAGCCGGCGCCGGCCGCGAAGCCGTGCAGCGCGGCGGGGTCCGTGCCTGCCAGGGGGAGGGCGCCACCGGGCAGGTTCGGCAGCACCTGGACGTCGTCGGCGAGCCCGCAGCCGCCGTGCCCCGCCAGCCACCGCAGGTTGACCAGCGCGAGCGAGCCGACCGGCTGCCGCAGCGGCGCCGCCACGAACGAGCCGAGCAGCACCGCGACCGAGACCGCCAGCACCGCCACCGCCAACCCCGCAGGCGCCCCGACCAGTGACCGTTCGGCCACGCGGGGCCCGCGCCGCCACCGCACGACCAGGTAGCCGAGCCCCGCGGCGCAGGCCCAGAGCAGTGGCGAGTCCAGCGGCAGCCCCGCCGGCCGGACCGGCCCTTCCGCCCACGGCACGTCGTACACCACCGGCTGCCACCAGGCGTTGGGCCCGCTGAACGACAACGCCGCGACCACGGCGACGAGTACTGCGCCGCCCAGTCCGACCCCGCTCACCATCCGGTCAGCGGGCCGCTCGCCGGCATGCGACGTGCCGCCCGCCACCGCGCCGCCGCCCGGCCGGCCCCGGGCACACCGGACCAGCAGCACGACCGCCACGACGAGGAAGCCGGCGAACACCCCGGCCAGCGAACCGAAGTGGTGCGACCACTTCGACGGGGTGAGCCAGAACAGCGCCAGCCCGAGCGTGGTCACCCCGGCCAGCCGTGCCGCCGCCGGCCCGACCGGGATCGAGCCCCCCGGACCGCATGCGGGCTCGGCGCGGCGGGCCAGCAGCAACCCGACCATCGGCAGCAGCGCGAGGCACAGCAGCACCGGAACGCGCTTGGTGGCGCTGCCGTCCTGGTCGCCACCGAGCAGGAACTGGTAGCGGGCCAGTTCGTCGTACCAGGGCAGCGAGGGCCCGAAGTCGGTGTGCCAGCGTGTCGCGGTGACCAGGGCGTACCAGCTCTGGTCGGCGAACACCAGGGTGCACGCGACCCCGCCGACGCAGCACAGCGCCACCGCGACGGCCAGCCCCTGGAACCGGCCGACGGTCCCGCCGGCCGTCCCGTCAGCGGGATCGTCGGCACGATGGTGGGCGCGATGGTCGGCGCGATGGTCGCCCCCCAGGTCGACACGGTCGTCGACGGCGAGAGCGCGGCCGGTGTGGATGATCCGGACGATCCGGGGCGCGAACACGAGAACGGGCGCGGCGAGCAGCACCCCGGACGGGCTGGCCGACACGCTCAGCGCGGCGACCAGTGCGGCGGCCCCCAGCGCGGCCGGCCCCCGGGCCCGCCAGAGCAGCGCGAGCACGCCGGTCAGGCCCGCCGCGAGGTACGCCTCGGGCCGCACTCCCAGGTTGAACGGCAGCCAGCAGGCGAGGAAGCAGCCGGCGGTCAGCAGCCGCACCGGCACGCGCGCGGCCAGCCCCGGCAGCGCAGCCGCCACGATGCCCCGGCTCAGCGTGAACCAGGTCAGCACGGCCAGCAGCGTGCTCGGCAGGCGGAGCCAGAGCGGGGCGATGCTGACCTCGGTGAGTGGCGCCAGCACGTGCTGGGCCAGCGCGAACGGCGTCTCCGAGGCGTTCCACCAGCGGTAGTAGTTGCCCTGGAAGCCGGCCGCCCGGGAGTTGCGGGCGATCATCGCCGCGAACCCGTCGTCGTCCGAGAGCGGCCCGACCACCGCCCACCCGGCCAGGATCGCCAGCACCCCGGCGTCCACGGGCCACCCGGCGAGCCAGCCCCGGCCGACCAGCCACCTGCGCGCGCGGGGCAGCCCGTCCCGCCACCTGCCGGCGCAGAGCCAGCCCAGGACGAGCGCGGCGGCGAGCAGCTGGATCACCAGCAGGGCGCGCTTGAAGCCGCCGGCGCGCAGCTGGAAGGGGTCGCGGGTGTCGGCGGTGACGGTCAGGCCGGCGGCCGCCTCCGGGGTCAGCTCCGTGCGGAACGCCTGTACCTGGGGCACCTGCTCGCCGTCCAGCGTGACGCTCTGCCCGGCCACCTCGACCAGCATCCCGTGCGGCCCGGCGACGACGCTGACCCCGCAGCCCGCGGTCGGGAAGCCGCCGGCCGCTCCGGCGTCGACCCCCGGCTGCCCGGCCGCCGAACCACTCACCAGCCGGCCGTTCACCAGCACCTGGGTACCGCCGCCCACCACCCGGACCAGCAGGCCAGCGCCCGCCGACGCGGTGTCCAGCACGGTGACCGGCCGGTTCAGGGCGGCCGCCGCGCGCAGCACCGGGCACGGCACGCCCGCTGTCAGCCGCGCCGGCCGGTACGGGGTGAAGAACGCGGTGCTGGACACCACGGGCCGGCCGGCGCCCGGCCAGCTCACCGTGGTCCGAGCGGCCGACACCGGCGCGAACGGCAGGGCCAGCGCGGCGAGCACGC
>DATAYB010000750.1:0-16291 GCA_036272795.1 Pseudonocardia sp.
GGGGTGACGATGCGGTCGCGATTCGAGCTGTTGGTGGGGCTCTACGGTGATGAGTGCACCGGCGAGCTGCTGTCCGCCGAGGCCACGATCCGGTCCTGGCTGCGGGTGGAGGCGGCGCTCGCCACGGCACAGGCGGAGCTCGGGGTGCTGGGGGCGCCGGACGCGGCCGCCATCAGGGCGGCGGCCACGCTGGAGAGCATCGATACCGAGCTGCTCTGGGCGCAGACCCGCACGGTCGGCTATCCGATCCTGTCGCTGGTCCGCCAGATCGACGCCGCGCTGCCCGCCGCGCACCGCGGCCACGTGCACTACGGCGCGACCACGCAGGACATCATGGACTCCGGGCTCGCGCTGCAGCTGGACGCCGCCGCGCGCCGGTTGGCCGAGCTGCTCGGTGACCTGGGAGACGCGCTCGCCCGGCTCGCGGAGCACCACGTGCGCACCCTGATGGCCGGCCGCACCCATGCACTGCACGCCGTGCCCACCACGTTCGGCGCCAAGCTGGCCGGCTATCTCGGTGAGCTGGCCAGGCACCGCGACCGGCTGGGCGCCGCCCGTGCCCGGGTCGCCGTGGTGTCCCTGTTCGGCGCGGGTGGCACGTCGGCCGCCTACGGGCCGAGGGCGGCGGAGCTGCGCGCCCGGGTCGCCGAGCTGCTCGGGCTGGCCACCACCGACCTGCCCTGGCACGTGGCCCGGGACAACGTCACCGAGTTCGGGCTGGTCACCGCCATGCTCACGGCAACCTGCGCGCGGTTCGCCCGTGAGGTGGTGGACCTGTCCCGCACCGAGATCGGCGAGGTCGCCGAGGCGGCCGGGCACCACCGGGGCGCCTCGTCGACCATGCCGCAGAAGGCCAACCCGATCGAGTCCGAGGCGGTGATCGGGCTGGCCACAACCGCAGGGGCGCTCAGCTCGGCCCTGTTCCGGAGCATGGAGGCCGGCCACGAGCGCTCCGCCGGCGAGTGGCAGGCCGAGTGGCAGGTGCTCCCCCAGCTGGTCAGCCTCGGCGCGGCCGCACTGGGCACCACCGCCGCGATCGCCACCGGGCTGCGGGTGTTCCCGGCGGCGATGCGGGCGAACCTGACGGCCGACGGTGGGCTGATCATGGCCGAGGCGTACCTGATGCGGCTCGCGCCCCGGTTGGGCAGGGAACGCGCGCACGACGCCGTCTACCAGGCGGTCGGCGAGTGCCGGCAGACCGGCCGGCCACTGGGCGCCACCCTAGCCACGGACCTGGCCGCCGAGCTGCCCGAGGACCTGGCGGCCGAGCTGGCCACCGGCCTCACCCCGGACAACTACGTCGGCCACCCCGACGAGACGGTCGCCGCCGCGCTCGCCCTCTGGCGCGCGCCGACCCCGACTCGGTGATCATCAGGACCAGAGGGCTGTTGTCCGGGCCCCGCCACAGCTCTGCCGCCCTGTTGATCACGCAAAGCGCGCTCGGCCGAGCCGGCCGGCCCGACCGGCTCACACGGAGATCGCGACCTCGGCCTCGAGCTCGACCGGGAGGTTGAACGGCAGCTCCGCCAGCCCGACGGCGGAGCGCGCGTGGCTGCCCGCCTGCTCGCCCCACACCTCCAGCACCAGGTCGGAGAACCCGTTGATCACCGCCGGCATCGCGGTGAACCCGGGCGCCGCGTTGACCATGCCGAACACCCGCAGCCACGCCGTCACGCGGTCCAGGTCACCGAGCGCCCAGCGGAGGCTGGCCAGCATCGCCAACCCGGTCAGCCGGGCCGCCCGGTAAGCGTCGTCCTGGCTGACCTCGGCGCCGACCTTGCCCAGCGGGCCGGCCAGCGAGCCGTCCGCGTTCAGCGGCCCGTGGCCGGAGACGAAAGCCCGGTCGCCGTGCACCCGGACCCACGGGAACGGCAGCTTCGCCCCGGGCGGCAGCTGCATCCGGTCGGGCAGCACCAGCCCCAGCTCGGCCAGCCGCTTCTCGATGCGCACCAGGAACCCTCCTCCGATGGGGGCGGTGGGGACACCTCAACGGTAGCCTCCCGGCCGGCCGGGGTGGGTGACGTCTCCGGGTGTGAGCGCATCCCGGCGCAGTACCGCGAGCAGTTCCTCGTAGGGCCCGACCAGATACGCGTCGTCGCCCGCGCCGAACCGGGTACCGCTGCGCGGCGGGAACTCCACGACACGGCCGCCGTCCGGGCCGGCCGCCCGGTGGATCGCCACCACCCGGGTGCGCGCGGACAGCTCCCCCATCGCCAGCCCGTCCAGGCCGCCCTTCGCGGCCACCGCGAGCCGGCCGAGCATGAACGGCGTGCGGTCGACGTAGAACGTGCCGAGCACGTCCAGCCCGAGCGCCGCGCCGACGAACCACGGGGCGGCCAGTGCGGCGGTCGAGCGCACGTAGCGGAAGTCGAAGCCGTCCGCGACCGTCTCCCCGAGCTCCCGGTCGAACACCCGCAGCACCACCGGCACGCCGGCCCAGCGGTCACCGAGCTGGTCGCGGACCACCAGACCGGTCTCGATGTTGACCAGGTCGTTGCTGGTCAACACGGCAACGGCGGCGGCCGAGGCGAGGTTGACCTCGGCGAGCACGGCGGGGTCGGTGGCGTCGCCGGCCACCACCGGCACCCCCAGCTCGCGCGCCCTGGCCAGGAACCGGTTGTGCTCGTCGCGCTCCACCACGACGACCCTGCGTCCCGCCGCCAGCAGCCCCTCGACCACCCGCACGCCGACCGCGCCCAGCCCGACCACCAGCACGTGGCCCTTCAGCGCACCCAGCCGGCGCTGCCCGAAGGACCGCTCGATGCGCCGGCTCACGAGCAGCTGTGTGAGCAGGGCGAACCACACCGCCGCCAGCACCACCCCGAACACCATCAGCGCGATCGCGAAGATCCGCAGCCAGGCGGCCTGTTCGGCGAAGTTGAAGTCGCCGTAGCCGACGGTGGCGATGGTCTCGACGGTGAAGTAGACCGCGTCCAGCACCGTCATCGAGGCGCCGTCCGCCTTCACGTAGCCGAGCCGCAGCACGACGACCGAGACGGTGAACAGGCAAGCCAGCAGGAGCAGGGCGGTGCGCAGCGGCCGGTCCGCCTCGGCGACCAGCGAACGCAGCAGCGCCCCCAGCCCGGGCCGGCCGCCCCGCTCCTCCTGCTCGGCCGCCCTGACCGCCCCGGCGGTGCGCGCTCCGGTGCCGTGCCGGCCCGGCGTACTGGGCCTCAGCCGCTCCACCACCTCGGCGCCCCCGTGCGCGGCGAACTGCTCCAGCGTGCCGATCGCGGTCACCCGGTCCCCCGCCCGCACCGGGTGGTCCCGACCTGGGCAGATCACCGGGCCGGCCCCGGCCGCGCTGGGCGGGCCGGACCCTGCGCCCGGCTTCGCCCTCAACCCGGTCACCGGCGCGGACACCGCGATCGGCGCGAGCGGGCCGTACAGCTCGCGCAGCGTCGCGTCCCTGGGCGCGACGAGCTCGGCGGCGACGAAACGCTGCCCGGCCAGCTCGACCGGGTGTGGCCGGGCGCCCAGGCAGGCCTCCACGACCGAGGGTGCGGCGAGCGCGGCCACGTCCAGCACGCTGCCCTCGCCGGTGACCTCGGCGAGCGCCCTGCCGACCGCGGAGTTGCCCATCCGCACGATCAGCCGCACGTCCGGGCGCAGCCGCCGGACCAGCAGCGCGATCTCCATTGCCCGCAGGTCGTCACCGGGCACGCAGGCCACCGCTGCCGCGCTGGCCACGCCCGCCTCGATCAGCGCCTCCCTCGGTCGGCCGGCCACCCGGCGCACTCCCCAGCCGGCCAGCATCCGCTCGCCAACCGGGTCGGGTTCCGAGACGTCCGCGACCACCACCACCTCCACCCCGGCGGTGTGCAGCTGCTCGACGATGCGCAGGCCGGCGCCCCGGACCCCGCACACGACGACGTGCCCGGTCGGCCCCTGGTGATCAGACATCCGCGCAGTCTCACCGGGGCGGGTCACACCTTGGTGACGGCCCGGTGACAGGCGCCCGCCGGCGCAAGACCGATACGCTCACTTTCCCGCTCGGGAGGGGATGCGGAAGTGAAAAAGGGAAAATTGTGCGCCGCCGTGATAGCTGCCCTCGCCGCGCTGCCACTGTCATCATGCGGCGTTTCTGGCCCGTCTCCGGCTGCCCCTGTCGTACCTGCTCAAGGGGTGTGGCTCTCGGATGGATACGGTTGGATTTACGCCCTGCGTGGCGGCCGGCTGCAGGTCTATGAGACCACGTCGGTGAGCTGCCTGCCCGGCGATGCCTTGCAGAGCCTCGGCGCGGCCGACCCGGACGGGACGATGCACTTCGGTGCACAGAACATCACCCTCCAAACACTGCATCCCGAACAAGATGGGGGACTCACCGCGCACATGGCCGGGACCGCCGCGACAGTAGATCTGCTGCCGATCGACAGGCTACCCGCGCAATGCTCGGCTCCAACCCCGAACGACCCGTTAACCAACTTCGACATCTTCTGGGCGACCTTCGCTGAAAACTACAACTCGACTGTGCGCAAACACGTCGACTGGTCGGCGCTACGGACCCGGTACCGATCCACGGTCACCCCCACAACCAACGACAATGACCTGTTCAGAACTCTACAGTCGATGATCGCCCCACTACAGGATGCTCACGCGCAAATAAACGGCCCGAATGGCCAGAAGTTCTCCGGCTGGCGACCCGGCACTCCCGTTGCCTCGGGCTTTTCGGAACAAGCTCAAGGAATGCAAGGGGAGGATCCTGTCGGCTTCGCGTTCCGCTCCGCGATCGACGCGCGCCTGAAGACCATCGGCGCCAGCGAGGTCCAGCACTTCGCCCAGGGCAAGATCGCCTACGCTGACCTGCCGAGCGCTACCGGTTACCTGCGGGTGAGCAGCTTCGAGCTCTACGCCGGTGACGATCCGTTCCGGACACTCGACAACGACAATTCCTCCTACCAGGCCAACCGTGACATCCTCGAACAGGCTCTGGACACCATATTCACGGCCCCTCGCGTAACCAGCATGCACAGGCTGATCATCGATGTTCGAGACAACGACGGAGGGGATGACGCCCTCGGACTACAAATCGCCGCCCGGCTGTCCGACAAGCCCTATGTCGCCTACCGCAAGCAACAACGCGACGACCCGAGGGATCCCAGTCGGTACGGTCGGCCACAAGCGGTCACCGTCACTCCGGCCGACGCCCCTCATTACACCGGGCCGATCGACCTGCTGACCAACGCTCTCACGGTCAGTGCCGGGGAAACATTCACCGAAGCAATGATGGCCCGCACCCCCATCCCGGCCCGGATCGGCACCACAACCCAAGGCGTCTTCGCCGACAACATGACTCGCAAACTGCCCAACGGATGGACCTTCACCGTCGGCAACGAGGACTACATAGCCCCTGACGGAATCAACTATGAAGGCCCCGGAATACCTCCTACCATTCCCAGCCCGACATTCGACAACCCCACCGGCGCCGAGATCCCGGCTGGTCCCCACGCCTGACCTGGTGCCACTGGGGCACTAGGACCAGCGGCGGGACCGGACGAACTCGGCGAACCGCTCGGCCACCGGCGACACGGCCCGGTCCCGCAGCCAGGCCAGCCCGATCTCACGGTGCGCGCCGGCGTCGGAGAGCGGCAGGTAGGAGAGGCCCGGCGTGGCACGGTGCGCGCGGGGCATCGGCACGACCGCCACCCCGAGGCCGGCGGCGACCAGGCCCTCCACGGCCGGGATCTCGGAGCTCTCGAACGCGATCACCGGCGTGAACCCGGCCGCAGCGCACAGCTCGTCGGTGATCTCGCGCATGCCGAAGCCCGGCCGCAGCGCTACGAACGGCTCCCCGGCGGCCTCGACCAGCTCGCACCGGAGCGCGCCGGCCAGCGGGTGCTTGTCCGACACCGCGAGGCAGAGTTGCTCGCGGTGCAGCGGGTGCCAACCGATGTCGAGGCCGTCCGGGCGGGGGCTGGTGACGGCGAGGTCGACGTGCCCGGCACGCAGCCCGGCGATCAGCTCGTGCCCGGGAGCCTGGCGCAGCTCGAACCGCACCCCCGGCATGTCCTCCCGGTAGCTGCGCAGCAGCTCGGGCACGAGCCAGGTGGCCACCGAGTGCAGGAACGCCAGCCGCACGGTGCCCCGGTCGGGGTCGAGCAGGCTGGCGATCCGGGCGCTGGCCAGGTCGAGCTCGGTGAGGCAGCGCCGGGCGTGCTCCAGCAGGACCTCGCCGTACCGGTTGAGCCGCAGCCGCCGGTTGACCCGGTCGAACAGCGGCGTGCCGAGGCGGCGCTCCAGCCTGGCCAGCGCCCGGGACAGCGTCGGCTGCGCCACATTGAGCCGGGCCGCCGCCTCGGTCATGTGCTCGGTCTCGGCGAGCACCACGTACCACTGCAGCTCATCGACGGTCACGCCACCAGTATAGACACTTTCATTCATCTGTGCATCAAGTAGGTGTGATTCATGCATTGGACGTATCTAAGGTCGGCTCCTACGGTTGTTAGCTATGAGAACGATTTCCTGGCTCGTGCCATGAGCGCCACACCGGACACAGGATCCGACGCGCTGCCGGCTTCCGACGCCGTGCCGGGCGCCGACGCTTCCGGATCGGCTCCGGCATCCGATGCGGTGGTCGGGCACGAGCGCGGCACCCCGGGCTACCGGCGGCTGGGCCTGGCGCTCTGGTGCGCGGGACTGGCGACGTTCGTGCTGGTCTACTGCGTGCAGGGACTGCTGCCGACGCTCTCCACCGAGTTCCACGTGTCGTCGTCGACCTCGAGCTTCGCGCTGTCCGCCACCACACTCGGCCTCGCGCTGGCCGTCGTGCCGCTGGCCGCCATCGCCGAGAGCTGGGGACGCGCCAGGGTGATGACCTTGGCGTTGGCCACGTCGGCTCTGCTCGGCCTGCTCGCCCCGCTGGCCCCGAACTTCGCCACGCTCGTCGGCGTGCGCGCGCTGCAGGGCGTGGCGCTGGCCGCCCTGCCCGCGCTGGCGATGTCCCACGTGACCATGGAGGTCGCGCCACGCTGGCTCGGCGGTGCGATGGGCATGCTGATCGCCGGCAACACGTTGGGTGGGCTGTCGGGGCGGCTGATCGCCGGTGCGGTCGCCGACCTCGGCGGCTGGCGGCTGGCGCTCGCGGTGATCGGCGTGGTCTCGCTGGCCTGCACGGTGGTGTTCGCACTGCTGCTGCCGCCCTCGCTGGCGCCGGCCCCGGCCCGGGTCCGGCTGCGCGATCTCGGCGGCCCGCTGCGGACCCATCTCGCCGACCGGGGGCTGCTCTGCCTGTTCGGCATCGGCTTCCTGCTGATGGGCTCGTTCGTCACCGTGTACAACTTCCTCGGCTTCCGGCTGATCGCGGAGCCGTTCGACCTGCCCGTGTCGCTCGCCGGGCTGATCTTCGTCGCCTACCTGGCGGGCACGTGGGCGTCCACCACCGCCGGCCGGCTCGGCGACCGGCTGGGCCGGCGGAAGATGCTCTGGGCGACCGCGCTGGTCGCGGTGGCCGGCATCTGGGTGACCGAGCCCGCCTGGCTACCCACCGTGATCATCGGCCTGGTGCTGCTCACCGTCGGCTTCTTCGGCGGCCACTCGGTGGCCAGCAGCTGGGTCGGCCGGAGGGCCTCGCTGCTGCCCGGCGGCTCACCGGGGCAGGCGTCCGCGCTGTACCTGTTCGCCTACTACCTGGGCAGCAGCGTCGGCGGCTCGCTCGGCGGCGTCGCCTACGACCACGCCGGCTGGCTCGGCCTGGTCAGCTACGTGACCGTGCTGCTGCTCGCCGCGATCGGCCTCGGCCTGCTGCTGCGCCGCATCCCCTCCCCCGTCCCGGTCGCGGTCCCCGCAACGAGCTGACCGGCGACAATCCCCTCCAGCTGAGTGCTCCTTGAGATGTCACCCGAGTGGGGCGGAATAGCTCAGAAGTTTCACAGGTTGATCCAACTTATGCCGCTGACAGCCCACTACAGCCCCAGTCCGGTCGGGTTTGTGCGCAACCAGGTGCAGCAGTTCGCGCGCTCCGACGGACGGGAGGCCCACCCCATGCACGATCTTCCTCTCATCGTCCTCACCACCAGGGGCTCCCGAACCGGGAACATCCGCAAGAGCCCCCTGATGCGCGTCGAGTACGAGGGCAAGTACCTGATCGTCGCCTCCCAGCGCGGCGCGCCGACCCACCCGGTGTGGTACCGGAACGTGGTCGCCAACCCGACCGTGGAGATCCAGGACGGCGCCAACCGCCAGGACATGTCCGCACGCGAGCTCGACGGCGACGAGCGCGAGGCCTGGTGGCGGCGTGCCGTGGACGCCTTCCCGCCCTACGCCGAGTACCAGCTGGGGACCGGGCAGGTCATCCCGATCCTGCTCTGCGAACCGGCCGGAGCAAGAACGGTACAGGCCTGAGCCCACCCGGCACCGCCGTCCGAACAGCCACGAGAACGACCGCCCCGAACCGGGTCAGCCCTTGCGGGCCTGGCCCGGTTCGGCGGCAAAGCCGGCCGTGCTCGCGTAGCCACGCACGATCGCGTGGCGCTGCTCCTTGCTGAGCACCGCGTCGATGTGCGCGAAGCCTCCCGGGGCCAGCTTCTCCACCTCGTCGATGACCCGCTCCGGGCCGCCCTTGCGGTTGAGCCGCACGACCTCGGCTGTCAACGGCCGCCGGTCCCGCTCGTAGGCCCACAGCGCCTGTGCGGGGTGCTCGGCGCTGACCAGCGCGTCGGCGAGCACCCGCGCGTCCAGGATCGCCTGCGAGGCGCCGTTGGAACCCACCGGGTACATCGGGTGCGCGGCGTCCCCGAGCAGAGTGACCCGCCCGAACGTCCACCTCGGCAGCGGGTCACGGTCGCACATCGGGTACTCGAACATCTCCGGCGTCGACTCGACGAGCTGGTGGATGTCACAGCCGGGAATGCTGAACCGCCGGGCATACGGCAGCACCAGCGACAGCGAAGCGCGGCGCGACCAGCTCTCCCTCGGCGGCGGGGTCACCTCACCGTCGGCCATCTTGATGCAGACGACCCAGTTCATCAACTGCCGGCCGTCTGTATCAGGATGGTCACCCTCGGCGATCGGGTAGAGCACGAACTTCGCGCCCATCCCGCCGCCGATCGCCATCGTGCGGCCGTCCTTCCAGGTGGGCCACTCCGTCGCGCCGCGCCACATCAGCACGCCGTTCCACTTCGGCGGCCCCTCACCGGGGTAGAACTGCCGGCGCGCCACCGAGTGGATGCCGTCGGCACAGATCAGCACGTCACCGCGCACGGTCAGGCCGGCGCCGCCCTTCACCGAGTCGGCGAAGTGCGCCGTCACGCCGCCCTCACCCTGCATGAACCCGGTCAGGCTCCAGCCAGTGCGCACCGCGTCCGGGCCGAGGCGGTCGCGCACCGCGTCGTAGAGCACCTTCTGCAGCCGGCCCCGGTGGATGGAGAACTGCGGCGAGCTGTGCCCGGCGTCCAGGCCGCGCACCTCGGACCAGACCAGCTGGCCCAGCCGGTTGTAGTAGTTCAGCTCGCGCGTCCGGATACCGATCTTGTCCAGCTCCGGCAGCAGGCCCAGCTCGGCCAGCTCACCGATCGAGGGCGGCAGCGTGTTGATACCGACACCGAGGCTGTCCCGCACCGTGGACGACTGTTCGTAGATCTCGGCACGGATACCGCGCCGCTGCAGCATCAGCGCGGTGGCCAGTCCGCCCACACCGGCGCCGACGATGACGACCTTCATGCGGCTCCCCTACGCCGCATCGGGCGGCGGCAGGAAGTCGACCTCGTGCTTGGCCGCCACCGCGACCACCTCGGCAGGGCTCGCGTTCGGGCCGAGGTTGTGCAGCGCCCAGAACAGGTCGTACAGCCGCCGGGCCGGGCTGACCCAGAAGAAGCACTTCACGTCGTGGTCGCTCCGGTTGTACAGCCCGTGCGCGACCCCCCGGGGCAGCCGGACGGTGTCGCCGGGGTTGGCCACCCCGTCCTTGCCGTCCAGCACCAGGTCGAGCCGGCCCTGCAGCATGTAGATGAACTCGTCCTGCGTCGGGTGGATATGTGGCGGCACAAAGGTGCCCGGCGGGAACGTCGCATGCCAGGACAGCGAGCTCTCCGAGTACTGCTTCGGCACGTAGGTCTGGCCGAGGATGTTCCAGCTGATGCCGTCGATGCCCTCGCCGGCTTCCGTCACTCCCGCATACATCATTGCCGTCACAAAAACACCATAACGGACGGGCCGAGCCTTTACCGGGTACCGATGATCAGCGCAGCGCGCTCGCCCGCAGCTGGTTGCCGATGAAGCTGCGGGCGTGCCTGGCCAGGTCCTCGCCGTCGTCCCACAGGTTGCGCCAGATCGCCAGGTCGCCGGTCAGCCCCGGGGCCAGCACCGCCGAGGAGAACGACTCGAACGTGATCGGCCCGGTGTAGCTGATGTCGGCCAGTGCGTGGAAGAACGCGCCGAAGTCGAGGTGGCCGCCGCCCAGGTAGCCGCGGTGGTTCTCGCCGATGTGGACGTAGCCGAGCCGGTCGCCGACCTCGCGCACCGGGCGGACGAGGTCGTCCTCCTCGATGTTCATGTGGTACGTGTCCAGGTGGATCGTGACGTTCTCGGCGCCGATGTCGTCGGCCAGCAGCATCGCCTCGTGGGCGGTGTTCACCACGTTGGTCTCATACCGGTTGCAGATCTCCAGGCCCAGCGACATGCCCAGGCCCTTCGCCTCGGCGGCCAGCTCGGCGAGCACCCGCACGACGTTGGCCCGCCCGGCCGTGGACAGTGGAGCGCCGTACTTGCCGAGCGCGCTGTAGAGGGCGCCGGTCAGCAGCGTGCCGCCCAGCTCGTGGGTCACCCGCAGTGAGTCGACGAGCAGCTGCGCACCACGGTCGACCACCGCGGGGTCGGAGCTGGACACGTCCGCGTCGAAGGCGAGCCCGCGCGAGCAGGCCACCGCGAGCCCGGCCTCCTCGAGCTGGCGGCGGGTGTCCACGACGTCCATGTTGAGCGAGTCGTGCAGGGAGAACTCGAGCAGATCGAAGCCGGTCTCGGCGGTCTTGGCCACGGCGCGGCGCACCGAGGCTGCTGAGGTGTCGCCCGCCCAGACGAGGGCGTGCACGCCGATGGGGTTGGTGGTCAACGAAGGTCCCTTCACGCTGCCTGTGCGCCGGTGATCAGCGCAACGATCTCCGCGCCGGTGGTCTGCGCGATCCGCCGGCCGGCCACGCACCGGCCGGCCCGCATCACCCAGACCTGGTCGGCGAGCCGCAATACCTGGTCGAAGTTGTGACTGATCAGCAGTACCGCACGTCCGTCGTCCCGGAGCCGGGAGATCAGCGCCTCGACCCGCGCCGTCTCCTGCACCCCCAGCGCCGCCGTCGGCTCGTCCATGATGACCAGCGTGGAGCTGAACCCGGCCGCGCGGCAGATCGCGACAGCCTGGCGCTGCCCGCCGGACAGCCGCCGGACCCGGGCGGTCACCGCCGGCACGTTCACCGCCAGCTCGGACACCATCTCCGCCGCCCTGACCTTCATCGCCCGCCGGTCCAGCAGAGCGAGCGGGCCGAAGCCGTGCGCGATCTCCCGGTTCAGGAAGAGGTTCTGCCACACCGTGAGGTCCTCGACCAGCGCGAGGTTCTGGTGCACGGTCTCGATGCCGGCGTCGCGGGCCTCCTGCGGGCTCGTGAAGGCCACCGGCCGGCCGTCGAACACGAAGCTGCCCTCGTCCGGCCGGTGGATCCCGCAGATGCACCGGACCAGCGTGGACTTGCCGGCCCCGTTGTCGCCGACCAGCGCGGTGATCTCGCCGGCCCGCACGGTCAGCGACACGTCGCGCAGGGCTTGGACGCTGCCGAAGGCCAGCGAGACCCCACTGGCCTCCAGCAGCACGTCTGTGGTGGTACTCATCGGCGGAACCTCGTGAGCAGGGCGGCGAGCACGACGACCGTGCCGACCGCGACGGGCTGGTAGAAGGGTGAGACACCGAGCAGCGTGAGCCCGTTGGCCAGCGCGGTCAGCAGCAGCGCGCCGAGCACCGGGCCGAGCACGCTGCCCCGCCCGCCGACCAGGCTCACGCCGCCGAGCACGACGGCCGCCACGGAGTTGAGCAGGAACGACGTGTTGGCCGCCGGCTCCGCCGCGCCGACCCTGGCCACCAGCAGGATCGCGGCCAGCCCGGCCAGCACCCCGCACACCGTGTACACGGCGATCTTGACGGCCGGCACGCTGATCCCGGTCGCGGTGGCCGCCTCCGGTGAGCCGCCCGCCGCGAACACGTGCGTGCCCCATCGCGTCCAGAACAGCACCAGATGCGCCAGCACGGCGATCACAGCGGCCACGAGCACCGACCAGCCGATGATGCCGACGCCGCCGGTGGACAGCTTGAGCAGCGGCACGCTCACGACGGTGACCGGCTTGCCGTCGGCGATCACCAGCGCGAGCCCGGACGCCGCCGACAGGCTGCCCAGCGCGACCACGAAGTCGGTGATCCGGCCGTTTCCGACGAGCACCCCGTTGACCACGCCGACCAGCGCGCCCCCGAGCACCGCGAGCACCCCGCACCAGCCGATCCCCCAGCCGCGCGTGATGCCGAAGCCGAACAGGACGGCCCCGAACGTCATCGCCGAGGCCACCGACAGGTCGATGCCGCCGGTCAGCACCACGAACGTCTGGCCGACCGAGAGCACCACCAGGATCGCCGAGGCCACCAGCATCGAGCGCACGTTGCCGCTGGACAGGAACGTCGGGTTGGCCGCCTGGAAGACCACGACCAGCACCACGAGCCCGACCGCTGCCGCCCAGTCGGCCCAGACCGACCCGTCGCGCAGCCAGCCACCGAGGACGGCGGCGCGCGACGGGGTCGCCGGTGCGGTCACGCTCTCGCTCATTTCTTGATCAGGGCGGTGAACGGGTTGGTGTAGCTGGCGAACGGCTTGGGGGCGGCGGCGATGGCCTGGTCGGCATTGTCCTTGGTGACCAGTGCGACCGGGGCGTCCACCTTGGCCGGCAGGGTGGCCCCGGAGACGGCGGCCCGGCACGCGTCCACGCCCATCTGACCGATCGCGTAGGGGTACTGCGCTACGGTCGCGGCCAGCTCGCCGGTCTTCACGGCGGCCAGTGCGTCCGGGTTGCCGTCCACGCTCACCACGTGCACCTGGCCGGTCTTGCCCGCGTTGGCCACCGCACGGGTCACGCCGAGGCCCATGTCGTCGTTGGCCACGAAGAACCCGGTCACGTCAGGGTGGGCGGCCAGCACGTTGGTGGCCTGGGTGAGCGCTTCCTGGCGGTCCCAGTCGGCCGCCACGGTCTGCACGACCTGGATGTTCGGGCCGGCGCCGCCGGTGAAGCCCTGCACACGGTCGCCGCTGGTCACGTCACCGGCGATGCCGCCGACCACGGCCACCTTGCCGCCGGAGGGCAGCAGCTTGGCCATCTCCTGGGCGGCTGTCCTGCCGGCGGCCACGTTGTCGGTGCCGATGTACGTGGTGATCTTCGCGCTGGCCGCCTGCGCCGCGGCCGGGTCGACCGGGCTGTCGATGTTGACGATCGTCTTGCCGCTCGCGGCCAGCTGCGCGATGCCCTGCACCAGGTTCGTGCCGGAGATCGGGTTGACCACGTAGCAGTTGTAGTCCTGGCCGGCGAGCCCTGTCAGCTTGTCCGCCTGCCCGGTCGTGTCGGTGACCGAGGTGGCGGCCTGCACGGTGGTCTGGATGCCGGCGGCGGTGCTGTCGTCCTGGATGCCCTTCTGCATGGCCTGGAAGAACGGGTTGTCCAGACCCTTGATCACCGCGGCGACCTTGGGGACTCCCGAGGGCGCTCCAGTCGCCTGGCTCCCGCCGGACTGGCCACCGCCACAGGCCGCGAGCCCGAGCATCGCCGCGGCGGCCACCGCCCCGCCGACGGCCCGGCGCACCCTGTTCGTCCCCCGTGTGTTCGACACCTGCTTCGACACCTGCATGGTGGAACTCCTCGGTCCCTCGAGCACCTTCGCCCGACCTGTCGCTATTAGAGGCCCGATTATGTCGAGCGTCAAGCAAAAGTCCTAGATGTTTGCATTTTCGCTTGACAGAACTACCCTGACCTTGTGATCGAGCCGTCCGGTAGCAGCGTCTCGCCCGGCGAGATGTTGGCACTGCTGCGCGCCGACAGCCCGCTCACCAGGGCCGAGGTCATGCGGCGGACAGGGCTGTCACGGTCCACGGTCGGCCAGCGGCTGGAAGCATTGCGGGCCGCCGGGCTGGTGGTCGCCGCCGGTGAGGAAGCCCCCGGCCGGGGCCGCCCCGCCGGCCAGTTCGCCTTCCACCGCGACCGGGGCGTGCTGCTCGTCGCCGACGTCGGCGGCACCGGCCTGCGCGCCGCGCTGACCGACCTGACCGGCGCCATCCAGCTCGAGCGCACCGCCGCCATCGACATCGCCAGCGGGCCGCACCCCGTGCTCGGCCTGATCGACGGGTTCTTCGCCGAGATGCTCGCCGCCGACGGGCGCACCCCCGCCGACGTGTACGGCATCGGCCTCGACGTGCCTGGCCCGGTCGACATCGCCACCGGCCAGGTGGTCAGCCCGCCGATCATGAGCGGCTGGGACCGGTTCGACATCCCGGGCTGGTTCCGGCCGCGCTACGGCTGCCCGGTGATGGTGGAGAACGATGTCAACGCGATGGCCCTCGGTGAGCAGCGCCGCGTCTACCCGGAGACCGAGGCGCTGCTCATGATCAAGGTGGGCACGGGGATCGGCGCCGGCCTCGTCGCCGGTCCGACGGTGTACCGGGGCGCCGACGGGGCAGCCGGCGACATCGGCCACATGCAGCTCACGGTGCCCGGCGAGGACAAGCCGCCGGAGTGCGTGTGCGGCAACGCCGGCTGTGTGGAGGCGCGCGCCGGCGGCTGGGCGCTGGTCCGCGACCTGCGGGCGGCCGGCCACGACGTGACGACCGTGCACGACGCCGTCGCCCTGGTCCGGACCGGTGACGCCACCGCGGTCAGCCTGGTCCGCCGGGCGGGCCGGCTGCTCGGCGGCGCGGTGGCCGACGCCGTCAGCCTGCTCAACCCCCGGGTCGTGGTGATCGGCGGCCAGCTCGTCGCCGCGGAGGAGCAGCTGATGGCCGGCATCCGCGAGATGGTGTACCGCCGCTCCCTGCCGCTGGCCACCGCCCGGCTGCACATCGTGCCCAGCGCGCTCGGCGCCCGCGCCGGCCTGATCGGCACCGCGCTGCTGCTCGCCGACCAGGTGTTCGCGCCGCAGCGGATCGACGAGCTGCTCTCGACATAGGCAGTGCATCGGCCGGGCTCCGGCCTGGCCGGCTGAGACATCCCGGACTGAAAAGATGATCCCAAGGGGGCGCTGGCGCGGCGCCTCGTGAGTGGTGTCGTCGGGGCCGGGAGAGCCAGATCGGCTCGCTCGCCCGGCCCGGCTGGCCGGGCCACCGCTCATCCGGCGCCCTCCAGATCCGCCGCCGGGCTTCTTGCGGGCGTTCCGGGATTCTCGCGCCTGCCGGGGTACGACGTCGCGCACCTAACGAGGCTCCCGCGCTTGTTGTGAGGGGCGCGGCAACCCCGGAAGATGCGCGACGTCCGCCGTACTCCGCCGTACCGTGCCGCCGAGGAGGGAACATCGTGCCGACAGAGCAACCGCTGCACACCCCGTCCAACTTGTCGTGGCACGTTGGTCGCGACAAGCGCGTCCTGTCGGGCCTAGTTGCCCGGCGCGCCCACCAGCCGACTTCGCATACCGCCCCGTCACTTCGCATACTCCGCACACTGTGCGAAGTGAAGGCACGCCGTGCGAAGTGAAGGCACGCCGTGCGAAGTGACAGCGGGCCGTGCGACGTGAAGGCACGCCGTGGCCGGCCTGCGTGCACTTGCGGCAAAGCGCACATCGACGAGTGCACCGTGCACTTGTACACAGCCGCCGCCGCGAGCACCCCGCCTTCGCGGAACGTCCGGCCGCTGGCCGTGACCAATTGAACGTCTAGACGGGCAGGCAGATCGCCGTGAGGACCAGGTCGGACTCGACGAGCCAGCGGCCGTTGAAGCCGGTCAACACCGTGCCGGCCACCGTGGGCCCGGGGACCAGCAGCCGGGCATGGAAGGCGCCGCCCGGCGCGAGCGTGACCGAGGCGTCCTCGAAGCCCAGCCAGCTCCCCATCAGCGGGAACCACGTCTTGTAGACGGCCTCCTTGGCGCAGAACAGCATGCGGTCCCAGTGCACGGTCGGGTCGGCCGAGGTCAGCGCCGCGAGCCGGGGCAGCTCGTCAGGCACGGTGATCGCCTCGAGCACGCCATCGGGCAGCGGGCCGTGCGGCTCGGCGTCGATCCCGACGCTGTGCACCTCGGCGGCGCGCGCCACGACGGCGGCCCGGTAGCCGGCGCAGTGCGTCAGGCTGCCGAC
>DATAYB010000751.1:0-14074 GCA_036272795.1 Pseudonocardia sp.
CGACCCGATCCTGGGGCCGACCGCGATGGTGGTCGGGAACTGGGCGATGGCGGCCGGGTTCTGGTTCGTGGCGCACAGCCACGCACAGCCGCAGATCCTCTGGCCGGCGCGGGGCGTGCTCGGCGTGGCGGTCGGCGATGACCAGTGGGTGCTGCCGCCGACCCGGGCGCTGTGGATGCCCCGCGACGTTGTGCACCGCACCGGGGCGAACCGCACCGCGGTGGTGCACGGGATCTTCCTGGACGACGCCCGCTGCCCGGTGGACTGGGACCGCCCGACCGTGCTGGCGGTCGGCCCGCTGCTGGCCGAGCTGTTCGCCCACCTGAGCCGCGACGACCTCGCCGAGCCTGCCCGGGCCCGCGCCGAGGCGGTGCTGCTGGACCTGCTCGAGCCGCTCCCCTCGGCGCCCCTCACGGTCCGCATGCCGGCCGACCCCCGCGCCGCCCGGGTCGCCGAGGCACTCCGCGACCACCCCGCCGACCAGCGCGGGCTGGCCGCGTTCGCCAGGGCGGCGGACACCAGCGAGCGCACCCTGAGCCGGCTGTTCGTGAGCGGGACCGGCAGCAGCTTCGACCGCTGGCGGACCGGGATCCGGATGTGGGCCGCGCTGCCGATGCTGGCCGACGGGGAGCCGGTCTCCCGGGTCGCCCATGCGGTCGGCTACGCGACGCCGAGCGCGTTCCTGGCCGCGTTCCGGCGGACCGTGGGCACTACGCCAACCGGCTACCTCTCCGGCGTCAGGACTCCGGGCGACGCGCCCTGACGAACTGGACGAACCCGCTGAGCTGCTGCTCGATGTCGACCAGCCCGCTGGCCCGCAGCACGCCGGTCAGCTCGTCCCGGTCGAACATCCGCACCCCGCCGACCCAGCCGAGCGCGGTGCGGGCGGTGCGCTGCAGCTCCCAGGAGCCCCGGTAGCTGGTCATCAGCGCGATCCGGCCGCCCGGGGCCAGCACGCGCAGCATCTCCACCAACACGGTGAACGGCTCCGGCACCAGGTACAGCGCCGCGTAGCAGCAGACCGCGTCGAAGCTGGCGTCCCGGAACGGCATCCGGCGGGCGTCCGCGCGCAGGTAGGCGGCGCGCGGCACCGTGTGCTCGGCGACCGCCCTGGCCAGCATCGGTTTCGAGGCGTCCAGCCCGACCGCCAGCCCAGCACCCCGCAGCGCGCGCGCGAACACGTGCGTGAAGTTGCCCGGCCCGCAGGCCACGTCGAGCACGCGCTGCTCGCCGCCGAGCGCCAGCGCATCCGCTGCGTCCCGGCGCTCCTGCTCAGCGCCGGGCCCGCTCCGACCCATCGCCAAGTTCAGCCCGTACCGCCAGCCCCGCTGGTAGACGGCGGCGACCACATTGCTCTCCATAGCCCGCTGGGCGAACGTGCGCGGGTGCCCGCCGGCGGCCGCCGCGCTGTTCGGCGGGAGGTTCTCGAGCACGTCGAGGTAGCCGGCCGTGTCGTCCGGCTCGCCGTGCAGCCTGGTCGGGTCGAGCAGGGCACGCAGCCGGGTGAGCTCGAGGTCCCGATCGGTCCCCACAGCTCCCTACCGGTCCCGAGAGGGGTGCCCGGTCACATCAGCTCCAGCTTGGCGACCAACCAGCGACCGTCGTGCGGGGTGAGTGTCATGAGTACCCGGTTGCGGTCGATCCGCGGCTGCGCGGTGGCCGCGTTGGTGATCGCCTGGTCCACGAAGACCACGACCTCGACCTGGTCCGGGCTGACCGAGCTGAGCCCGGCACCCAGGACCGAGCCCTTCGCGGTCGCCTTCGCATTGGCGATCAGCTGGCGCAGCGTCTGGCTGGCGCCGGAGTACTGGTCCTTGAACTCGCCGGTGGCGCCGTCCAGCACGTCGGCGAAGTTACGGTCCAGGTTCTGGTAGTCGTAGCTGGTCACGGTGACGGCGTAGGCCTTCGCGGTGGCCAGAGCCTCCTGGCCGGCCCGGTCGGAAGCCGCCTTGCGCTGCAGCATCAGCCCGAACGTGACCGAGGCGGCCAGCGCGATGACCAGCACCACGGCCACCCCGACCGCCGCCGGCAGCGACACCTTCAGCGGGAACCGACCGGTCTGCGCTGCCTCAGCGACCCGTGAGTGGCGAGTTGGGTCCTGACCCAGCTCGCCACTCACGGGCTCTGAGCTGGCCTTCTCCGGGGTCGGCGCGGTATCGGTCGGCTCCTCCTCGGCCACGGGCTCGGTCGGCCCTTCGGCCGGGGTCGGCGCGTCGTGCTCGGTGTCCGTCGCCGGGTCCGCGGTCGCTGTGCTGGTCTCGTCCGCTGGGCTCACCGGGGCCTCCTGGTGGTGCTCGTCGGTCGCGCTCTGGTCAGTTGCCGGAGTCCTTGGGCTCGTCGGCCCGCTGCTCCGGGTTCGTGCCGGGTGGGGGCCCGGCGGTGGTGTCGCCGTGCGGCCTCGGCACGTTCGCCGAGCCGCGTTGCTGCAGTCGGGGGCCGGTCTGCGTGCAGTACCGGTAGATCCTGGGTGGCGGGCTGCCACCGATGGTCGGGGGCCGGCGGGGAGTGCCGTAGTCGCAGCTCGGCCGAGGATAGACGTCGCCCAACAGCTGCAGCTTGCCGTCCCTCACGATGGCCGCCACCAGCGGGCCCATCCTGTTGAGCTCCGGCAGGAACTGCGAGATGGCGGGCTGGCGCAGTGCCACGACGTGGGCGGTGGTGCCGAGGTCACCGAGCAGGGCGCCGACCGAGGGGCCGTCCTTGCGCACGACGTCGTCGATCAGCTTCAGGGTGTCCGGCGAGTCGTCCACCAGGTCGCGGATCTTCGGGTCGGAGTCCTTGAGGGTGCTGGTCAGGTCCCGCCCGTCGTGGCTGAACTGGATCAGGTCACCCTGCAGGTCGGACACCGTGCCGAGCACGATCCGGCCGTTGTGCAGCGCGTCCACCGTCTGCGGCAGCACCGACTGGAGGCCGGCCAGCAGGAAGTCACCACCGTCGAGCACGCGCTGGATGTCCGGCGCCGACCCGCTGAACGCCTTGGAGAGCTCGTCGATCACCAGCCCGACCTTCGCGGGGTCGACCTGCTCGGCCAGCGTGCTGACGTTGGAGACCACCTGCGAGAACGGCACGGGCGTCCGGGTGTCGCGCTCGTCGACCACCCCGCCGTCGGCCAGGTACGGGCCCCGGTCCGTGCGCGGCCGGAAGTCGAGGTACTGCTCGCCGGCCGCCGAGAGGTCGGCGATCACGACGTCGGTGTCCATCGGGATCTGGCTGCCCTGGTCGATGTTCACGGTGATCCGGACCCCGCCGGGGCGCAGCCCGATCGCGGCCACGCGGCCGACCGGAAAACCCCGGTAGGTGACCTGCGAGTGGTCCAGCAGGCCGCCGGAGCGGGCCGCGTTCACGGTGACCCGCATCGGCCGGTTGAACGGGTCGATCTGCACGATCGCGATCAGGATATAGCTGAGCCCGATCGCCAGCAGGACCAACATCGCCAGCATGGTCATCAGGGACCGCGTCTTCATCATCGCAGGCCGCCCAGGGTGCTGAACTGGTGTTCCAGGTGCTGGGCGAACGACTGCTCGCCGTCCACGAGGTCGTTCGGCCCCGGCAGGTTGTCGCCCGGCATCGGGATGGCGATCGGCAGCGGCAGCAGCGAGAGGTCCGCGGCGGCGGCGGCCGACTCGCCCTTGGTGACCGAGTCGATGACCTTGCCGAAGGCCACCAGGTTGCGCAGCGACGGGCCCAGCCTCGGGCCGATCCTGGCGAAGCCGTCCAGCACGGGGCCGAGGTCGCGGGTGACCGCCTTGATGTCCGACCCGCTCTCGTCGATCACGTGGTCGCCCCGGTCGCTGACCTTGCGGGCGCTGTCCAGTGCCTTGGTGAACCTGTCGGTCTGGTCGGCGAGCACCTGGATCGCGGGGGTGAAGTCGGCGAACGCCTTGTCGATGGTGTCGCGCCGCGCCACCAGGGTGCCGGTGAGCCGCTGGCTGGCGGCCAGCACCCGGTCGATGTCCTGGGTGCGCGCGTTCAGGGTGGCCTCGGTCTGCGTGGTCTGGCCGAGCAGGTGCGCGATCTGCACCGCGCGCCCGTCGGTGGCCGAGTTCAGCTCCGCCACGATGGTCTGCAGCTGCGCGAGGCCACCGCCGTTGACCAGCATGGACAGCGAGGCGAGCAGGTCCTCGACACTGGCCCCGGCCTGGGTGGCCGGCAGGTCGATCGTGTCGCCCTCGCGCAGCGGCGGGCCGGGCGGCGCGTGGTCCGGCGGGTGGATCGCGACGAACACCTCACCGAGCGGGGTGGCCTGGCGCAGCTCGGCGGTGCTGCCGCGGGGCAGGGTGACGTCGGTGCGCACGTCCATGGTGACCCGTGCCGTGTAGTCCTTGGCCACGATCTGGCGGACCCGGCCGATGTCGTCGCCGTTCAGCTTCACGTGCGCGCCGTCGGGCAGGTTCAGTGCGTCGGCGAACACGGCGGTCAGCTGGTAGCTCGGCCCGTCGACCCCGCCACCGGGGACGGGCAGGTCGGTGGCGCTCACCCCGCAGCCGGCCAGCAGCGCGCCGAGCAACGGCACCAGCATCAAAGCCCTCACACGCACCCGCCGGTTCACTTCTGACCGCCGATCAGCGGCAGGCCGCCGTGCAGCAGCGTGCCGAGGCCGGAGTCGGTGGGCGATTTGCCCTCGGTCAGCGGGCAGAGCAGCGGGATCTGGGCCTTCAGGCACACACCCTGCAGGATCTGGGTGTCCAGCAGGATCTGGTCCAGCCCGGCGTGGGCCCGCGCGCGGCCCCGGCCGAAGTCGACGATGTTGTACAGGTTCTGGAACAGGGTGGGCAGCTCGTCGGCGGACTCCGCCAGCTCGCGGCGCCGGTCGGCCAGGGTGCTCGCGGTGACCCGCACGTTGTGCAGCACGTCCTCGCCCTTGCCGCGGTTGTCCGAGATCAGCTGGTTGGCCTTGTCGAGCAGCTCGTTGACGTTGTCCAGCACCTCACGCAGGTGCGGGCCCTGCTGGTCGAGCAGCGCGGTGGCGTCGGTGAGGTTGCTGGAGAACTGCCGGATCGTGGTGTCGTTGTTCGCGGCGGTCTGGGTCAGCTGATCCACGTCCTTGATCAGGTTCACCAGCTGGTCGCGCTGGTCGGCGCCGACCCCGACCGCGGCGGCGAGCCCGTGCACCGCCTGGTGCACCTTGTCGCCGTTGCCGGCGAAGGTGTCGGCGGCGACGTTGAGCGCGTCGGCCAGTGCCGGCTGGCCGCCCTGCGCCGAGTTGAGCTGGCTGGTCAGCCGGTCCGCCGCCGCGAACACCCTGTCGATCTCCACCGGGGTGTGGGTGCGGTCGGCCGGGATCAGGTCGCCGTCGCGCATGGTCGGCCCGCCCCGGTACACGGGCGTCAGCTCCACCCGCCGGTCGGTGACGACCGACGGCGACATGGTCACCGCGCTCACCCCCGCCGGCAGCGTGATGCCCGGGTCGATGGCCATGTCGACCACCACGTGGGTGCCCTCAGGGCGGATCCCCTTCACCGAGCCGACCTTGATGCCGAGCACCGAGACGTCGTTGCCCACGTAGAGGCCGACGGAGTCCTGGAACTGGGCGCTGATCCGCATCGGGGTGCCGCCGAACAGCCCGCAGCCCGACACCGTGCCGCCCACGAGCAGCGCCACCAGCAGGGCACCGAACGCGCCGAAGAGCCGCCGGGGCGCCGCCGGCCGGGTGCGCGGGAACAGTCGCGTTATCACTTGCACCCCGAGACCGCGCCGACCCGGCACAGGATGTTGTCCGGCAGGATCGAGTACGGCAGGTAGACGTCCGCGTAGGGGCCGTTGCCGAACGCGTTGGTCAGGTACCGGCCGGCGGGCGCGAGTAGCTGCAGCGCCCGGTCCACCGAGTCGTCCTGCTTGCGCAGCACGTCGGTCAGGTCGCGGGCGTTGTCGAGCAGCGAGCCGACCTGCGACTGGTTCTCGTCGATCGTCTTGCGCAGCTCGTCGGTCAGCGAGGCCAGGTCGGTCAGCATGCCCCGGATCACGTCCCGGCGGCGCAGCAGCTCGCGCAGCAGCGTGTCGGACTGCCCCATCAGCGCGAACAGCTTGTCGCTGCGCTGGTTCACCAGGGTGGTCACGGTGTCCGCGTTGGTGATCAGCTGGGCGTACTGGTCGCGCCGGGCGACCACCACGGCGGACAGCCGGGACAGACCGTCCAGCGCGGCGCTGACCCTCGGGCCGTCACCGCGCAGGTTGTTGGACACCGCCTGCAGCGCGGCCCGCAGCTTCGCCGAGTCCAGGTCCTCCACCAGCGGGGTGCCGGTCTGGATCACCGTCTGCAGGTCGTAGGGCACCGTGGTGTGGGCCAGCACGATCCGGCCGTTCGGCAGCTCGCCGGTGCCGGCCGGCGTCAGCTCCAGGTACCGGCCGCCGAGCAGGGTGGCCAGCTTGATCGACGCGGTGGAGTCGGCGCCGACCTTGATGTCGCGCTGGATCCGGAAGGACACCAGCACATGGTCGCCCTCCAGGCCGGTGGACGTGATCTCACCGATGTCCATGCCGGCCACCCGCACCGGGTCGCCGGGGCGCAGGTCGCCGGCCTGGGCGAACTCGGCCCTATAGCGGGACTGGCCGAGGCCGAGCGCCCCGAAGCCGAGCGTACCCAGCACGAGCAGCACGACGATGGCGGCCGCGACGACCCCCAGCCAGAACGGGTTGCGCTCGCGCAGCGGCCGGAACAGCGGGCTCATCGGCACACCTCGCTGTGGGTGTCGCCGGGGAACGTGCCGATCCCCGGCAGCGGCGGGATGTTGATCGTGATGCTGCAGGCGTAGAGGTTCAGCCAGGAGCCGTACTGGGTGACCCTGGCCAGGCCGCCGAGGAAGGTCGGGAAGGCGGTCAGCGTATCGTCCAGCTCGCCCTTCGCGTTCACGAACGTCTCCGAGGCACGGTTGGCGTTGCGGACGTCGGTATGCACGTCGGACCGGATGTCGGAGATCAGGTCGTCGGCGTTGCCGGTGAACTCACGGACCCGTTCGACCGAGCCGAAGATCTCATCGGTGTTCGAGTTCAGCCCGTCCACCAGGCGCCTCGACTGCGCGATCAGCGAGTCGAGCTCGGGTCCCTTGCCGGAAAGCTGGTCGAGCACGGTGTTGAGGTTCGTGATCACGTTGCCGACTATCTGGTCGCGGTCGGCGATCGAGTTGGTGAGCTGGGTGGTCTGGTCGAGCAGCGGGTCGATCTCCGGGCCGGAGCCCTGCAGCACAGCCACGATGGAGTCCGACAGCTTGTTCACGTCGGCCGGCTGGAGCACCGTGAACAGTGGCTGGAAGCCGTTGAGCAGCGCGGACAGGTCGAACGACGGCTCGGTGTGGCCGATCGGGATGCGCCCGCCGTCGGGCAGCGGGCGCGCCGCCCCGGGGCCGGGGACCAGCGACACGAAGCGCTGGCCGATCAGGTTCTGGTAGCGGATCACCGCCCTGGTGTTCTCGAAGACGGGCTGGTTGGCCTGCACGGTCAGGGTGACCTCGGCGTGCGTGTCGACCAGCTTCAGGGCGTCCACCCTGCCGACCCGCACGCCAGCGATGCGCACGTTGTCGCCCTCGTGCAGGCCGGACACGTCGGTGAAGTCGGCGACGTAGGACTTGGTCTCGCCGCTCACCACGTTCAGCAGCGTGGACCAGAGCAGCCACAGCACCGCGAGCGCGACCAGCGCGAAGGCGATCAGCTTGATCAGTTCACGTCGGACGCTCACGCCTTCACCACCACCGTGGCGCCGCGCACGATCGGGCCGAGCAGCAGCACACCCGCGGCCCCGCCGTTCTTGGCGCCGAGCAGCGCATCGATCGTCCGTGTCTCGGCGGCCGAGCCCACCGGTCCCACGGTGCCGCCCGGTGCGGGGTAGCTGGACGGGCTGATGCTCGGGAACATGCCCGGCAGGCTGCTCTGGGCCGACGTATCGGAGTCGCCGGTGTTCTTGGGCAGCAGCGGGGGCGGCGCCGGAATGCCCTGGTAGAAGGGGAACGACGGCGGCAGCGCGCCGGGCGGCGGCACCGAGTTGCCGCAGTTCGGGCCGTTCAGTCCCGGGTAGCGCGGGCAGTCGGCGGCGGTGTACGGCGCGAACGGCGTCAGCGTGAACTGCAGCGAGAGCGAGCCACCGCCGCGCGGGTTGATCGCCGCGCCGAGCTGCCCGGTGCCCTGGCCGAGGCTCAGCAGCGAGCTGGTGATCAGGTTGTGCTGGTCGGCCAGGATGCTGGTGACGCCTCGGCCGTCCCCGACCAGCCGGATGATCCGGTCGTCGTTGTCGGACAGGAAGTCGTGCACGCCGTCGGCGGTGTGGGTGGCACCGGTCAGGGTGTCGGCCAGCTCGTGCTGCTTGTCGACGATCGTCTTGGTGGTCACCACCGCGTTGTCCACCGTGTCCAGCAGCGCGGGTGCGGCGTCCGCCAGCCCCTGCAGGTCGGTGCCGAGCAGCCGCAGGTCGGCGGAGAAGTCATCGGTGTGCTCGTTCAGGGTGGTCAGGTAAGGGTCCAGCCGGGACACGATCGAGCCGATCTTGGCGCCCCGGCCCCGCAGGCCCTGCGCGATGTTGGTCAGCGCCACGTTCAGCTGGGCGGGATGCACCGCGCGCAGCACCTTGTTCAGCTGGGTCATCACCGTCTGCAGCTGCAGCGTCGCCTCGGAGGTGTCGCCCTGGATCACGGCGCCCCTGGCGAGGTTCGTGCCGGTGGGCGTCTCCGGGTCGAGCAGCTCCACCGAGGGGGCGCCGAAGACGTTGGTGGGCACCACCCGGGCGGTCACACCGGCGGGGATGCCGATCGCCAGGTCGGGCCGCAGCTGCAGGTCGATGACGTGCTTGGTCAGCCCGTCCTCCGTCGGCTGCACCCCGACCGCGCCGACCGAGCCGACCAGCGCCCCGCGCAGCTTCACGTCCGCACCGGCCGTCACACCGTCGCCGACGTCGGTGACCACCGCGGTCGCCGGGAACACCGACCGGAACACACCCCGGTACTGCATCAGCAGCAGCGCGATGACCGCGATCACGAGCAGCAGCGCCACGAAACCCCGGCGGGCCAGAGTCGCGGCGGGCAGCCCGCGGCCGGTCGCATCGGCGACGTACGGCATGCCGCTACCCCGAGATCCGGACGCCGGGGTCGAAGCCCCAGAGCGCCATGGTGATCAGCATGTCGGTCAGCACGATGGCGATGATGCTGGTCCGGATCGCCCGGCCCGAGGCCTGGCCGACGCCCTGCGGGCCGCCGGAGGCGTAGAAGCCGAAGTAGCAGTGGATCAAGGTCGCGATCACCACGAAGATGACCGCCTTGAGCACCGAGTAGAAGATGTCGATCGGCACCAGGAACTCGTGGAAGTAGTGCAGGTAGGTGCCCGAGGACTGGCCGAAGCCGAAGCCGAGCACCAGCTGCGTGGCGAGGTAGTTGCCGCCCATGCCGATCAGGTAGAGCGGGATGATGGCCAGGAACGCCGCGATCATCCGGGTCGTGACCAGGTACGGCAGTGGCCGGATCGCCATCGACTCCAGCGCGTCGATCTCCTCGGAGATGCGCATCGAGCCGAGCTGCGCGGTGTAGCGGCAACCGGCCTGCGCGGCGAACGCCACGGCCGCGACCAGCGGCGCGATCTCACGGGTGTTGCCGTACGCGGAGACGAACCCGGTCAGCGGCGCGAGCCCGAGGATGTCCAGCGCGTTGAAGCCCTCGATGCCCACCGAGGCACCGGTGAACACCGCCAGCAGCACCATCACGCCGATCGTGCCGCCGCCGACCACGATCGCGCCGCTGCCCCAGCAGATGTCCCCGAGCAGCCGGAACACCTCGCCCGAGTAGTACCGCATGGTCAGCGGGATGGCGCCGAACGAGCGGACTACGAACGTGGCCTGGTGGCCCAGCCCGGCGAGCGCGTTGTAGGGGCGGCGGGCGGCGTTGCCCAGCAGGCGCACCGGTCCCGGCATGGCGTCGGTCATCGGCGTCCCTGTCGGGCCGGCGCGTCGTTGCGGTCGGTCAGCACTGCGATCCCCTCAGCCCAGTCGCTGCGGCACGAGGGCCGCGTAGATCTCGGTGATGACCACGTTGACGGCGAACAGCAGCACCACCGAGAGCACCACGGTGGCGTTCACCGCGTCCGCGACGCCCTTCGGGCCGCCCTTCGCGTTGAGCCCCTTGTAGCAGGCCACCAGCGCCACCAGGACGCCGAACAGGGCCGACTTGACCTCTGCCAGCGCGAGGTCGGCTGGCTGCGCGAAGGCGGCGAACGAGGCGATGTAGCTGCCCGGCGTGCCGCCCTGGGCCAGCACGTTGAACAGGAAGCCCGTCAGCACACCGGCGAACGCGACGACGCCGCAGAGCAGGATGCCGACCAGCATGGTGGCGAGGATCCGGGGCACCACCAGCCGCTGGATCGGCGAGATGCCCAGCACCTCCATCGCGTCGATCTCCTCGCGGATGGTGCGCGCGCCCAGGTCGCTGCAGATCGCCGAGCCGACCGCGCCGGCCAGCAGCAGCGCGACCACGATCGGCGCGCCCTGCCGGATCACGCCGAGGCCGTTCGCCGCCCCGATGAACGAGGTGGCGCCGACCTGCTGGGCCAGGCTGCCGATCTGGATCGAGATGATCACGCCGAACGGCACAGCGACGAGCAGCGTGGGGATCACCGCGACGCCGACCACGAACCAGGCCTGCGAGATGAACTCCTTGTACTGGAACTCACCCCGCACGAGGCCGGTCACCAGGTAGCGCAGCGAGGACGCGCTCATCACCAGGATTCGGCCGGCCGTCACGAAGGACTCGTGCATTCGGCCCACGACGGTGGCCACCATGCCGCCCAACCGGGTGCCCCTGTACCGCGAGAGGATATCCACGCATGTCCCTTCGCGTTGTACGAGATGCCGGGTGGCCGAACAGGCGGACTCGGGCTCCGGGAGTTATAACGAGGGAACCCGGGGTTGGTGACGACAGAGCCACACAATCGTCTATTTGTGGCTCCTGGCGACATGCCCCTTGCCGGACCGGCCCCGGAAGACGACAGTTGTGCCATGGCGAAGAGCAGCGCCAGCGCGGCGAGGCAGTTGCGGGAGCTCAGCAAGTCGGAGCGCAGTGAGCTCGACCGGGAGGTCGCCGAGCTCGCCTGGAGATGGGCTCGCCGGCTGGCCGGGTTGCGTCCCGAGCAGGCCCCGTTCGGCCCGGTGGATCCGCAGATCCCTGAGCAGGACCGCGCGACCGCCCACCTGGCCCGGCTCTACGTGCTGGCCAAGGTGCGCAACAGTGCCGACGAGCGGGCCGACGCCGACGCCTTCTACGCCGGCCAGGCCGGCGCGGGCTACCCCGAGATCGCCGCCGCCCTCGGCCTGACCTGAGCTCCGGTCGGCCCGAGCCCGCCTGAGCTCAACCCGACCAGCGCCTGACCTGCGCGGTTACGGCGTGGGCGCCGGGACAGGCGCGGCGCCGGAGCTCGTGTAGACGGTGACGACGGTGCCGGTCGGCACGTTGCCCTGCGGGCTCTGCCCGATCACCTGGCCGCGCGGCGCCCCCGACGGCAGCTGCACCGGCCGCACCGCGTAACCGGCCTGGCTCAGCGTCTGGCTGGCCGCCGAGTCCTGCTGTCCGATCGTGTATGGGGCCACCACCTGCTGCAGGACCGGTCCGGGTGGCAGCGTCGAGCTGTGGCTGCAGTCGGAGTTGTCACTGCTGTCACTACTGTCGCTGTTGTCACTACTGTCGCTGCTGTCGCTGTGCTTCTTTTTCTTCTTCTTCTTGTGGTGACAGCTGCTGGAGTCGGTCGAGTCCGAGTTGCTGGAGTCGCTCGAGTCCGAGTCGCTCGAGTCGGAGTTGTCGCTGCTGTCCTGCTGGCCCTTGCCGGTCACGTACGCCGGGTCCGGCCCCGGGATCGGCTGGTTGGGCTGGCCGGCCAGGATCTTGGTCATCGCCTTGAAGTACGGCGGCGCCGCGACCGTGCCACCGAAGGCGCCGTGCCCGCAGTCACCAAGGTGCACCGGCGGGCCCGGGCACAGCGTGCGGGGGTGCCGGCCGTCGGCGAACAACATCGACGAGGCCCCGTAGCCGTTCACGCCGCCGACGAAGGCCACCGACTCGCTGTCGTTCGTGGTGCCCGTCTTGCCGATGTCCGGGCGGGTCCAGCGCGCCGCCGAGGCGGCCGCCGCCGACGTGCCGGCGGTGGTGTCCTTACTCAGGCCGGCCAGCAGGGTGTCCGCCAGGCCGGTGGAGATCGCCTGCTCGCACGGCTGCTGGGCGATCGAGAGGCGCCGGCCGGCGCGGTCGCTCACCGAAAGCACCGGGCTCGGCGGGCACCACCTGCCGCCGTCCATCAGGGTGGCGGCCACGTTCGCCATCTCGAGGGTGCTGACCGGGCTGACGCCGAGGGTGAACGACAGCAGGCCCTGGTAGAACTTCGACTGCGGCTGGTTGTACTCCGGCCGCTTGGCGAGCGGGTTGCCAGTGTCGGTGATCGGGGTGCCGCCGGCGGCGTTGGTGCGCATGGTCTGGCGCAGCCCCAGCCGCTCGGCCATCCGGACCACCGCCGGCGTGCCGACCTTCGACTCCAGGTTCACGAACGCCACGTTCGGCGAGGTGGCCAGCGCGCTCTGCAGGCTAATCGGGTCGGCGTAGTTGCCGTCGTTGGAGACGGGGTAGCACTTGGTGTTGCGGTCGGCCCGCTCCGGTGTGAAGCAGTCCGAGTTCGGGTTCGGCAGCTCGGAGTCGAAGCCGACCATGCCCTGCTCCAGCGCGGCGGCGGTGGTGAAGATCTTGAACGACGAACCGGCGCCGAACACGTTGCTCGCGTTCGACACGATGTTGGTCACCGTGCCGCCTGCCTTGGCGTCGGTGCCCAGGTTGCGGTTGGCCACCATCGCCACCACCTGGTGGCCGCCGTCCTGTGGCTTGACCAGCGCGAACGTGTTGGCCACCCCGTCCTGCGCGGCCGGCACGTTCTGCAGCACGGCCGCCTTCATCGCGTCCGCCGCGCCCGGGTCCATCGTGGTGGCGATCGTGTAGCCGCCGGTGTCGAGCTGGTCGGTGGTGAAGCCGGCGCCCCGCAGGTAGCTGACCACGTAGTCGCAGAAGAACCCGGCGTCCGGCGCGGCGGAGAAGCAGTTGCCGCCGGGCACCGTCGGCCCGTCCGGCACCACGTCCAGCGGCGTGGCCTTCGCCGGCCCGGCGACGTCGGCCTGCAGCGACCCGGTTGACACCATCGAGTCGATCACCAGGTTGCGCCGGGTCAGTGCCTGCTGCGGGTGGGTGTACGGGTTGTACAGGTTCGGGTTGTTGACCATGCCGGCGAGCAGCGCGGCCTGCGGCACGGTGAGCTGGGCCGGCGTGGTGTGGAAGTAGGCCGCCGACGCGGCGCCGACCCCGTAGATGTTGCCGGCGAACTCCACCAGGTTCAGGTAGCCGGTGAGGATGTCGTTCTTGGGGGTGCTCCGGTCCAGCCGGACGGCCATCTGGGCCTCGCGCAGCTTGCGCAGCACGGTGTCCGCGCGGTCCGCCGCCTGGGCCGCCGGGTCGTCCCGGTCCACCACGTTGATCAGGTAGTTCTTCACGTACTGCTGGGTGATCGTGGAAGCGCCCTGCAGCGGGCCGCCGGAGGTGTTGTGCAGCGCCGCCCGCAGCGTGGCCAGCGGGTCGATGCCCTCCTCGTCGTAGAACCGGCGGTCCTCGATGGAGATGATCGCGGCCTTCATGCTGTCCGCGATCTGGTTGAAGTTCGCCGGCAGCCGGTACTGGTCGTACAGGTAGGCCAGCGGCGCGCCCGTGCGGTCCAGCACCGTGGTGGTCAGCGGCATCTGGTCGGCGGCCAGCCGGGAGTCGGTCAGTGCCCCGGCGGAGCGGTGCGCGGTGTCCGCCAGCTGGTTGGACAGCAGGCCGAGGCCGACGGCGGCCGGGGAGACCATCGCGGCCAGCAGCACCCCGGACAGCACAACGGCGCCCAGTGTCTTGAGCAGCGGAATCTGCGGACGCACGCGGGCGACGTTACCCGGGCTGGCAATGCGTTCGCCGTGAGCCTGCTCGCACGGGCCGGCTCCGTGCGCCCAGCCGGGGGGCCCGCGTCAGAACTGGACACCCCTGGTGAGCGCGCCGTCGACCACCACGTTGGTACCGCTCATGAACGGCACCGCGGGGCTGGC
>DATAYB010000752.1:0-7199 GCA_036272795.1 Pseudonocardia sp.
ACGCCGCCGCCACCGAGGCCGTGCGCACGGCGGCACGGTCGATCTCGCGGGAGCTCGGGGCGTCGGCCTGGCCGCCGGCCGTGCGTGAACTGCCGGCGGCGAGCGCCTGATCTGCGGTAGCGAGCTGAGCGGGTGGCCGCCTTTTCGTGATCATCAGGACCGGAGGGCTGTTGGCGGCTTGATCAAACAGCCCTGGCGTCCTGATGATCACGGGATCGCGCGGCTGGCGCCCGAGGGCGGCCCCTGCGGCCGGCGCCCGAGGGCGGCCCTTGTTACCCAACTCCACCACAGGCAGGTTTTCGCGCTCCGAGACCCGCCTCCTGTGCAGTTCGGCAGCAACAGGCCGGGGCTGGACCGCTCGCGCTCAGACGGTCGCCGCTTGCCGGGCCCAGCCGCGCGCGGAGCCGTCGGCGTTGAGTCCGTTGCGCTCGCCGGGGCTGTGCCGGATCAGCACGCTCACCTGGCTGGTCACCGCGCCGAGCTCGCCGAGCGCGCGGTACGTCTCGGAGTCCTGCCAGGCGGCCAGCGTGGCGGCGTCCGGCCAGTGCGTGATCAGCAGGTACCGCACCGGCGCGACCTGAGGGAACTCCTCGAGCGGCCCGACGAGCTGGAACGGCTGCGGCTCGAACTGGCCCTCCAGCGTCTCGAACGGCAGCGTGTCGAACCGGGGCAGCGCCTCCGCGAGTGAGCGGACCAGCGCCTCGAGCCGCTCCGGCTCGAGCGCTGCCGGCGGCACGATCGCCGTCTCGAGGAACAGCGGGCCGGCGAGCTCCTCGCCCTCGGCCGGCAGCCGCCACTTGCGGATGTAGAAGCTGTCGAACCAGGTCTTGTGGGCCTTGCGCATCACCGGCTCGTGGCGCCGGCTGCGGTACCACTCGTCCATGAGGTCGGGCGTGGCGAACTTGCCGCAGAAGTACAGCCACGACGAGTTGGCGATCGGGCCGCCGATCACCGCCTGGAACCCCGGCTGGGCCGCGACTACCGGCGCCATGCGTTCCTGCACCTTCCAGAACTCGTCCTCGGTGCCGGCGGCGAGCGTCATACAGGCTTCCATGGTGGTCATGGTTTGCGGCAGATCAGTCTGGGGCAGCTCAGCTTGCGGGATGTCCGGTGTCGACACGGCGGTCCCTTCGCGTGGTGGGTCGTGCGGGAGTCGCAAACAATATAGCGCCATGCAATCTATCGTCAATAGAACGACAGATCTGAGTGCTCCGCTACCAGGTGGGGGCGGCGCGGCGCGCGTAGTCGGTGAGGCCGGGGGCGTGCGCCTCGGCCTCGGCGCCGACGTCGGCGATCGTCTGGGCCGCGAGTGCCTTGCGCCAGGCCAGCTCCGCGCGGCGCATCGACGTCGTCACCGCGCACGTCTCCCCGAAGAACCGGGCCGGCGCCGCGCCGCTGCCGCGCCGGCGGATCTCGGTACAGCGGAACGCGTGCTCCGTGCCCTCGATGGCCGTTGCCACGTCCATGAGGGAGCACGGCTGGTTCATCGAGCCGACCGTGTTCGAGACCGACAACAGCACCCGGATCGCGCAGCAGGAGATCTTCGGCCCGGTGCTCCCGGTGATCCGTTGGAAGGACTACGACGCGATGATCGAGCAGGCCAACGGCGTGGAGTACGGGCTGGCCGCCCGGGCTGTACACGACCAACCTGCGCAACGCGATGCGTACGTCGGACCGGCTGCGCGCCGGCTCGGTCCGGGTGAACCAGTACTTCAACCTGGTGGACGGCTCGCCGTTCGGCGGTTACGAGGGCAGCGGGCTCGGCCGGGAGTACTGCAAGGAGACGCTGGACATGTACACGCGGCTCAAGTCGATCGTGCTCGCCGAGGAGCTGCCGCCGCCGCTGTTCGGCTGTGCTGCCGCCTGGGGCGTCGCCGGGGCGTGGCGGGGCGTGGCGGGGGCGTGGCCGGCCTGTTGTTACCGAACTCCACAGGGGGCAGGGTTTTTCCGCTGCGAACCTGCCTGTTGTGCAGCTCGGTCACAACAGGCCGCTCTGGCGCAGTATTCTTTTCGGGCGTTGAGATGGCGCTATGGGGGGCACTGCGGCTGGAGAGAGGTCGTCAATGGCGCCTGTCGCCACTCCGGAGATCAACACCGCCGACCCGGACGAGGCCTGCGCCCGGCTGAGCGACGTCTACTGCCCGCACCGGCTGACGCTGCTGAACGGTGCCAGCCAGTTCGTGTGCCGGCAGAGCGCCAGGGGGTTCTCGCGGCTCAAGCTGTTCGACCTCGTCTACGGCGGGCGGCAGGTCATGGTGGCCCCGGTGCCGCTCGACGACTTCGTGCTGGTCACCAGGCCGGTGCGGGGCCGGTTCGCGGTGCGCTTCAGCGCGGAGGGGCTGGTCCCGGCCGGCGCGCACGCCCTCGTGATGGACGCCTGCGGAGTCCTACCAGCTGCGCTGGCACGATGACTGCAAGGTGCTCAACATCGTGCTGGACCGGCGCCAGCTGGAGCGCGCGGCCGCCGAGCTGCGCGGGTTCGAGAAGCCGAGGGCGGTCCGGTTCCAGCTCGGCGCGCCGGCCTCGGTCACCGCCGGCCGGCGCTGGGACGCCGTGACCCGGTTCCCGCTGGCGCGGACGCGGACCCCGGACGGTCCCGCCGGCAGCCCGCTGCTGCAGACGCAGCTGTTCCGGCTCGCGGCGGCCGCGCTGCTGGAGGCGTACCCGAGTACGTTCGCCGGCCAGGCCTCGGAGTCGCCGGGTTGGGTGTCGCAGGCGGCGGTGCGCCGCGCGCTGGCCTACCTGGAGCTACGGGCCGGGGACGACATCGGGCTCGCCGACATCGCGGCCGCCGCCCGGGTCAGCGTCCGCGGCCTGCAGGCGGCCTTCCGCCGCGCCGGCCGCGCCACCCCGCTCGCCGAGCTGCGCCGCATCAGGCTGCACGGCGCCCACGCCGAGCTGCGCTCCCGCGCGCCGCACGAGGACGACTGTCGGCGCGGTGGCCTCGCGCTGGGGTTTTCCCAACCTCAGCCGGTTCTCCGCCGAGCACCGGCCCGTGTTCGGCCGCACGCCCAGTGAGGCGCTGCAGCGGGACTGAGAGCTCGGCCGGTCGCGCGGTGTCGTGGCTGGTGTGGTCTTCGTGCGTCAGGCAGCTTCGGTGACCGGTTGTTCGGCGGTGCGCTGTTCGGCGGCCGGCTGTTCAGGGATTTGCTGCTCGGCGTCCTGTTGCCCGGTGGCCTGCCGTTCCGTGGCCCGCTCGGCGTTCCGGCGTTCGGTGACGGCCAGCCAGTTGCGGCGGTCGAGCAGCAGGTCGATGTCGGCGCGGTAGGACTTGGCCAGCTCCGGGTACTTGCGCCTGGCGTGCCCGATCCGGCGCGAGAGCTCCACGATGTGGCGGTCCACCGAGGCGGTGTCCGGGCACGGGTACCAGCTGTCGTTCTTGCCAATGACCGTCGTGAACGGGTCTCCGTCGGCCGAGGTGTTGTGCATGCCCATCGCTGTCCTCCCAGGTCGCCGTGCTGCCGGTCGGTCGCGGCCGGTCTTCGGGTTGTAGGAGAGGATGCTCTTGGCCCGGGGTGTCGGGCGAGGGAGTCTTCCCCCGGGCTGGGGGCGTCCGCCCCACTCTTCGGGTGGGGTATGCCCCCGGTTGCCCCGGGACTGGGGTAGCCCCGCTCAAGGGCGGTCGGCGGGATTCGGGTTGGCGGCCGGGTCCCATTCGACGAGCACGTGGAACGGCCCTCGGAACGATGTGTTCGGCGAGTACTCCCAGGCCTGGTCCGGCACCAGGCGTAGGTGCGGCAGTCGGCGACACAGCTCCTCGAGCATGATGCGCATCTCCAGGCGTGCGAGCGGCGCGCCGAGGCACATGTGGTTGCCGTAGCCGAAGGCAAGGTGGCGGTTCGCATTCGCGCGGTGGATGTCGAACTTCCCGCCGGCGTGGAACATGCCTTCGTCGTGGTTTCCCGATCCGGTCACCAGCAGTACGTTCGCGCCCTCGGGTAGCTCAACACCGCCGATGTGCGTGCTCGCCGTCGCCCGGCGCCGCCAGGCGATCACCGAGGAGCTGTACCGGAGGATCTCCTCGACGGCGTTCGGGATCCGTCCCGGATCGGCGCACAAGTCCCGCCAGGCTTCCGAGTTCTCCAACAGGGCGCGGAAACCGTTGGCCGCCGCACCGGTGGTCGTCTCGTGACCGGCGAACAGAAAGTTCAACATTGTGTTGTGCAGATAGGTCTCGTCGATCAGGTCCGGCTCGTCGAGATGCACCCGGATGACGTCGCTCATGAAGTCGTCACCCGGGTTCTGCTTGAGCCGCGCCACATGGGACCTGCAGAAATTCCAGTAGATACCGATGTCGTCGACCAGTTGGTTCTGTTCTTCCTCGGTGGGGCGGCCCCAGGTGAACAGCGTCCGACGCGCGGCGAACTGTTTGACCTGTTGGGCCTCACCGTCCGGCACACCCATGAACATGAAGATCACCAGCGCTGGGATCTCCCACGTCAGGTCGTCCACGAGGTCGGCGCTGCCGCGGCGGACGAACTCGTCGATGTATTCGGTCACGATCGCCCGGATACGCGGCTCCAGCTCTCTCACCCGCTTCGGCTGGAACGCGGCGCCGATCCTACGGCGGCGGGTCAGATGGATCGGCTCGTCCTCGTTCACTAGTGCCGGTCCCGGTAGGTAACCGACGTCGAGCACCTGCTGGATGGAGGACGGAAAGAGCGGCGTGAGCGGTTCCAGGGCAATCGCCGCTGAGAAGCTGCCGGTGTCCCGGAAAACCGACCTGATGTCCTGAAAGCGAGTGACCACGTAGTAGTCGAGCTCTGGGCTGTAGAACACCGGCTCCTCGGCCCGGGCCCTGGCCAGGAACTCGTACGGATCGGCGAGGTACGGATTCCGGAACGGATTGAACTCGGCAGCGATACCGGAGACCGGGCAGCGGCCTGTCGCCCCTGGTGTGACATCGAACGCGGTCATGGTTGTCCTCCGATAGCCGTGTGTCGTCGGCGACGTTACGAATGTGGACTGGACGGCACGAGCCACCTGACGACCGGGTCTGGCCACAGAACGTCTCGGTCGCCGGGGCGGACCGTCGGTGGTTGACACGACCCGAGCAGCGGCCGGAGCATGGCCGTCGCACCGGACTCCTTCCGGAGCCACGCGCAAGGAGGCGCGGTGCACGAACCGCCAGCCACGTGGACCCACCCGGTTCTCGCCCGGTCGACCGAGGACGTAGCTGAGGCGCGTCGGATCGGCTGCGAGACGTTCTACCCGCAGGAGTTCGAGGTGCTCGGCGGCCCAGGGCACTTCGACATGTCGCTACACGCCGCGCGAATCGGCCCGGTGCTGATCGGCGACCTGAGCTACGGGGCGGACGTGCGCATCGACTGCGGCGTGCTTCACAGCAGCTACCACGTCAACCTGCCCCTGAGCGGCACGCTCAACTCCCTGCATGGACGGGAGTCGACCGTTGTCACCCCCGGGCGGGCCGCCCTCTACGGGCCGGTCGATCGGACCGTGTTGACCCGCTGGGAGGAGAACTGCCGCCAGCTCTGCGTGAAGATCGACCGCCGCGCACTGGAGGACACGTTCGCCGAGTGGGCCGGCAGCGAGACCGATGAGCCGGTGCGGTTCGAGTCGACCCTGGACGTGGTGTCCGGCCCCGGCCGGGACTGGGCAGATCTGGTCCGGACGGTCAACCGACAGCTCCGCCGCGGGAGCAGCCTACTGCGGGAACCGCTGGTCGTAGCCTCCCTCGCGGCCACCCTGATCGGCGGTCTGGTTACCGCGACCGCGAAACCCCGCCGTGCACCGACTGGTGGACCGGTCACAGCGTGCCGCCCCGGGGCGGTCACCGAGGCGATCGAGTACATGCACGGGCACGCCACCGAACCACTTACGGTCGCCGACATCGCGGCCCACTGCTGCGTCGGCGTCCGAACCCTGCAGCGGGGGTTCCGCGAGTACCTTGGTGAGACTCCGTTGGAACATCTGCGCGGTGTCCGGCTGCGCTGTGCACACGACGAGCTCGCAGCGGCGGACCGGTTCGGCACGAGCGTCTCGACGATCGCGCATCGCTGGGGCTTCACCCACCTGGGCAGGTTCGCCGCCGCCCACGAGGCCCGTTACGGGGTGAGTCCGTCCCAGACCTTGCGCAGCGGTCCGGCCTGATCCGCCCGGTTGGCCGGCCCAGCATGGTCAGTCGAGCGCGCGGTGGGCCAGTAGGCGCAGCCCGGCGGTGATCCGTTCGGGGCTGAGGCCGAGCTGCTCGCGCTGGTGCTGGTAGACCTCGGCGGCCAGCGGCGCGAGCAGTGCGTCGACCAGTGCATCGGGGTCGTCCGTGACACCCGAGGCCACCACGAGCGAGCGCACGTGTGCCCACCAGAACCGGTAGGTACCGATGGCCAGCCGCGTCGCGCCCGCGTCCGCGCCGAGCACCAGCGGAAGGTGCTCCTCCAGCATGGTGACCATGGCGGCGTAGAACGCGGCCAGCCGCTCGGCGGGGCTCGGAGCCGGCGGGCTGCCTGGCACGGGCGCCGGTCCCGGTCCGAGCGGTGGCTCGCCGCGCAGCAGCTGTTCCTGCAGCTCGTACTCGTACTCACCGAGCAGCGCCTCGGCGATCGAGACGACGTCCGGGTAGCGCCGGTACAGGGTGGCCCTGCCGACGCCGGCGGCCTTGGCCACGTCGTCCATGGTCACCGAGCGCGGGTCGCCGCGGCGGAACAGCTCGGCGGCGGCCGCCAGCACCCGCGCCCGGTTCCGCGCCGCGTCCGCCCGCTCCGCCCGCTGGGGACGCGGCGGCTCGGTCGGCAGGCTCACCGGCGTGATGGTAGTGACCACCCTCGTCCGTCCCGGTCCGCCTCAGGCCTCGGCCGCGGTGTGCGCGAGCAGCACCCCGCCGACGATCAGCGCCACGGCGGCCAGCCGCGCCGGGGTGACCCGGTCGGCGTGCACCGTCAGCCCGATCAGCACGGCGCCGGCCGCGCCGATTCCCGTGAACACCACGTACGCCGTGCTCACCGGCACCGTCCGGCAGGCGAGTGCGAGCAGGTAGATCACCGCGACACAGAGCGCCAGGCAGATCAGGCTCGGCCAGAGCCGGGTGAAGCCGTTGGTCGGCGGGATGCTCTGTGCCCAGGCGATCTCCACCACGCCGGCGGCCAGCAGGAACGCCCAGCCGGGGGTCATGACGCCACCGCCTCGCCGGCTTGCCGGGTGAGCCCATGGATGTCGGCCGGCGCGGTGAGCCGGTCGATCTC
>DATAYB010000753.1:0-6382 GCA_036272795.1 Pseudonocardia sp.
GGGTTGGCCGGCCTCGGCCGGACCCGCAGCCCGAACATGCCACCGTCCACGGCGAGGTCGGTGCCGGTGGTGGCGCCGGAGGTCGGGCTGGCCAGGTAACCGATCGCCGAGGCGACCTCCTCGGCGGACACCAGCCGGCCCATCGGCTGGCGGGCCGCCAGGGCGGCGAGCTCGGCATCCGGGTCGTCGGTGGCGGCGAGCAGCCGGCCGATCCACGGGGTGTGCGCCGTGCCCGGGTTCACGCAGGTCACCCGGATGCCCTCGGCGACGAGGTCGGCGGCCATCGCCCTGGTCAGGGACAGGACAGCGCCCTTCGACGCGGAGTAGACCGCGCGCTGGGGCAGGCCGGCCGTGGCCGCGATGGAGCAGGTGTTCACGATCGCGCCGTGCGCAGAGCCACGCAGGTACGGCAACGCCGCGCGGCTGACCCGCACCAGGCCGAGCACGTTGATCTCGAAGACCTTGCGCCACTCGTCGTCGGAGTTGTCCTCCACGCTGCCCTGGGCGCCGACGCCGGCGTTGTTGACCAGGATGTCGATGCCGCCCAGCTGCTCGGCGGCGGCGGCCACCCCGGCACGCACCGAGGCGTCGTCGGACACGTCGGCCCGGATGCCGATCAGCGGCTCGGGGACCTTCGGTTCGAGGTCCAGCGTGGCCACCCGGGCACCCCGCCGGCTCAGCAGCTGCGCCGTGGCCAGCCCGATGCCGGACGCACCGCCGGTGACCACCGCGCGCAACCCGTCGAACTCCGGTCCCTCGGTCATCGTTCTCCCTCGCTCGCTATCCCTGCTCGGCCGCTGCGCGAGGCCTGCCACCGACCGCGTCCGCGGCTCCTGACCAGCGCAACCCTTGCCTCGCGGCGTCGGCTCATACATCATATGTCTTCCCCGTGACGGCAGGCACAACGAAGCACCGGCGCGCAGGCCATCTGGGGAAAGAGGGCCCGCGAGCCAGCGGTCGGCGTGGATCGGTCTGATGTCTATCGTGATGTCGGGGGGTGGACATCAGATGTGCAGACCCACCGGTGACCGGCTCGCGGGCCCTGCTCACCCGCGCGTCCACCGGGAGGAACGGCACGGATGTCGCTGACCGACGAGGCGATCTCCCGCATCCGCGAGCTCGTGCAGTCCGGCCGGTTCCCCGCCGGTTCCAAGCTACCGGCCGAGCACGAGCTCGCCGCCGAGCTGGGCGTGTCCCGCAGCCCGGTGCGCGAGGCGGTCAAGGCGCTCGCGGTGGCCCGGGTACTGGACGTGCGCAGGGGCGACGGCACCTACGTGACCAGCCTGGCGCCGAGCCTGCTGCTCGCGGGGCTGGGCAGCGCGGTGGAGATGATGGGCACCGGCACGCTGCTGGAGCTCACCGAGATCCGGCGGCTCCTCGAACCGGCCGCCACCGCGCTCGCCGCCACCCGCATCACCGACCTGCAGCTCACCGAGGTGGGCCGCCACCTGGAGGCCATGCGCGCGGCGGCCGACGACGTCGAGCTGCTGATCCGGCACGATGCGGCCTTCCACGCCTCGGTGAGCGCGGCGACCGGCAACGAGGCACTCACCGCGTTGCTGGACGGCATCTCCAGCCATACCCTGCGCGCCAGGGCGTGGCGGGCCACCGTGGACCGGGGCGCCGTCGACCGCACGCTCGAGCAGCACACCGCGATCTACACCGCGCTGGCCGACCGGGACGCCACCGTCGCCATGGCCGCCGCGCTGGTGCACGTGCACACCTCCGAGCGCTGGCTGCGCGCACAGCTGGCCGCCGAGGCCGAGCCGCCGTCCGCTGGTCTACCGCCCGCTGAGACACCACCCACGGAGATGCCGATGGCACACCCGACCGACGCACCGGCCGGACCACGATGACCGCCCCGCACACCCGGCTGGTCGACCAACGCCGCCCGCTGGGCCGCTCGCCGGTCACGGTGAGCCGGATCGGCTTCGGCACCGCGCCACTCGGCGGCCTCTACGAAGAGCTGACCGACGCCGACGCGGCCGCCGCGTGCGCCGCGGCCTGGGACGCCGGGATCCGCTACTTCGACACCGCGCCGCACTACGGGGCCGGGCTCGCCGAGCGGCGACTGGGGGCCTTCCTCGCCGGCCGGCCACGCGCCGAAGCCACGGTGTCCACCAAGGTCGGCCGGCTGCTGGTGCCCGGGCAGAGCGCGCCGGGCGACTTCGCGTTCTACGGCGACCAGAGCCTGGTCCGGGTGCGGGACTACACCGAGCAGGGCGTGTACCGGTCGCTCGCCGAGAGCCTGGAGCGCAGCGGCATGGACCGGTTTGACGTCGTGCTGATCCACGACCCTGACGACCACTGGGCGGCGGCCAGCGAGCAGGCCTTCCCGGCGCTGGCCCGGCTGCGCGCGGAGGGTGCGATCGGCGCGATCGGGGTCGGCATGAACCAGACCGCGATGCTCAGCCGGTTCGTACGCGAGACCGACGTGGACTGCGTGATGGTCGCCGGGCGGTACTCGCTGCTGGACCGCGGCGCCGACGACGAGCTGCTGCCGCTGTGTGCGAGCAGGCAGGTCGGGGTGCTGGTGGCCGGTGTGTTCAACAGCGGCATCCTCGCCGACCCGCGCCCCGGCGCGCACTACGACTACGCCCCGGCCGCGCCCTCGGTGCTGGCCAGGGCGCAGGCGATGGCAGCCCGGTGCGCCGAGTTCGACGTCCCGCTGGCGGCCGCCGCGCTGCGCTTCCCACTGCGCCACCCGACCGTGACCGGGATCCTGCTCGGGCTGCGCAGTGTGGCGGAGGTCGAGGCGGCCCAGCGGCACGCCGAGGTCGACATCCCCGCCGAGCTGTGGGCGGAGCTCGAGAACTGGCCGCCGACGGACTGACCTGTGAGTGGTATTGGTCGCTATTAGCGACCAACACCACTCACAGGGTGCGGTGGGCCCGGGTCAGTGGGTCGTGAGCCACGTGGTGATCAGGTCTGCGAGGTCGTCGCGGGCGGTGGGTGGCTCGGTGAAGTAGTGGTCGGCGGGGAGCTCGTGCAGCTGCTTGTCGGGGGTGGCGAGCGCGGTGAGGATGGCATGGGCATCGCTCTCGTAGACGCCTGTGTCGGCCAGCGCGCGCACGACGAGCGCCGGCACGGTGACCCGGGCCAGATGTGGGGCGGCCCTGCACTGCGAGGTGCGCAGGCTCCACATGGACAGCCAGGTCCGCAGCGTCGACTGGACGCCGACCCCGAACACCCCGTAGTTGGCGGCGAGCGGGTCACCCCGGTAGCAGCGGTTCGCCGGGCGCTCGGACGGCTCGATGGCCGGGTCGATCATGCGCAGGTCGGCCCAGGTACGCGGCGTGTGGAACAGCCGGTCCGGGGCGCGGGTACGCGAGAGCGCGGCGAGCTGGGCCAGCGCCCAGTCGGTGATCCGCTCGTTGCGGGCGCGCTGGGCATCCCGGTAGCGGCGCTGGAACTCCGCGCTGAACGGCGGGCCGTGCGCCGGGTCGAACGGGTCCAGCGCGGGGTCGACGGAGAGCGGGTCGGACTCGTCGACCACGGACGGGTCCATCCATGCCGTGAACACGTCGGGCCGACCCGGGTGCGCGGCGAGCGAGACGTAGAGGTCACCGGCCGGCAGTTCGGCGATCGCGTCGGCGGCCCGGCTCCCGGACGGTGTGACGTTGGGCTCGACGGCCTGCGACTGGTACGCCGCCATCAGCGAGCCGCCGCCGGAGTTGCCCAGCAGCACGACGCGTTCGACACCGGCGCGCTCGCGCAGCCAGCGCATACCGACGCCGATCTCCGCGAGCGCGTGGTCGAGCAGGAAGTACGCCTCGTTACCCCGGAACCGGGTGTTCCAGCCGAGAAAGCCGTAGCCGCGCCGGGCCAGGTACTCGGCCAGGTAGTGCTCTGCGAAGTCCACGTTGTAGTGCGTGGCGAGGAACGCGGTGGTCGGCCACGCACCGCTCGGGCGGTGGTAGACACCCTGGCAGGGGTGCCCACCGGCGCCCGCTCTCGGCGCCAGTGGGGACGGCAGGCCGACGAACTCCCGCGCGACGTCGCCGGGCACCGGGTTCAGGCGCCGGTCGACGCGGTTCGCTGGATGGCGCCGCGCGGTGTGTGGGACACGTCGGCGGGGCCGAACTCGCGTAGCCAGCAGGCGAACTCCAACAGCACACCGTCCGGGTCGGTGAAGTAGAACGACCGGACGAACACGCCGTCGTGCAGCTCCCGCGTCGCGCCGCCCGGGCTGTCGTCGTGGTTCAGCACCGGGCTGACCTCGACGCCCTTCGTCTGCAGCTTCGCGTAGTAGTCGTCGAACCGCTCCGGCGGCACCGAGAACGCCACGTGGTTCATCGAGCCGACCGCGCTGACGATCTCCCCCTCGCCGGGCTTGGCGGCCGGCGAGGACACCCCGGGCACACCCTCCGGCGCGTTCGGGAACCAGAAGAACGCCAGGCTGTCGCCATTGCCACAGTCGAAGAAAAAGTGCTGTCCCATGCCACGGGGCAGCTCGATCGTCTTGATCAGCGGCATCCCGAGCAGCCCGGAGTAGAACTCCACGGTTCGCGCCATGTCCGAGCAGACCAGCGCCAGGTGGTTAACCCCACCCAACTGGAACTCCCGATTCCCCCCGCTCATGGCCACCTCCGGGTCGCACCGACGCCCCTCGGGCCGGTCTGTCGAGGGTAACCGCGACCGCAATCCTGAGCCCGTTCTTGGTCTCGACATGGTCGTGTTCAGTTCAACCTGCTGCTCGGCGGTAGATGATGGAGACATGGTGATCGGGCGTGCGGTCCCGGGCCGGGTGGCCTCCCGGCTCTGGATCTACGCGCGCACGGCCCCGGGGACCCTGATCTACCTGTTCACGCTGCTGGTCACCCAGCTCACCCTGAGCACCGTCGACGACCACCTCGGCCAGCGGCTGCTGATCAGCGAGTCCACGAACCTGGCCAACATGGCGCGGGTGCCGGTCCAGGTGCTGATCGGGTCGGCGTTCTGGCTCGACACCAGCCCGCTGGTGACGTACGGCGCACTGGCCGCGTTGCTGCTGGTCATGGTGCCGCTGGAGCACTGGTTGGGCACCGCCCGCTGGCTGGTCGCGGTGCTCACCGGGCACGTCGGCGCCACCCTGCTCACCCTGGTCGCCACGACCTGCCTGCTGCGCCACGGCCTGCTCAGCCCGGCCGTCGCGCACGCCGCCGACGTGGGCGTCAGCTACGCGCTGCTGACCGCGCTCGGGCTACTGCTGCACCAAGTACCCAGGCCCGGCTACCGGGTGGCCGCCGCGCTGGTCGGTGCCGCCGGGCTCGGCCTGGTGCTGGTGGTCGACCACGAGATCGCCGACCTCGGCCATCTGTTGTCGTTCCTGATCGGGTTCGGACTGTTGCCGCTGGTCCCGCGTGCGCGGCGGGTCCGTTGGGTCCGGGCCGTGCGGTCTCCGGCGCGGGCTCGGCTGTCCCGGCCGTCCCCGCTCGGCGTGGTGGGCCTGGTGGGTCGGCGCCGGGTGCTCGCGGGTGCCGGGTTGGCCGCGGCGGTGGCGTTGGCGGGTTGCGCGACCATCCCGGGCGCGATGGGGCCGGGCAGGACGGCGGGTGCCGGCAGCGCGGAGGGTCGGGCGGGCGCCGGTCTGGGGCCGAGCATGGCGGCGGTGCTGATCCCGGGCCCGGCGGCCGCGCGCCTCGGCCAGCTCGACCTGGGTGGCACGATCCCCGGTGGCCCCGCGTCCCCCGGCGGACCGGCGTCCCCTGCTGCTCCCGCCCCCTCCGGAGGGCCGGTGTTCTCCGGTGGGCCGGCGCCTGGCCCGGCGCCGAGCGCACCGATTACCGTAGCCAATGGTCAGATCCAGCTGACCGCCAACGAGAAGAGCTGATAGGTCATGGGCGAGCTGAGTCCCACCCACTGGTTGATCGTGATCCTGGTGGCGGTCGTGCTGTTCGGTGCCCGCCGGCTGCCCGACGCGGCCCGCAGCCTCGGCCGCTCGGCGCGGATCCTCAAGTCGGAGATCTCTGGCATCCACGATGACGCCAAGCCCGCCACGCCGGACGCCGACGGCGCTCAGGCCGCCGCGGCCACGGACACTCCGCAGGTCGCGCCGACAGCTCAGCCGGCAGCCCTCGAAGGCACGCCGACCAGCTCCGATCAGCCGACCGCCGCACCCGCCGACCAGCCCGAGGCCGCAACCCCGGACACCGCCACCCGCCCGTAGCCGGCCCGCAGGCTGGGCTCAGGCCAGAGTCCGGGCCGGCGCGGACTCAGTTGTCGATGAAGCAGTCGCTGACCCAGCCGACCACACCGTTGCGCTGGTTCCGCACCCTCAGCCAGCGGTCGCTCGGCTGGCCGTCCCGGCACCTGACCCGGTCGCCACGCTGCGAGCCCAGCTGGGAGACGCGGTCGCCCCGGTTGCCGAAGCCGACCACACGGTCACGCACGTGCGGACCGG
>DATAYB010000754.1:0-4260 GCA_036272795.1 Pseudonocardia sp.
TGGCCCGGCGTGGACGCCTTGATCATCCGGAACACCGTGTTGCTGATCCGGACGAACTTGCCGAGCTGGGCGAAGTCGCTGCAGACCAGCGTGAAGTGGTGCCGGTCGTCGAGGTGCCGGATCTCCCTGATCCGCTCCAGACCGTCCCGGTTGCCCACCTGACAGCCCAGCGCGAAGCAGGAGTCGGTCGGGTAGACGATCAACCCGTCGTTGCGCACCAGGTCCACGATCTGCCCGATCGCACGCCGCTGCGGGTTCTCCGGGTGGACGTCGAAATACCTCGCCATGGTCCGGACACTAGACGTCATGCTCCGGACCATAGACCCGGTCCCGATCAGTCCGCCTGTTGCGTGTTCAGCCGGGCGGACCACGGCTCGGGCGGCGTTCGGCCTGGCGCTATGGTCAGGCATGACCGCCGACGCGACCACCCGCCAGGTCGTCGCGCAGGTGGCACGGGAGCTGGACGCACAGGTGCCGGCCCTGACGGCCGAGCTGGCCGCCCTGTTCCTCGAACAGATCCCCGCGTTCCAGGGCGACGAGGCCGTCCGTGAGCTGATGGCCGCGAGCACCTCGTCGAACCTCTCCACGATCTTCGACGTGCTGCTGCACGGGCTGCCGCTGGACCGGATCGACGTGCCGGCGGCTGCCGCCGCGTACGCCCGCCGCTTCGCGCAGCGCGACCTGCCGATCGAGGGCCTGCTGCGGGCGTACCGGCTCGGCCAGGAGCGGGTGATCCAGTGGCTGCTGCGCCGGCTGGGTACCAAGGAGCTGGCCGCCGACGTGCTGCTCGCGTGCGCCCAGGAGGTCGTCTCGGTCATCGGGCGCTACATCGACCAGGTGTCCGAGCACCTGCTGGAGATCTACGAGACCGAGCGCAAGCTGTGGACCCAGCGCACCGACGCCGCCCGCGCGGTGGCCCTGCGCACGGTGCTCGACGACGACACGCTCGACCTGAGCACCGCCGAGGCGATGATCGGCTACCGGATGCGCGGCTGGCACATCGCGGCGGTCGCCTGGGTCGAGATCGACACCCCGAACGCGTCGAAGTGGGCGGAGTCCGCCGCCGGGGTGCTCGCCGGTGCGCACGGTGGCCGCCCGCTCGCCGTACTGGCTGACGACCACACGCTGTGGGCATGGCTGTCCGGGCCGCCCTCGATGCGGCTGGACGAGCAGACGCTCACCGCGAACCTGGGTGAGGACTCCCCGCTGCGCATCACGCTCGGCGAACCGGCGGCGGGGCTGGCCGGGTTCCGCTCCTCGCACCGGGAGGCGCTGCGGGCCAAGACGGTGGCCGAGACATCGGGCGAACACCTGCCGGCCGTGCTGAACTTCGCGCGCGTGAGCATCGCCGCGATGTTGTCCGAGGACCTGGACGCGCTGCGCACCTGGGTCGCCCGCACGCTCGGCGAGCTGGCCCGCGACGACGAGGGCATGGCCCGGCTGCGGGAGACCGTCCGGATCTTCCTGGAGACCGGCGGCAGCTTCACAGACGCCGCCGCACGGCTGCACCTGCACAAGAACACCGTGCACTACCGGGTGCGCAAGGCCGAGGAGATCCGTGGCCGGCCACTCGGCGACGGCAGGCTGGACGTCGAGGTCGCCCTGGTGGCCTGCCAGCAGCTCGGCCACCGCGTCCTGCTGCTCACCGGCTAGTGTCCAGTCGACACTAGGAGCCGGAGCGGACTCTGCGGCGGGCCGGCGGGACCGGGTGCAGGGGCGGGCCGACCACCACGGTGTTCTCGATGGTGCCGAGCTCGGCGACGGTCATGGTGACCACGTCGCCGACGGCCAGCGGCGGGGGCGACTGCGCGCCGGAACGGCCCCAGAACTCCAGCAGGCAACCGTTGCCGCAGGTCCCGGAGCCGAGCACGTCGCCGGCGCGGACCAGGGTGCCCCGGCTGGCGTAGGCGATCAGCTCCGGGAACGACCACGCGGCGTTGGCCAGCGAGTCGGTGCCGAGCACGGTGCCGTTGAGCGCGACCGTCATGGCCAGGTCGTACCGGTCGCCCTGCCGGTAGGGCTCGAGCTCGTCGGGGGTGACCAGGTACGGGCCGAGCGTGCTCGCGGTGTCCTTGCCCTTGGCCGGCCCGAGCCCGATGGTCATCTCGTGGCGCTGCAGGTCCCGCGCCGACCAGTCGTTGAAGATCGAGTAGCCGAGGATGTGCTCGCCGGCCTGCTCGACGGTCAGGTTGGGGCCGTCCCAGCCGACGATCGCGGCAACCTCGAGCTCGAAGTCGAACACCTGGCAGCCCGGCGGCACCGGCACCGGGTCGTGCGCACCGAGCAGGGCGTGCGGGTTGGTGAAGTAGAACGTGGGGATCTCGTACCAGGCCTCGGGCAACCCGGCCTCCTTCATCCCGGCCCGCGCGCCCTCCAGGTGCTGCTCGAAGGTGATGAAGTCGCGCACGGCGCCCGGCTGGACCGGCGGCAGCAGCCGCACCGAGGACACCGTGACCGGTGCGCCGCAGCGCGCCAGCACCTCGTCCTGGCTCGGCCGGGCGGCGAGCAGTCCGAGCAGGTCGGTGCCCGCCGGCAGGGGGTGCACCTGGTCCCCGAGGACCACGCCGTGGCGCCGGCTGTCCCCGGTCTGATAGGTGGCGATCTTCACCTGGTCTCCCGCTCTGTCGTCATGGGGGTGTCCGTGCTGGGGGTGTCGGCCGGCAGCGCGGGGCCGGCGGTGTCGAGGTCGCGGGCGCGGGTCCCGGTGGCCGGCAGCACGGTCATCACGCCCGCCGCGACCAGGTAACAGGCCGCGCAGACCAGCAGGCCGCCCGCGAGCCCGGTGCCGGCCGCGAGCGCACCGAGGGCCAGCGGCGCGAACGCCGAGATGCCCCGGCCGACGTTGAAGCAGAACCCGGCGCCGGTGGCCCGGACCCTGGTCGGGAACAGCTCGCCGAGGTAGGAGCCGAACAGCCCGGTGAACGCGCCGAAGAACGCGAACAGCGGCCCGAGCCAGAGCAGCAGGGTCTGGCTGGTCGCCACCGCGTAGAGCGGCAGGGTCAGCCCGACCCCGACGAGCGAGACGATCAGCGCGTTCTTCCGGCCGATCCGGTCCGCGATCAGCCCGAACACGTTGTAACCGACGAACTGGCCGACGTTGAGCACGGTGAGGAACACCGCCACCCCGGCGGTCGAGACGCCCCGGTCGGTGTGCAGGTAGGTGGGCAGCCAGGTGGAGCTGCCCCACCAGGCCGTGAGCGTGAGGCCGGCGACCGCGGTGCCCAGCAGGGTGCGCCTGCGCAGGGCACCGGTGAGGACCTCGCCCGTCCGGACGCGGCTGTCCCGACCGGTCGCCGCGCGCTGCTCGAGCCACTCGTCCGACTCCGGGAAGTACCGCCAGACGAAGGCCAGCGGCAGCAGGGCGCCGAGGCCGGCGATCAGGAACATCAGCCGCCAGTCCGGCAGGGACAGCCCGGACAGCACCGCGGCCACCATGCCTCCGACCGGGAACGAGCTGAGGATGAACGCCGCCGCCCTGCCTCGGCTCTCCGCCGGCCACGACTCCACCGCGTACGTGGACACCGCGCCCCACACACCGCCGAGGCCGAGCCCGGCCAGGAACCGCAGCGCGAGGAACACGGTGAAGTTCGGCACCACCGCAATCAGCACGGTGAACAGCGCGAACACGGCGAGCGACAGGGTGAGAGCGCGCTTGCGGCCGTAGTTGTCGGCCAACCAACCCGCGGTGACGCTGCTGACGCCGATCCCGAGCAGGGTCGCCGTCGCCAGCAGCCCGCCCTGCACGGCGCTGAGCTGGAAGGACTGCCGGATCGCCGGCAGCGCGAGCGACAGCAGCAGGATCTCGAGCGCGTCGAACAGGTATGCCACGAACGACCCCGCGAGCACCAGTCGCCTGACCCGAACGTCCATGTTCGCCCAGCCTTTCGGCATTCCGGTTGTGAAGCTTTCCGGTTGTGAGGCCTTCTGGTCATGACCGTGACGCGAGCGCTGTGGCGGCCGATCGCCCCCCTGGTGGACGTCCAGACCCGACCGGCCGCGACTGTTGACTGTACGTACGTACAGTCAACAGTTCAATGCTCCGGAAGGAAGTGCGATACTGGCGCTCCTGATGCCGCCCGAGCCCCGCCGGCCGGCCGGGAAGGCCGGCGCTCGCCGGCCGGCAAAGGCCGGCGCTCGCCGGCCGCCACGAAGGGAGTGGCCCGGTGGCCTCGGTCGAGCGCGCCAAGCCGGATGCGCCGGCGCGCGGCACCGAGCGCCGCGAGGCGATCCTGCGCGCGGCGGAGAAGATCTTCGCGCGGG
>DATAYB010000755.1:0-6671 GCA_036272795.1 Pseudonocardia sp.
ACCCGGCAGCTGGTCACCGCGGTGGGCCCTTCGTTCGCCAAGTACATCCTGTTCTCCGGCGCCCGCCTCAGCGCCGACGAGGCCCTGCGTGTGCACCTGGTCGACCAGCTCGTCGACCCGGAGCAGCTGGAGGCGGACACGTTCGACTTCGCTGCGACGATCAGCTCCCGCTCGCAGGTGTCGGTGCGCGGCGCCAAGCGGATGATCGAGAAGATCAAGAGCGGCATGGACGTGGCCGACGAGGAGTCGGTCGAGCTGGCCATCAACGCCGTGGACAGCGAGGACTACAAGGAGGGGGTGCGGGCCTTTCTGGAGAAGCGCCCGCCCGAGTTCCGGGTTCGCTGAGAGCCCGGCCCGGACCGACGCGAGCCTCCGACCGCGTCAGCCGCCGCGCGGTTTGGCGTGCACGGGGGAGTTGACCGCAGCGAGCCGGTTGCGGGCGAGCACGAGCAGCTCCGCCCGGTCGGCCGACGTGTCAGCGCCGTTGAGCAGCGCCAACGCATCGGCCACGGCGGACCGCAGCACCGCGCACTCGGTGGCCCGCTCGGCCAGCTCGGTGTTCAGCTTCCAGAGGTCGGCAAACACCTGCACCTTGGACCGCAGCACCCACGGGTCCAGCGGCTTGGTCAGGTAGTCGACCGCGCCGAGCTGGTAGCCGCGGAAGGCGAGGTGCGGGTCGTAGTTCGCGGCCGTCAGGAAGACGATCGGGATGTGGCGCGTGCGCTCCCGGCGCTTGATGTGGCTGGCCGTCTCGAAGCCGTCCATGCCAGGCATCTGGGCGTCGAGCAGGATGACCGCGTAGTCCTCGCTGAGCAGCCGTTTCAGCGCCTCGTCACCGCTGGTCACCGACGCGATCTCGACCGGAAGCCCCTGCAGGATCGCCTCCAGCGCGATCAGGTTCTCCGGACGGTCGTCGACCGCTAGCACCTTCGCAACCGTCATGAGAGCTGGCTGGTGGTGTCGCGCGCGCGGGAGATCCAGGTCGCCATCACCGACAGGAGCAGCTCCTTGTCGACGGGCTTGGTCACGTAGTCGGTGGCGCCGGCGGCCAGGCTGGACTCGCGGTCACCTGGCATCGCCTTGGCGGTGAGGAACACGACCGGCAGTTCGGCCCCGCCGGGCAGCGCCCTGATCAGCTTCGTCGTCGCGTTGCCGTCCAGGTCCGGCATCATCGCGTCCATCAGGACGATGTCCACCTCCGAGTGTTCGGTCAGCAGCCGGATGCCGTCGGAGCCGTTGTCCGCGTAGAGCACGGTCAACCCGTGCAGCTCCAGGGCACTGGTCAGAGCGAACACGTTACGCACATCGTCGTCGACGATCAGCACCGTCACCCCGGTGAGGTCGATCGCCGGGCGCCCCGGGCGCGGCGGCCCGGACTGGGCGCGCAGGATCGGCCGCCCCCGGGAGCCGTTCATCGGCTCGCCGAGCTCGTCCGCCTCGATCTGCCGGTGCGGGACCCGGATGGCGGGGCTGATGGAGGAGGCCGGCAGCTCGTCGGGCAGGAACAGGGTGAACACCGATCCGACGCCGACCTCGGAGGTCACCGTGATCGCGCCGCCCAGCATCTCGGCGAGCTTCTTGCTGATCGAAAGGCCCAACCCGGTGCCGCCGTACTTGCGGCTGGTGGTGCCGTCCGCCTGCTGGAAAGCCTCGAAGATCATGTCCAGCTTGTCGGTGGCGATGCCGATCCCGGTGTCGCGCACGGTGAAGGCGAGCACCCGGCGGGCCTCGTCCAGGGTGGGGATGGAGAAGTTCGTCCTCGGTGGCGCCGTCTCGACGGTCAGCGTGACCGAGCCGTGCGCGGTGAACTTGACCGCGTTGGAGAGCAGGTTGCGCACGATCTGCTGCAGCCGCTGGGCGTCCGTGCTGATGCTGGCGGGCAGGTCCGGCGCCACGTGCACGGCCAGCTCAAGGCCCTTGTCCTCGGCCTGTGGCACAAAGGTGCGCTCCACGTAGGCCTGGACCTGCGCCAGCGCCACCGGCTGCGGGTCCAGGTCGACCCGGCCGGCCTCGATCTTGGAAAGGTCGAGGATGTCGTCGATCAGCAGCAGCAGCTCTGAGCCGGCGTTGTGGATCGTGGTCGCGAACTCCATCTGCTTGGACGTCAGGTTGCGGTCGTCGTTGTCGGCGAGCAGCCGCGACAGCAGCAGCAGCGAGTTCAGTGGGGTGCGCAGCTCGTGGCTCATGTTGGCCAGGAACTCGGTCTTGTACTGGCTGGCCGCGGCCAGCTGCTGCGCCTTGTCCTCGACGCCGCGCCTGGCGGCGTCGATCTCCATGTTCTTGATCTCGATGTTGCGGTTCTGCTCGGAGAGCAGCTCGGCCTTCTCCTCCAGCTCCGCGTTCGTGCGCTGCAGCTCGGCGGACTGGTCCTGCAGCTCCACGGCCAGCCGCTGGGACTGCATCAGCAGCTCCTCGGTGCGGCGGTTGGCCTGGATCGTGGTGATCGTGACGCCGATGGCGCCCACCAGGCGCTCCAGGAACGTCAGGTGCAGCGAGGAGAACGGGGTGACCGAGCCGAGCTCGATGACACCCAGCGACTCACCCTCGAACAGCACCGGCAGCACAACGACGGCGGTGGGGGAGATGGTGCCGAGGCCCGAAGTGATCGGCAGGTAGTCCGGCGGGATGTTGTTGACCAGCACGACCTGCTTGGTCGCCGCCGCCTGACCGACCAGTCCCTCGCCCGCGCGGAACGTCAGCGCGGCGGCTGCCGCGCTGAGCGCGTAGCCGGCACTCATCCGCCAGGCCGGCTGATCGGTCGGACCGGCCAGGTCGCTGATCGTGTCCACCGGCAGGAAGAAGGCGCCGACCTGCGCGTTCACCAGCGGCGCAACCTCGTTCATGATCATCTTACTGACCTCGCCCAGGTCCCGCTGGCCCTGCAGGAGGCCGCTGATCCGGGCGAGGTTGGAGTCCAGCCAGCCCTGCTCGGCGTTCTCCTTGGTGGTCTCCCGCAGCGTCAGGATCATCTGGTTGATGTTGTCCCGCAGGTCGGCCACCTCACCGAGGGCGGCCACCTGGATCTGCTGGGTCAGGTCGCCCCTGGCCACGGCCGTGGACACCACCGAGATGGCCCGCAGCTGCGAGGTCAGCGTGGAGGCGAGCTGGTTGACGTTCTCGGTGAGGTCGCGCCAGGTGCCGGCGACGTCCTTCACCTGGGCCTGGCCGCCGAGCTTGCCCTCGGTACCGACCTCACGCGCGACTCGCGTGACCTCGTCGGCGAAGCTGGAGAGTTGGTCGACCATCGTGTTGACCGTCGACTTCAGCTCCAGGATCTCACCCCGGGCGTCCACGGTGATCTTCTGCGACAGGTCACCCTTGGCCACCGCCGTGGTGACCTGCGCGATGTTCCGCACCTGGCCCGTCAGGTTGTCGGCCAGCTGGTTCACGCTCTCGGTGAGGTCGCGCCAGGTGCCGGCGACGTCCTTCACCTGCGCCTGGCCGCCGAGCTTGCCCTCGGTACCGACCTCACGCGCGACCCGCGTGACATCGTCGGCGAAGGAGGAGAGCTGGTCGACCATCGTGTTGACCGTCGACTTCAGCTCCAGGATCTCACCCCGGGCGTCAACGGTGATCTTCTGCGACAGGTCACCCTTGGCCACCGCCGTGGTGACCTGCGCGATGTTCCGCACCTGGCCCGTCAGGTTCGACGCCATGTAGTTGACGTTGTCGGTGAGGTCGCGCCACGTGCCCGCGACGCCCTTCACCTGCGCCTGGCCGCCGAGCTTGCCCTCGGTACCGACCTCACGCGCGACCCGGGTGACCTCGTCGGCGAAGCTGGAGAGCTGGTCGACCATCGTGTTGACCGTCGACTTCAGCTCCAGGATCTCACCCCGGGCGTCCACGGTGATCTTCTGCGACAGGTCACCCTGCGCGACAGCGGTGGTGACCTGGGCGATGTTCCGCACCTGGCCGGTCAGGTTGTCGGCCAGCTGGTTCACGTTCTCCGTCAGGTCCCGCCAGGTGCCCGACACGTTCGGCACCGCGGCCTGGCCACCGAGCCGGCCCTCGGTGCCCACCTCGCGGGCCACGCGGGTGACCTCGTCGGCGAAGCTGGAGAGCTGGTCCACCATCTTGTTCACGGTGCGCCCGATGCGCAGGAACTCACCGCGCAGCGGCCGGCTCTCGATCTCCAGCGCCATGTGCTCGGAGAGGTCACCCTCGGCGACCGCGACCAGCACGCGGGCGATCTCCGCGGTGGGACGTGCCAAGTCGTCGATCAGCGAGTTGACCGCGTGCGCGCCCTCGGTCCAGGAGCCGTCCACGGCATCCTCGTCGAGCCGCTCCGCCATCCGGCCCTCGCGCCCGACCACGCGGCTGATCCGGAGCAGGTCGCGGTTGCGCCGTTCCAGCAGCACCACCAGCTCGTTGAAATGCTCACTCACGTCACCGAGCAGGCCGTTCTGGCGGGGCAACCGGATCGCGAAGTTCCCGTTCCGCAGCTCCACCATCGCGGCGCCGAGCGCGTGCAGCAGGGCCTCTTCGGGCGCCACGCCGTCCAGATCGCTCGCCGCCACCCGCGCGGAGGCCTTTCGCACCGTCGTCATGATCGACTTCCTCTTGTTTGCCCGCAGTGAGCACCCCCGGGAGCAGCGGCGACCACTACAGCCACCCTCCCAGGAGGGCCTCCGACAATGCAATGAGCGGCGCCGTCAAGCCCCCTCCTTGAGCAAGCCACTCTATTGCGCCCCGCCTCGGCCGCGCCATCGCGGCGCCCTCTTGGCAGACTGCTCGGGTGCCAGTTCGGCTTGAACAGCGGCTAAGGCTGCCTCCCGATGCCGCTTCGACCGGTCGCGCCCGTGGCATGCTGCGCCGCGCCATGGCCGAGGCGGGGCTGTCGGAGGCCGGTGAAGAGGACCTCGCCGACACCGTGCTGCTGCTCGCCAGCGAGCTGTGCGACAACGCGACGCTGCACGCCGGCACCGAGTTCGAGGTCGAGCTGAGCATCACCGAGGACGAGGTGCTGGTCGCGGTGATTGACCATGGCGCCGGCCCGCTGGAGTTGTACCTGTCCCAGCCGCGCCCCCGGTTCGGCCGCGCCGCCACCCACGGCCGCGGCCTGATGCTCGTCGCGCAGCTCGCCACCGCATGGGGGACCCGGCACGACCGCGACGGCGGCCACCGCACCTGGTTCTCCATGGTCCGAGGCGACGCGAGCCGGCCCGAGCCACCCGGCGCGGCCCTGCTCGTCGCGGAGCCCCCCGAGCCGCTGGTGGAGTGGCCCGACACCGACCAGGTCCGCCAGCTGCTGCACGTACCCGCCGCGCTCGGCGTCCGGGTCGACATGCCGACACTGGTCACCGAGCTGGTCCGCCGGCTGCGCGAGGTACTGCGCGCCGACGGCATCACGGTCGAGGTGGACCACGGCGACGGCAGCGGCGCCGCCCCGCTGGCCCAGGACGGCGCCGACCCGTCCTCGCGGCCCGGCACCCCGTCCGTGGAGATCGGCCTGCCACTGACCTCGCCGCTGCGGGGCGCGCTGCGGATCCTGCCCGGCGCGGGCGCCTCGGTGGCCCCGGAGATCGCCGAGCTCACCGCGCAGCGGATCGCACTCGCCGTCGAGATGGACTGGCTGCGCAGCGCCGACCTGCGCCGGCGGGCCTGGATGGCGTACCTGGCCGACGCCAGCGAGCTCTTCGGCCAGTCCATGGACGTGGAGCTGGTGGTCGCACTCGTGCCGCAGGTGGTGGTGCCGAGGCTGGGGCAGTGGTGCTCGGTGCACCTGCTCGACGAGACCGGCCAGCTGCGCCTCGCCGCGCTCACCCACGCCGCCGACGACAGGATCCCGGACCTGCGCGCCGCCCTCGACCCCACCCCGCCCGCGGAGCTCGGCCGCCAGCTCACCGACATCCTACGCGGCAGCGCGGCGCCCGCCTGGTTCAGCGAACCGACCGACGGCATCGCGCTCGGGCTCACCGCGCGGGCCCACCCGATCGGTGCCCTGGTGGTCGGGCGGCCCGCCCAGCGCGCGCACACCCCGGAGGACGTCGCGCTGGTCGGCGACATCGCCAGGCGCGCCTCGCTGGCCATCGACAACGCCCGCAACACCGCCGCGCACATCGCCACCTCGCAGGCCCTGCAAAAGGCACTGCTGCCTCGGGCACTGCCCACCGCCCCGGGCGTCGAGTTCGCCGCCGAGTACCTGCCGGTCAGCACCGGTAGCGACGTGGGCGGCGACTTCTACGACGTGCTGGATATCGACGCCACCCACTGGCTCGCGTCGGTGGGCGACGTCTGCGGCAAGGGCGCGCGCGCCGCCGCCCGCACCGGCATGGTCCGCGACGTGCTGCGCGTGCTCGTCCGCGAGGGCCGCTCGCTGACCAGGGCCGTCGAGCTGCTCAACGACGTCATGATGGACGCGGGCGACCCGTCCCAGTTCTGCACGCTCGCGGTCGCGCTCATCTCCCGCCCGGCCGATCACCCGGGGCTGGCGGTGGAGCTCGTCCTCGCGGGACACCCGCAGCCGGTGCTCGTGCGAGCGAACGGCGCGGTCGAGCTCGTCGGCCAGTACGGCACCGCGGTCGGCCTGACCACCGAGCTGCGGCTGACCGCCACCCGCCACGAGCTCGCCGTCGGAGACACGCTGCTGGCCTACACCGACGGCGTCACCGAGCGCCGCGCCGGCCGTGAGCAGTTCGGCCCCGACCGGCTGATCTCGGCCGCCCGCACCG
>DATAYB010000756.1:0-10254 GCA_036272795.1 Pseudonocardia sp.
GGGATGACGCGGGGGCGGCGGTGGCCCCCGGTGACCTCCTTGACCGGCTTGTGCGGGTAGCGGCGCTCGGCGTGCTCCTTCGCGGCCGAGCCGGGCAGCACGTAGAGCGTCTCCACCTTGTCCTGCAGCGGCTTGAGCACCGTGTTCATGAAGTCCTTGCGGTCGTCCAGGTACGGGCCGAGCACGTCCTCGCCCGCCGGGCAGACCGCCATGCAGTAGGCCGCCTTGTAGTTCGGCTTGAACGAGAGGCTCTGCCACATCGAGGCGTTCTCCGAGTCGGTCACCCGCTCGCGGAACTCCGCGCCGTTCGAGCTGTCCGCGACCGTCTCCACCCACTCGGTGAAGCCGCCCATGAACTCGCGGTAGTTGTGTGTCGCGCAGGCCATGAAGTCGAACTCGCCGGCCTTGCCGATCGCGCCGACCGGGCACGCCGCCACACAGAGCTTGCACTCCAGGCACGGGTTGTAGTCCAGCGCCCGGCCGTAGTCGGTGACCTCGGCGTCCACCAGCACGGTGGCCAGCAGCACGAAGTTGCCGAACTTCGGGTGGATGACGTTGCGGTGGATGCCCATCGCGCCCATCCCGGCGGCCACCGCGACGGTCTTGTGCGCGACCACCCAGATCCGCCCGGGGTAGCGCTCCATCTCCATGGGGAACGTGGCCGACGGGTTGAGCGCGCGGTGGCCGGCGTCCTCCAGCGCACGCACGACGGTCCGCGCGGCGTCGTTGATGATCTCCCCCGCCCGGTGGAACTCCTGGTTGGCCACGCTGCGCGCCGGGGTGCGCACGTCGTCCCGGTTCATCCGGACCACCAGGGAGACCAGCGTCCGCGTGCCGGGCAGCGCGGCCAGGGCGTGGGGGCGCTCGCCGGCCAGGTCGGGGTGCTCGAGCGGCACCGCCGCGGCATCGTCGGCGCCGGCCGCCAGGCACAGCTCGCGCAGCCAGCGGGCGTCGAGCACGGGCGCCGGCCGCTCGTCGGCGGTCTCCCGGCGGGCCAGCACGGCACGTACGGACGGGTGCTCGGCGAGCTTGGTGGGCAGGGGCCGGCGCGGCGCGACATCGGTCACAGGGCCACCCCCGGCCTGGTGCAGGACTGGTTCACGAGGATCCTCCCGAGGCCGAAGTGACATTGGTGACGCTCTCACCTGCTAAGTCCGATTTCAAGACCTATGTGTGATGAACCACTGGAGCAGGCCGGGACCCGGCGGCGTACCCGGACGCGTGGTCAACGGGGTATAGCGGGGCACCGGCCGGAAGGCAGGATCGTGCCCGGTCGATTCGCCGCGCGGAGTGGGGGCACCTGAGATGGACGGGATCGAGCTGTTACTCGTGGTACTCGGGGCTATCGGGGTGACGGCCGTCGCGCAGCGCCGTGGTCTGCAGCCCGCGCTGGTCGTCGTGCTGATCGCGGCGGCGGTGTCGTTCGTACCCGGGCTGCCGCGCTTCGAACTGCCACCCGAGCTGATCCTGGGCGTGGTGGCCCCGCCGCTGCTCTACTCCGCCGCGCTGGACTTCTCCTTCGTCAGCTTCACCAAGGGGCTGCGGCCGATCCTGTCGCTCGGTGTCGGCATGGTGGTGGTGTCCACGTTCGCCACCGGGGTGGTGGCGGCCTGGGCGGTGCCGGGGCTGACGCTGGTGTCCGGCCTGGTGCTGGGAGCGGTGGTGGCCCCGCCCGACGCGGTGACCGCGCTGGCTATCGGCCGCCAGCTCAACCTGCCCCGGCGGCTGATGACCATCCTGACCGGGGAGAGCCTGGTCAATGACGCCGCCGCGCTGACGATCTTCAGCGTGACCGTCGCGGCGGCGACCGGTACCCGGACCGTGCTGTCCAACCCGGTGCTGCTGTTCCTCTACGCGGCGGCGGTCGGGGTGCTGGTCGGGCTCGCGGTGGCGGCGCTCGTGCAGTGGATCCGGCTACGGCTGCGCGACAGCGGCCTGGAGACCGCGCTGGGCCTGCTCGTGCCGTTCGTCGCCTATCTCGTGGCGCAGCAGCTGTCCGCCTCCGGGGTGCTGGCGGTGGTCGCGTCCGGCTTCTGGCTCGGCCACCACGACGCGGACGCCAGCTTCGCCACCCGGCTGCAGGGTCGGCAGTTCTGGAACACCGCCGGCGTGCTGCTGGAGGCGTTCGTGTTCGCGTACATGGGGCTGCAGTGCCGCTTCGTGTTCGCGGACCTGGCCGACTCCGGCATGCCGCTCGGCACGTTCGCGCTGGCCGCGCTGGCGGTGCTCGCCACGGTGCTGCTGGTCCGGCCGTTCTGGGTGTTCCTCACCTACGCCAACCAGATACTGCAGCACCGGTTCGTGCACTGGCTGGCCGCGCTGCCCCGGTTCGCGGTGGCCAGCCGCCGATCCGAGCAGCTGCGCCGCAAGGGGGCCGCGGAGCCGGACCCGCGCCGGAGCATCCCGGCGGCCAACCTGCTCGTGGTGTCCTGGACCGGGATGCGCGGGGTGATCACCCTGGCGGCCGCGGCGGGCATCCCGGTGCTGGCCGCCGGCGGCGCGGTGTTCCCGGGGCGGGCGGCCATCCAGGCGCTGGCGTTCGTGGTCACCGTCGGCACCATCCTGCTGCAGGGCCTCACGCTGCCGCCGCTGATCCGGGTCCTGGGCATCAGTGCGCCGGAGTCCGAGCTGCGCGCCAAGGCCCACGAGATACGCCGCGCCAGAGAGATCTCCAGGGCCGCCACCCGCCAGGTGCTCGTCGCGGCGCGGGCCGATCCCCCGCCCGGCGCCAACCCCGCCGTGATCGACTACGTGATCGACCGGACCAGGGCAGGGGTCGACGCCCGCCGGCAGCTCGACGAGCGCGAGACGGCCGACGCCGAGCAGGACGCCACCACCGCACCGACCACCTGGGCCTCGGTCGAGGACACCACCCGGGCGCTGCGTCAGGAGATGTACGCGGCGCAGCGCCAGGCCCTTGTCGACGCCCGCAACGCCGGCGAGCTGGACGACGAGGTCATGCGCGGCGAGCTGGAGCACCTGGACTACGAGGAGGCGGCCACCGCCTACGACCGGGGCACACCCTGACCCACAGGCCACTCGACCCATACCGCCTCGGGTTTGCGGAACACCAGGCCGGTCGGCTCCGCCGGGGCCACGAGCCGGAGCCCGGGGAGCTGGTCGAGCAGCTGGCGCAGTGCGGCCCTCGTCTCCAGGCGGGCGAGCTCGACGCCGAGGCAGAAGTGCGGGCCGTGGGCGAACGCCAGGTGCCGGCGGGAGTTCTCCCGGCGGATGTCGAACACGTCAGGCCGGGCGAACACCGAGGGGTCCCGGTTCGCGCCGGTGATCGAGACGGTCACCAGGTCTCCCCGGCGCAGCTGGGCGCCGCCGAGCTCCAGGTCGCGGGTGGCGTACCGGTCGACCGTCGCGGCCGCCGGCTCCAGCCGCAGCGACTCCTCCACCGCGGCGGGCAGCAGGTCGGGCTCGGCGGCCAGCAGCGCGGCCTGCTCCGGGTGGCTCAGCAGGTGCAGCACCGCGTTGGTGATCATGCCTTCGGTCGTCTCGATGCCGCCGAACATGAGCACGGCGGCATTGGACACGACGGCGGGCAGGTCCAACCGGTCGGCCACCTGGGTCAGCAGCGAGGGCGCCCGCCGGCCGACCGTGTCCTCGATCCGGGTGCGCAGCTGGTCGAACGCGGCGGTGCCGGCCGGGGCGGGCGGCTGGCCGGCCGAGATGCCCGCCACCGACGACACGATCGCGTCGTACCAGGCCAGCACCTGGCCGGTGGCGGACCGGTCGAGCCCGAGCGCCTCGGCGACGACCGCGACGGACAGCGGGCCGGCCAGCCCGCGGCGCAGCTCGGCCCGACCGGCCGGCCGCAGGGCGCCCACCAGCCGGCCGGCCTCGCGGTCCACGAAGTCCCCGAACCGCGCGACGATCTCGGCAGGGCGGAAGTCGCGGGCGAACGGGTCCCGGTGGCGGCCGTGCTCGGGGCCGTCCAGCGACAACATGCTCGGGCCGACCACGACCGCCGTGGAGAACCTCGGGTCGTCCACCGTGAACGACCGGGCGTCCCGCATCACCCGGAGACCCAGCTCGTACCCCGTGACCAGCCAGCCATCCAGCGCGGGCAACCAGGAGACCGGCTCGGCGGCACGCAGCCGGGCCAGCACCGGATGGGGGTCGGCGGTGAGCTCGGCGACGGTCACGGCCTCGCCGAGCGGGTACACCACAGGGACTCTAGCCGGCCCGTGTGGGCATCCGGGCGGGGCGGGAGCGGGCGGCGCCCGGGCTGAGCGGGAAGCGCAGCTTGCAGACCACCGCGTCGGTGTGCCGTCCGACGAACCGCGCCACCACCGCGCCACGCCGGTTGAACAGCGCGCGCTCCCACCAGTGCTCCGGGCGCACCTCGCCGATCAGCACCACGACGTGCGCCTCGTCCAGCGACCGGACGTAGCGCGCCAGCGGCGGGCCGAGCAGCCGGTGCGCGGAGTCGAGCAGGACCAGCGGCACGTTCGGCTGCCACCGCTCCCAGCTGCGCTGGAACTCCCGCGCGGCGGCCAGCTCGTCCGGCTCGGTACCGAACACCACGTGCGCCGCGACGACCCGGTCGCCCATGGACAGCGCGGCGGACAGCGTCTTCTCGGCCAGCCGAGTGATCGCCACCACCGGGACCACGACGACCGAGCTCGACGAGCGCGGGCAGGCCGGCTGCTCGTGCACGCCGAGCTCGGTGCCGATCCGCCGGTACGCGCGCTCGATCAGCACGAACATCCCCACCAGCAGCGGCACGACCAGCACCACCAGCCAGGCGCCCTCGGTGAACTTCTCGAACGTCACCACCAGCGCCGCGACCGTCGACGCCACGCAGCCCAGCCCGTTGATCGCCAGCCGGGACCGCCACCTCGGGCCGCGCTCGCGCCGCCAGTGCCGCACCATGCCGAGCTGGCACAGCGCGAACCCGACGAACACGCCGACCGCGAACAGCGGCACCAGCACGTTCACCTCACCGCCCGAGAACACCAGCAGCCCGCCGGCCAGTACCGAGAGCACTGTGATGCCGGCGCGGTAGACCTGCCGGTCGGCGCGCAGCCCGAACACGTGCGGCAGCGCACCGTCCCTGGCCAGCTTCGCCAGCAGCACCGGCAGGCCGCCGTACGAGGTGTTCGCCGCGACCATCAGCAGCACCACCGTGGCGAACTGCACCACGAGGTAGCCGGGTCCGGTACCGATCGCGCCCTCGGCGAGCAGGGAGAGCAGCGTGCGGCCGTCGGTCGGGCGGGCCGCGAACAGCTCGATCAGCAGGGACAGGCCGAGCAGGAGCGCGCCCAGGGTGATCCCGAGGCCGAGCTCGGCGCGGCGGGCGCGGCCGGCCCGGTCGGCGCGGAACGACGGGGTGGCGTTGGCGATGGCCTCGATGCCGGTCAGCGCGGCGCAGCCGTTGGCGAACGCGGCGAGCACCAGCAGCACACCGACCGAGGCGGTCACGGTGCTCGGGCTCGGCGGCGGCAGCGGGTGCAGCGGGTGCCCCCGGACGAGGCCGACCACGATCAGCACCGCGAGCGCGCCGACGAAGATCGCGGCGGGCACCGCGAACAGTCGCCCGCCGGCCAGCACGCCCCGCAGGTTGACCCCGACCACCACGAGCAGCGCGGCAAGGCACAGCTCGAGGGTCCACGGCAGCAGCGCGGGGAACGCGGAGGTGAGCGCGGCGACGCCGGCCGCCACCGAGACGGCCACGTTGAGCACGTAGTCGACGACCAGTGAGGCGGCCGCGACCAGGCCGGCGTTCGGCCCCAGGTTGCGCCTCGCGACCGTGTACGCGCCGCCACCGTCCGGGTAGGCCGCGATGACCTGCCGGTAGGACGCCACCAGCACCGCGAGCAGCGCCACGATCAGCACCGTGACCGGCACCGTCAGGCGCAGCCCGGCCGCCCCGGCCGCGGCCAGCGCGAGCACGATCGCCTCCGGGCCGTAGGCGCAGGACGCCAGAGCGTCCAGGCCCAGCGCGGCCACCCCGGTGATCACGCCCAGCCGGTGCCGGTCCGCGCCAGCGGTGTTCTGCCGGTCGCGCACCCCTCGACCGCCCGGCCACCTCCGCCTACCGAGCGCTGCCCTCGTTGTGCTCGCGGGCGCCGCCGTGGTGTGCACCATCTGTGTCCGTCACCTCCACCGGGACCCCTCGCCGCCGGCGAACTCAGGATGCGCCCGGCGCCGGGGCGTCCGGCGGATCTGTACGGGTTCCTAACGAGGCCCGTACACCACGAGGGTGTTGCCCCACGGGTCCTTGACCACGGCGCGGACCTCGTGCGGGCCCTGCTCGGCCGGCCGGAGCACGCTGCCGCCGGACTCGGTGATCGCGGCCAGCGCGGCCGCTACGTCGGGCACCTTGAAGGAGGCCGCCGCGACTCCGCCGGTGACGTCCTCCTCGGGGCCGGCCAGCGCCAGGGTCGTGCCGCCCGCATCGAGCGCCGCGTACCGGTCCCCGTCGGCGAACTTGAGCCCGAGCCCGAACGCCTCCCGGTAGAACGTCACGGCCGCCGCCACATCGCCGACCGGGTGCAACACGTTGCCGATCTTCACCGGCGGCTTCTCGTCGATCTTCTGGTCGGCCGTCTCGTCGGGCACGGGGTCTCCTCTCGCCTCTTCCCCGCACCCTAGGCCGCACCGCCGTCCCCCGCCCGGCGCCCGTTACGCTTCGCGCCCGGCACGGCCGGCACGCGGCATGGCCCGGCGCGCGGCGGCGGAGCGCGGAGCGCGCGGCGGCGAGGCGCGGAGCGCGTGGCGGCGGAGCGCGTGGCGGCGAGGCACGAAGCGGCGGAGCGGCGGAGCGCGCGGCGGCGAGGCACGAAGCGCGGCGGAGCGCGGAGCGCGCGGCGGAGCGCGGAGCGGCGGAGCGCGGAGCGCGCGGCGGAGCGCGTGGCGGCGGAGCGCGTGGCGGCGAGGCGCCGTGGCGGCCTGTTGTTACCGAACTCCACACCAGGCAGGATTTTCGGCGCGAAAACCTGCCTCCTGTGCAGTTCGGTGACAGCAGGCCGGCCCGGTCCGGCGCCGGGCGCGGCGCGCGCACCGGTCACGACCGGGCGGCGGCCACCAGGTTCGGGAACAGGCGCGCGGCGTTGCCACTGAGTACCGCGGTGCGCAGCGGACCGGCCAGCAGCGGCGTGGTGTCGATCCGCTCCGCGAGGTCCGCGCAGACCGCCGTCGGCGTGAACGGCCAGTCGCTGCCGTAGAGGATGTGTCCGTGGTCGGCGACCTCGAGCAGCGCGCCGAGCAGCTCCGGCACCGGCGCGCCGGCCAGGTCGAAGTACAGCGTGCGCAGCGCCTCCTTCATGCTCGGTGGCGTCGGCATGCCCGGTTTGCCGAGCACCGGCAGCAGCAGGTCGATCCGGTTGGCCAGCACCGGGAGCGTCGCGCCGGCGTGCGGCACGATCACCTTCAGCCCCGGGTTGCGGGCGAGCGCCCCGGACACCACCAGGTTGGTGATCGAGCGGGTGGTCTCGAACAGGAACTCCAGCATCGGGAACGGGTAACCGAGCGCCAGCTCACGGCCGCAGTACGGCGCCGTCGGGTGCACGAACAGCACCCCGCCCCGGCTGGCCAGCTCGGCATGCAGCACCCCCAGCCCGGGGTCGCCGAGGTACTGGCCGTGGTGGTTGGTCTCCAGCACCGCGCCCACCGCGCCGAGCTCGCCCATCGCGCGGTCCAGCTCGACCAGTGCCGCCGGGACGTCCGGCACCGGCAGGGTGGCGAAGAAGCCGAACCGGCCGGGGTGGGCGGCGGCGAGGCGGGCGGCCTCGTCGTTCACCCGCCGCGACAGCTCGGCGGCCGCCACGTCGTCCCCGAAGTGCACCCCGGGCGAGGAGATGGACAGCACGGCGGTGTCGATGCCGAGCTCGTCCATGGTGTCCAGGGCCCGCTGCTCGTCCCAGGCCGGGATGGCCGCGATGCCGTCGGGATGCTCGTGCCCGGCTGCGATCAGCGCCTCCCGGTAGAAGTCCGGCACGAAGTGCGTGTGTACGTCGATCCGTGTGCCCATGTCCCCCGACCTCTTCTCAGCTCAGTTCCAGCGGCAGCGGCAGCCAGGTGTACTCGTCGCCGTCGCGCAGTAGGTGGCCACGCCCCGGGAACGGGAAGTGGTAGGCGAAAACGGTGTGCCGCCCCTCGTCGGCGAGCTGGTAGATGCGCAGCCGCTGCGCGGTGGCGGCCGGACCGTCGTGGTCGAACACGAACCCCCACTGTGGCCGCTTGAGCAGCAGCACCTGGTGGTGGCACAGGTCGCCCCAGACCAGCATCGTCTGCCCCGCGCTGCTCACCGAGTACACCAGATGTCCCGGGCTGTGTCCCGGCGTGGCGATGGCGGTGATCCCGTCGGCCACCTGGTCGCCGTCCTCGAGCAGCAGCAGCCGGTCGCGGTACGGGGTGAGGTTGCGGTGCGCGCCGGTGAAGTGGTCCTTCATGTGGTCGGTCATGCCGTCGTGGATCCGGGACACGTCCGTCCAGAACTCGTAGTCGGTGCGGCTGATCGCGATGCGCGCGTTCGGGTACAGCGGCCGGTGGTCGTCGTCGACCAGTCCCCAGCAGTGGTCCGGGTGGCCGTGCGTGATGGCGACGATGTCGATGTCGGCCGGTTCGACGCCGGCGGCGCGCAGGTTGGGGATGGCGCGACCGGTCTGCGGGCCGAAGAAACCGCGCCCGAGGTCGAGGTTGGTGCCGACTCCGGTGTCGAACAGCACCAGCTGGCCCCCGGCCTCGACGAGCAGCAGGTTCTGCTCGAGGCTGACCTGCTCGGTGGGCTGGTAGTGCCGCTGCAGCAGCTCGTCCAGCTCGGCGGGCTCGGCGCCAGGGAACGCGTCCCGGGCCGGCCCGAGGTGGATCGGACCGTCGCTGACGACGGTGCACTCGAGCTCGCCGTGGCGGAACCGGGTCCAGGCGGCGGGCCGGTCGGTGTGCCGGGCCGAAGGGGTGGTGATGCTCATCGGAACCTCCGTACGGGTGGGTGTGGTCGGACCTCAGCCGGGTCCGTGGGCTCAGAGCTCGTGGCGGGTGCGGACCGCGAAACAGGTCATGATCACCAGGCAGACCAGCGCGGACGCCCCGTAGAGGGCGAAGACGCCGTAGGGCCCGAAGCCGGCCGACAGCACGAGCCCGCCCATCGCCGGGCCGATCGCGCCGAGGTAGGACGAGCTGTTGGTCCAGCCGATCGCGGTGCCGCGCAGGTGCTCCGGGAACAGGATGCTGGCGGCGGAGTTGATCAGGTTGATCGTGGTGTGGCCGCCCATGCCCATCAGCGCGATGCACAGCACGAGCAGCGGCGTCCAGCGGATGCCGAGTGCGATGCCGCCGAGCCCGGCGACGGTGCAGGCCGCGGTGACCACCCCGACCTTCGCCGGCCCCCAGCGGTCCGCCCAGCCGGCGGTGAGGAACGAGCCGGCGATCGCCCCGAGGGTCAGCGTCATGGCGAACAGCAGCGCCGAGGTGAGCGGGTAGTCCAGCTGCGCCATCGCCTCGGTCATCCAGGTGTTCAGGCCGAACCAGGTGAACATGTTCGGGGCGGCCGCCGCCGTGATCAGCAGCGCGACCAGTGCCCGGCGGCGGGTGAACAGGGCGCCCAGTGACGCGCGGCGGGCCCCCGCCGGCACGCTCGGCCGCTCGCCCAGCCGGACGGCGAGCACCACCAGCAGGATCAGCGCGGTCAGCACGGCGCCGACGGCGAACATCGGACGCCAACCGAACCGCGGCAGGACGTACATGCCCACCAGCGCGGCCAGCGTGCCGCCGACGGGGATGCCGGCCATGGTGATCGTGACGGTCAGGCTGGAGCGGTGCCGGGGGGCGTGGTCGCGGGCCATGGCGAGCGCCGAGCTGACCGCGCCACCCACCCCTAGCCCGGCCAGTAGCCGCGCCCCGCCCAGCCCGACCGCGCCTCCGGCCACCGCGGCCCAGACCGCGCCGAGCAGGAACAGGCTGACCGAGACCGCGAGCACCGGCTGCCGGCCGAGTCTGTCGCCCAGCACGCCGGCGCTCAGCGCGCCGACCAGCATGCCGACGTAGACCAGGCTGCCCACGATGCCCGCCGTGCCCGGGCCGATGCCGAGGCCGCGGTCGGCCAGCAGCAGCGGCACCACGGCGCCGTAGACGATCAGGTTGTAGCCCTCCATCACGGTGACGAGGGCGCAGATGGCGATGACGGCCGCATTCGAGACGCGGCGGCGGCGGTCGGTGGATGTGTGCGGGGTGACGACGTCGGGTGCGGTGACCACGGTGCCCTCCAGGGCGTCGGGAGCGGGCTCCAGTGCCGACCCCGCTTGC
>DATAYB010000757.1:0-5474 GCA_036272795.1 Pseudonocardia sp.
ACCCACCGTGGCGAACATCGTCGTGTTCATCGTGATGATCACGTTGCTGACCGTCGTCATGACGTGGGTGTTCAACAACGCCCAGGCCAGCCTGCTGATCACGATGCTCATGCACGCGTCCTTCAACACATTCGCGAACAAGGTGGTGGCGCCGCTCTTCCCCGCCCCGCTGCTCAACGACTACGGCCTGCTGCCCGAGCTGGTCGGGTTCGGTGCGGTGGCGGTCATCCTCGTAGCGGCGACACGCGGCCGGCTCAGCTTCGACAACAAGCGGCGGTCACGGGAATCGGATCCCGCCGCGCTGCCGTCCTAACGGTCTGGCCTCTACCCACGTTGGGGGCGGAGCCAGCTCCACCGTCACTCACCCCTCCACCGGATCCCTGGAGCTCCTGGCGTGTCTCGAACGGTCGCGTGACCCCCTCGCCGAGACAGGAGGAACAATGCTGGGTGAGCTGCTCGAGATCGACGACCGGACCGTGCTGGTCCTGGGCCAGGAGCTCGACTTCGCGGCCGACCGGCCGGACGTCGCGAACGCCCTGGTCCACCGGGTCGGCGACACCTTGGTCGTGGTCGACACCGGGGTGACGACGGCCTTTCGGGCCGCGCTCGAGGCCGCGACCCGGCGGGTGGGCGACTGGTCCCGCGCGATCTTGTTGACCACCCACGGTCACCCCGACCACGTCGGGAACAACGACCTCGCCGACGAGCTGGGCGTCCCGGTCGAGCACTACGTCCCCGCTCGGGACCTCGACCAGATGCGGGACCCGACCTCGTACTGGGTGAACTCGTTCTCGCGGGTCGCGGGCGCGGTCCCGTTGCCTGCCCCGCCGGACCTGGCCGGGCACAGGGTCGTGTCGCTGTTCGTGCCGATGCGTCCCTTCGCCTCCGTGACCCGCACCTACGAGCAGCTGCCGCTGGAACGCATCCGGATCGGCCCCGCCCGGTTCACCGGTTGGAGCTTCGCCGGCGGCGCGGTACGGGTGCTGCGCAGCCAGGGCCATTGCGCCGGGCACGTGATCGTGCACCTGCGCGACAACGGGGTCCTGCACCTGGCCGACGAGGCCAACGGTCCCTGCGGCGCAATGGTGGACGCCGACCAGCTCAAGCTCCAGCACGCACTCGCCGCCGCCGCGACGCTGTTCGAGGAGGGCGAGGCCACGGTCCTGACCGACGGCCATACGTTCGCGCTGCGTCGTGGCGCCGAGGTCGTCGCGTACCTGGACCGGCTGCTCGATCAGGCAATCGCTCTGCAGGAGGCCGCGCTCGCGATAGCGACCCACGGGGGGCCGATCCTGCCGAGTGTCTTCGTCGAGCGCTACGCGGACGCCTTCGTCGAGCTCGGGGTCACCGGGGCCAACCCGAACCCGACGTTCGTCGGGATGGCGGCGCTCAACCAGCTCCGCGAGATCGGCCTGCGGCCCGAGTCCGGAGGCGCCGACGCCCCCTGGTCGCGTCCGTCGCTGGACAACCCTGCCGTCGCCGCGGGCATGCCCGCGGCCTCCGACTGAGAGCTGATGTCCACATTGATGCCGGATAAGTCCACAGGGTGCCTGAAGCCACACCGCCTCGATTCATCATCGGCTCGTTCTCGGTCTTGCCCTCACCGTCGGGCTGTTGGTGGCCGCGTGCCGCGCCGAGCCAACGCAAGGCAGCAGCGGGGGCGCCTCGGCGAGCCCGGCTCCACCGGCGACGCCGGGCCCGCGCCGAGCAGCTGGCCGCCCACCTGTCGCTCCGGCTACCTATCGCCTAGCGGACCGGGTCTGGAGACCCGTTTGAAGAGGCAGGCGGCCTGCCAATTCCCCCCGCCTCGGCCAGCTCGGCGAGCCTGCGCAGCGAGTCGGTGATCACCTTGCGCTGGCCGGCCAGCCGGTGTGCCTCCCGCTCCGGGAGCGCGACCGTCACCTCGATCAGCGTGCTGGCCCCGTCCTCGCTCAGCCGCCAGACGAATTCCAGGTCCGAGACCTGGCAGGAGATCGTCACATGGCCCTCGGCGCGGTTACCGCGCAGTACCTGAGGCATGGGGAAGTCGGGGTACCCGGTTGGCCACAGCACGTATCGGCCGTCCGGGTCGTCGGCGCGGACCGTCTCCACCCCGGCCCACCACTCGGGGAACCGGCTGGGGTCGTAGAGCAGCTTCCAGACCTCCTCGACCGGCGCCTCCGACCGGCCGGACAGCTCAAAACCGGGCATCACCGCACCTCCTTCGCCACGCGGTCGGCCTGGATGCGCGCAGTGCCCGCCGGGCCGTCGAGGTCGGCGAGCTCCGTGAGGGCCCGGGCCAGCTCACGGTCGGGCTCCACCAGCCCGACCACCGGCGGGCGTCCGAGGTCGACGAGGTTGGCCAGCAGCGAGTCACCCAGCCGGGGCGGGCGCAGCCGGCGCCAGCCGTCGGCCGCCTCTCGCAGCCGGGCGCCGGCCTCGACCCGGTCACCCCGGGCCAGTGCCACCAGTCCCTGGACCCGGGCGACCCCGGGCACCAGCGCCCACGCCTGGTCGCCGGGCCCGACGGGTTCGGACACCGCCGCGCGCAGCTCGCGCCCGGCGGCGTCGGCGTCGCCCGCCGAGGCCAACGCCTCCGCCCTGGCCAGCCGCGCGGCCGGCCGGCTGACCTCCGCGCCGGCGTCCAAGGCGTCGCCCAGGAGCTCCGCGGCCCGCTCGAACTGTCCGGCGGCCAGAGCGACCAGCCCGGCGTCGTACCAGGTCAGTGCCTCCAGCGCGGCCGAGTCCAGGCGCTGCGCCAATGCGAGCTGCTCGGCCACACAATCGGCGGCAGCCGCGTGCCGGCCCATCCGGGACAGCAGGTGGGTACGGGCGGCCAGACAGCGGACGGTGAGCATTGCGATGCCGTCCACCGCGGCAACCGCGCGGTCGGCCATCTCGAGTGCGGTGTCGAGCCGGCCGCTGGCGGCCAGCACGCAGGCGACGTTCACCCACACCCCGTAGGCCAGGTCGGGGCGGCCTGCCATGGCGGCGGCTGCCCCGGCACGCTCGGCAACCTCGACGGACTCACCGAACCGCCCCAGCCGGATGACCGCGTGCAGCCGGACGCCCTCGATGTCCGCGGTCCGGGCGGCGTCCGGCTCGGGGACCAGCTCGGTGGCCTCGTTGAGCAGGCCGGCCACCGCGGCGGGGTCGCCGGCGACCGCCTCGCCCCAGGCCACCCCGGTGAGCGCCTCGGCCCTCTGGGATGCCGGCGCGGTCGCCCGCATCAGCTCGAGCGCGGTCCGGTACGCGCGCAGCGACCCGGACGGGTGGCACATCACCCCACGCAGCAGCCGACCCCGCCGGCACCACGCGGCCGGCCGCTCGGCGGGCGTGAGCAGCCCGAGCGCGGCCTCCCAGGTCCGCTCGTAGTCGGCCACCCGGCCCAGCCAGGCGTACACCTCACCCAGCTCGAGCAGCGGCTTGGCGGACCAGGGCGCGCACCGGGATGCCTCCACCCAGAACGCAGCCGCCTCGGGCAGCGCGCCCATCGACCGGGCGTGCGCGGCCGCGCGCCCCCAGCGCGGCGCGGCGAGGTCGTCCCGTTCCGCGAGCTGCAGCAGCCGGGCCACCTCGGCCTGCCGGTGCCCGGACTCGACCGCGTCCCGCCCCTCGACCGGGTCCCGGAGCGCCTCCCGGGCCGGCGCGAACGCAGCGCCTCCCGGGTCCGCTGAGGTACGGGGCCAGCCTGGATCGGATGCGGCCTCCACCGCCATGGCCAGCCGGTGGTAGGCGGCCGGCGCGTCGACCAGGTCGGCCCGGGCCGCCTCGGCGAGCAGCGCGTGCCGGAACCGCAGTGCGCCGCCGCGCCGGTCCAACAGCCCGCAGTCCAGCGCGCCCCGTTCGGCGGCCGCCCGGTCGGGCAGCCCCAGCGCGCTGATCTCCGCCGGCCGCAGCTCCCTGCCGGCCACCGCCACGGCCTCGACGAGCTCGCGGGCCACCGGCGGCAGGGCGCGCAGCGTGGCCCGCACCCCGGCGCGAAGGCTCGGCGGCGGGTCCGCGCGGCCGGCCGCCAACGCCCGCGCGGTCTCCACAGCGAGCAGCGGGTTACCCTCCGCCGCCCTGACCACCCGCTCCACGTCCCGGTCGGCGAGCCCACCGGCCCGGTTACGCACGATCGCCATCACCTCGGGCTGCCCCAGAGGACCCAGCTCCAGCTCGGTGACCGGGACCGCGCGGCCGGCCAGCTCGGCGATCAGCGCGTCCGCCTCGGACCGTTCCGGCCGGTCCCGCCGGGTCAGCACGAACAACACCGGCAACCCGCCGAGCCGGCGGCAGATGTGCGCGCAGAGCGCCATGCTCGCCCGGTCGGCCCGGTGCACATCCTCGGTGACCAGCAACAGAGGCCGATCCCGGGCCGCCCACTCCACCAGCCGCAGCACGCCGTCGAAAATACGCACACGCTCCAACTCGGGTGCCGCGACCGGCGCCGGCGGTCCAGGCCGTCCCAGCGCGGCCGCCAGGTCCGGCGCCAACCGGCCAAGCTCCCTCGGCCACACCGCGCCCGGCGGTGGTCGCGCCACCGTGCGGGCCAGCTCGCCGGCCAGCTCCAACCACGCCGCCAGAGGTGCCTCACCGCCGATGTCGATGCCAGCGCCGACCGCGACCCGGCCGCCCGCGTTGTCCGCGCGGCGGGCGAGCTCGGCGACCAGTCGCGTCTTGCCGATCCCGGCCTCGCCGGTGACCACCACGACCTGGCCGGCGCCCGCGCGCGCCGAGGTCCACGCACCGGTCAGCGCGGCCAGCTCGGCGGCCCGGCCGAACAGCGGCCGCCGCGGCGACCCGGCCGGCTCCAACCCGATCAGCCCCAGCCCTGCCCCGGCCGGCGCCTGCTCCGCCAGCACGGCCCTCGTCGCCGGCCCGGGCGCCACCCCCAGCTCCCGCCGCAGCAGCGCACCGAACTCCTGCGCGGCCAGCACCGCGCCGGCCCGGTCCCCAGCGGCGAGCAGGCGGCGCAGCAGCGCGCGGTGCGCGGGCTCCTCGAGCGGGGTGCACGCGCAGCGGCGGCGGGACCAGCGCACCGCCTCGTCGGGCTCGGCGGCCGCGTCCGCCCGGTCGGCCAGCCGGTCCAGCAGCTCCAGGTGGCGGGCCCGGTGGGCGGCGCGGGCCTCGGTGGCCCAGTCGTCGGGAATGCCCGGCAGCACGTCGGCGACACCCAGCTCGGCCGCCGTGGGGTCGCCGGCGCCGGCCAGCTCGGCCACCTCGGCCAGGTCGGTGCGCACCAGCTCGCCGCACAGCCCGACGGACGTGCGGGTGGCGAGTACCGCGTCCGCCCCGAGCACCCGGCGCAGCGCCCACACCGCGGTGCGCAGGTTGGCCCTGGCGTTGTCGCGCGCGGCATCCGGCCACAGCCGCTCGGCCACCGACTCCCGATCCCTCGGCCCCGGACACAGCGCCAGGTAGCCGAGTGCCCGCGCGGCGGAGGCGGGCAGCGGCACCTCGGCGCCGTCCCGTTCCACGCGCAGCTCGCCGAGCAGGCGCACCCGCAGCAC
>DATAYB010000758.1:0-2763 GCA_036272795.1 Pseudonocardia sp.
GCGGCCACCAGGGCGTACGTGCAGCGCCCGCTCTACGACCGGTTCGTGGCCGGCGTCGCCGACGTGCTCGACACCGTCCGGATGGGCGACCCGGCCGACCCGGCAACCGACCTCGGCTCGCTGATCTCCGCCAGCCAGGCCGAGCGGGTGCACGGCTTCGTGTCCCGCGCGGTGGCCGCCGGGGCGCGCGCGGTACGCGGTGGCACCGGCCCGGCCACCGAGCTGAGTCCGGCGTTCTACCCGCCGACGCTGCTGGTCGACGCCGCGCAGGACGCCGAGATCGTGCGCGATGAGGTGTTCGGGCCGGTGCTGGTGGTGCTGCCGTTCGAGACCGACGACCAGGGGATCGCCCTGGCCAACGACACCCGGTTCGGGCTGGCCGCTTCCGCATGGACCAGGGACGTGTACCGGGCCGGCCGGGCCTCGCGCGAGCTCGCCGCCGGCTGCGTCTGGATCAACGACCACATCCCGATCGTCAGCGAGATGCCCCACGGCGGGATCAAGGCGTCCGGCTACGGCAAGGACATGTCGGCGTATGCGCTCGAGGAGTACACCTCGGTGAAACACGTCATGAGTGACAACACCGGCCAGGCCCGCAAGGACTGGCACCGCACGATCTTCACCGGGACGACCGGCCAGCAGCCCGGTCAGCGGGGCGAGCCGGACGCCGCCCCGAAGCCGGGGGACCCGGATGTCTGAGCTGGTGGAGGACCCGGCCCCGGCGCGGTCCGCGCCGGCTGAGTCAACTCCGGGGGCGGCTCCGGACAAAGGCCTGCGCGGCGGCGCGCTCGGGTTGGTGTCGAACGTCGTCATCGGCATGTCGTCGACGGCGCCGGCCTACTCGATCGCCGCGACGCTCGGCCTGCTGGTGCTTGCCGGCACCGGGGTCAAGGCCGTCGCGTTCGTGATCGTGGCGTTCATCCCGATCGTGTTCGTGTCGTTCGCGTTCCGGGAGCTGAACTCCGTCGAGCAGGACTGCGGGACGAACTTCACCTGGGCGACCAGGGCGTTCGGCAGCCGGACCGGGTGGATGGTCGGTTGGGCGGTGACCATCGCGCAGCTGCTCGTGATGACCAGCCAGTCCGCGATCACCGGCCGGTACACGCTGCTGCTGTTCGGGCTGGACTCGCTGGCCGACAACAAGGTGGTCACCACCGCGGTGGGCTCGGTGTGGCTGCTCGCGCTGTGCTACCTGTGCTACCGGGGCATCGAGATCTCGGCGAAGGTGCAGTGGTGCCTGCTCGGCATCGAGCTGTCCATCCTGGCGATCTTCTCGGTGGTCGCGCTGGTGCGGGTGTACGGCGGCACGGCCGGGCCGCAGGCGCTGCGGGTGAGCTGGAGCTGGTTCTGGCCGTCCGGCATCGGGCTCGGGGCGTTCGTCTCGGCGACCCTGCTCGCGGTGTTCATCTACTGGGGCTGGGAGTCCTCACTCTCGATCAACGAGGAGTCCGCCGACCCGGCGACCGCGCCCGGCAAGGCGGCGGTGCTGTCCACCGTGCTGCTGGTCGGCAACTACCTGTTGATCACCATCGCGGCGGTGGCCTTCGCCGGGGTCGGCGAGACCGGGATCGGGCTGGGCAACAAGGACAACTCCGAGGACGTGCTGGCCGGGCTCGGGCATGCGGTCTTCGGCAGCGGCGGCTGGGGCCAGGTCTTCGGCGCGCTGCTCGTGATCTCCGTGCTGACCAGCGGCGCGGCCAGCAGCCAGGCCACGATCATGCCGGCCGCCCGCACCACGCTGTCGATGGCATGGCACGGTGCGCTGCCCAAGGCGTTCGGCCGCGTGCACCCGGTGTACCGCACGCCGTCGGTGTCGACCTGGGCGTTCGGCGGGGTGGCGCTCGCGCTCTACATCGGGCTGACCGTACTGAGCGAGAACGTGCTGTCCGACTCGGTCGACGCGGTCGGGCTGGCCATCGCCATCGAGTACGGCATGACGGCGCTGTCCTGTGTGTGGGTGTTCCGCCGCACGCTGCGCTACAGCTGGCGCAACCTGTTCATGCGCGGCGTGCTGCCAGGGCTGGGTGCGCTGTTCTTCGGGTTGGTGCTGGTCGCGGCCGTGATCGAGTACGCCCAGCCGGACGCGGGGTCGACCACGGTGTTCGGCATCGGCGGCGTCGCGGTGATCGGGGTGGCGTCGATCCTGGTCGGCGTGCCGCTGATGGCGCTGATCTACCGCACCTGCCGCGACTACTTCGAGGGCCGGGCACTGCCCAAGGGTGTGGTGCTGCCCGGAGGGGACACCATCGAGACGCGGCCCGAGCTCATCCGCCGCTGAGCCTGTCGCGTCAGTAGCCGGCGCCCGGGGACCTGACCAGGTCCCCGGGCGCTGTGTCGTACCAGACGGTTCGCGGCAGACGGTTCGCGTCAGCTCGGGTCTTCGGCCGGCGCCGTGGTCGCGGCGATGAACTCGACGACCTGCGGCCAGGCCAGCGCGGCGGCCTCGGCGTTCACCGGGTTCTTGTGCCGGCTCCTCGCGCTGAAGCCATGCTCGGCGCCCGGGTAGAGGTGCACGATGCTCACGCCCCGGCTGCGGGACTGCAGGGCGCCCTGCAGCCGGTCGAAGCTCTCCCGGGGTACCAGGTGGTCACCGCCCGGGTAGAGCATGAACACCGGAGCCTCGATCGCGGCGGTGGCGGACACGGCGTCCAGCGTGTGGTTGGGCGACGGGGTGCCCGGCACCGTCGGGTGGTAGGCCACGACGTTCGCCAGCCGCTGGTCGTGCCCACCGAGCAGCAGCGCGAGCCGGCCGCCGAGGCACCA
>DATAYB010000759.1:0-13243 GCA_036272795.1 Pseudonocardia sp.
CGAGCACTGCCGCGCCGAGCTCGCCGGCTACCGCCGCCCCCGACTGTTCGAGCTGGTGGACGAGTTGCCGACCCGCGCCGGCGCGGTGGACTACGACGCGCTGGACACCCGCTTCGGCGGCGGCGGCTACCCGGGCGAGGGCTGACCGGGCGCGGCCTGACCGAGCGAGGCCTGCTGTTACCGAACTGCACAGGAGGCAGGTTCCGAGCGCCCGAAGCCGGCCTGCTGTTACCCAACTCCACAACAGGCAGGTTCCGAGCACCCCAAACCGGCCAGCCGTTACCCAACTCCACAACAGGCAGGTTCCGAGCACCCCAAACCGGCCAGCCGTTACCCAACTCCACAACAGGCAGGTTCCGAGCGCCGAAATCGTGTCTCCTGCGGAGTTGGGTAACGGCGTGCATGCATGCACGCACGGCGGCGCGGCGCGAACCCCGGGCGGCGGCCCACCAGCGCACCGGCCCACCAGCGCGGCGACCCACCAACGCGGCGACCCACCAGCGCGCCGGCCGACCCGTACCGCGACCCCGCCCCGACTCACGAACCGAAGAGCGAGCCCCCGTCGGCGTTCACGTGTGCGCCGGTGACGTACCCGTTCGCCGGGCTGGCCAGGTACGCGACCAGTGTGGCGATCTGAGCCGGCAGCCCGATCCGGCCCGTCTGCGCGGCGAACCCACTGTGCTCACCCACCCAGCTCATCACCGCCCGCGCATCCGACGGGTCGACCGAGGAGTCCAGCCGGTCGAGGAGACGCTCGGTGACCACCGCCCCCGGCGACACGACGTTGACCAGGATGTCCTCAGGGGCGAGGTCCATGGACACCTGCTTCGTGACCATGACCAGCGCCGCCTTGGCCGCGGTATAGGCGGCACGGTGGGCAGACGGGTGCCGGGTGGACATCGCGCCGAGGTTCACGATCCGCGCCCACTCGGCGGCCCGCAGCAGCGGCAGCGCGGCCCTCATCGTCCGCACCGCCGCGAGCGTGCCGACCGTGAAGCAGTCGTACCACTCCTCGTCCGGGATCTCGTACCAGCGCACCCGCTGGGTGGCGGGGCCGGCGACGTTGACCAGCGCGTTCAGCCGGCCCCAGCGCTCTCCCAGCTCGGCGAGGACAGCCTCGACCGCGCCGACGCCGGCCAGCTCGCACTCGAACGCCACCGCGTCGGTCGCCCCGAGCGAGCGCAGCCCGACGACCACATCGGCCAGTGCGTCGGGGTCGCGGCCGAGCACTGCGACCCGGGCCCCCTCGGCGGCGGCCAGCTCCGCCACCGCGCGCCCGATCCCCCGGCTGCCGCCGGAGACACAGACCGCGGCGTCCCGCAGCCCCAGGTCCACGCCGCGCTCAGTCCGGCGGGCCCGGGGTGGCGTCGATCTCGGCGCGCGTGCGGACCCGGCCGGGTGTGATGGCGACGGACGGCTTCGCCGCCCGCACCCTGGCGCGCTCCAGCAGCTCCAGCCGGTGCCGCGCCTCGGCCAACAGGGCACCCGCGGCCGGGTCGGCCTGCTGGACCTCGGCCGGCCGGGCGCCGCCGCCAGTCCCGGCGGAGCTCAGCGCCTCGATCGACGCGTGCACGGCTGCGATCTCCTCATCCAGCCGCTCGGTGGCCTCGGACACGGTGAGCAGGTCCAGGTCGGACCAGTCCGAGGCGTTCGGGTCGGGCTTGGGCATCAGGCACTCGCGCGGGGGAAGTCGAACAGCGTGCGGCTGTTCCACTCCACGATCTGGTGCACCTCGTCGTCGGGCACCTCGGCGAACACCTCGACGGCGCGCTTGCGGCTGTTCGGCCAGTTCGAGTCGGAGTGCGGGTAGTCGCACTCCCAGGTGATCCGGTCGATGCCGATCTCGTGGCGGCTGCGCAGCCCGTGCACGTCGTCGATGAAGCAGCCCCAGAGGTTGCGGCGGAATATCTCCGACGGCTTCATCTCCTGGTTGACGTTCTGGTAGTAGCGGTGCCGGTCCCACACGTAGTCTGCGCGCTCGAGCAGGTAGGGCACCCAGCCGACGCCGCCCTCGGCCAGCGCGACCTTCAGCCCGGGGTGGCGGTGGAACACCGGGGAGAACATCAGGTCGGCGGCCGCGAACATCGAGTTGCAGCCGAACAGCGTGATCGTCACCGCGAACGGGGCGTCCGGCGCGGTCGTCGGGGCCTGGCCCGAGGTGCCGAAGTGCATGCACAGCGGGATGTCGGCCTCCTCGGCGGCGGCGAACAGCGGGTCCCAGTGGTCGGTGTGGAACGAGGGCAGGCCCAGTGGCACCGGGTTCTCCGTGAACGTGATCGCCTTCGCGCCCTTGGCCACCGTGCGGTGCAGCTCCGCCACGCACGCCTGCACGTCCCACAGCGGCAGCATCACCACCGGGATGAACCGCTCCGGCGCCGCCGCGCACCACTCCTCGATCATGAAGTCGTTGAAGGCGCGGACGCAGAGCCCACCAAGCTCACGGTCGTTGCCCTGCAGGAACACCTTGCCGGCGAACCCCGGGAACGACGGGTAGCAGATCGCCGCCTGCACGCCGTCCAGGTCCATGTCGATGACCCGGGCCTCGGGGTCGTAGCAACCGGGCAGCATGTCGGAGTAGCGCAGCGGCTCGGTGCCGAACTGCTCGGGGCGCTTGCCGGCCACCGCATTCAACCCGATCTGTGGGTAGCGGCGGCCCTCGTAGTACCAGACGTGTGCCGGCGGACCGCCGTCCGACGCCTCCTCCTCGACGATCTTCGGCGCGTCCTCGAGCCACTTCGCCGGCAGGCGGGACTGCCAGACGTGCGGCGGTTCGACCAGGTGGTCGTCCACCGAGATCAGCTGCATGTGGTCCTGGAGCGGCATCGGATGCACCTCAGCGGGTCGGATCGGTGTTCGCGTTCGTAATCACTCTAACTTAGAACGAATTATTCGGATACGCTTCGGACCATCCCGATCGAGCAGAAGGAGACGCCGTGGTTTCGCTGGTGGACAAGGTCGCGCTGGTCACCGGTGCCGGCACGGGCATCGGGCGGGCCTCCGCTCTCGCCTTCGCCAAGGCCGGTGCCCGCGTGGTGGTGTCCGACATCGACCCCGACGGCGGCAAGGCGACCGTGGAGGCGATCGTCGGAGAGGGCGGCGAGGCGTCCTTCCAGCGGGCCGACGTCACCGACTCCGCCGAGGTCGAGGCGCTCGTCGAGTACGCCGTGGCGACCTACGGCGGACTGCACTGCGCGCACAACAACGCCGGCGTGCTCGGCCCCTCGGCGAAGCTCGTCGACGTGTCCGAGGCCGAGTGGGCGACCGTGCTCTCGGTCAACCTGACCGCCGTGTTCCTGTGCATGAAGCACGAGATCACCGCGATGCTGGCCGGCGGCGGCGGCTCGATCGTGAACACGTCGTCGTACTCCGGCCTGGTCGCGGTGCCGTTCGCGTCCGCATACGTCGCCTCGAAACACGGGGTCGTCGGGCTCACCAAGGCAGCGGCCGTCGAGTACGGTCGCAAGGGCATTCGCGTCAACGCGGTCTGCCCGGGAACCACGAGGACACAGATGAACGAGCAGCGGGCGGAGTCCAGCCCTGCGATGGCCAAGGCGATGACGGACGTCACGCCGATGCGCCGGCTGGCCGAGCCCACCGAGATCGCCGACTCGGTGGTCTGGCTGTGCTCCGACGCCGCCTCGTTCGTCAACGGCCACTCGCTGCCGGTCGACGGTGGCGCGGTGGCCCAGTAACCCGGCCGACCCCGGCCAACGCCCCGACCGCCCCACCCCGCCAGGAACGAGAAGGCACCCGCATGGTCACCAAGCTCGAGGCGGTCCAGCTCCCCAAGGCCGCCGAGATCGTCGCACGGACACTGCGCCGCAAGATCGTCACGCGCGAGCTGCAGGCCGACGACCCACTGCCCCCCGAGGACCAGCTGATGGCCGAGATGGCCGTCGCACGCACGACCGTGCGCGAGGCTCTGCGCATCCTGGAGTCCGAGGGGCTGATCGTGGTGCGCCGGGGCGCCGGCGGCGGGGCGCGGATCAAGACGCCCGCCGTCCCCATGGTCGCGCGCTACATCGGGCTGCTGCTGCAGTACGAGGGCGCGACGCCGGAGGACGTGCACAACGCGCGCGTGATGCTGGAGGCCCCGGCCGCCGCGCTGCTCGCCGAGCGGGCCACCCCGGAGATCGTGGCGCGGCTGCGTGAGGCGCTGGCCGACGAGGCTGCCGCCTCGGACGACCCGGCCCGGCTGGCGCGCGCGCACGGGCGGTTCCACCAGCTCGTCGTCCAGCTCACCGGCTGCCACACGTTCGAGGCGCTGTCCTCGGTCGCCAACCGGATCATCCAGGTCCAGGCCGACCGGTTCGTCGCCGCGCACGGCGCCGAGGACGTCACCCAGGACCGGATGGCCACCGCGCACCGCGCGCACACCCGGCTGGTCGACCTGGTCGCCGCGGGCGCGGCGCAGGATGCCGAGGACCTGTGGCGGCGCCACCTGGAGGCAGGCGACGCCCACATCATGTCCGCCCCCGACGCCCGGTCCGTCCTCGACCTGCTTGAGTGACCGGGCCGGCCTGTCGTGACCGAACTCCACACCAGGCGGGCTTGGCGCGGGCCCGGCCCGCGCCCGGATCAGGTCTGGCCGGCGGCGACGACCCGCTGAGCCTTGTAAGCCGCGCGCGGCAGCTCACCCCTGGCCACCCAGTCGACGTCGACGGGCACCTGCAGCGCCTCAGTGAGCGCGTCCTCCACATCCCGGTCCCGCGCGCCCTCCACCTGCACGGACAGCCGGCCGGTGTCCCGCTCCGGCCGCACGAGCACGTACTCGGCGGCGGGGTCCAGGTGTCGCCACACGTCGATGGGCAGCACGTCGAGGCCGGCAACGGTGACGATGTCCGCCGCGCGCCCCTCCCAGAACCCGCGCCGGCTCGTCTCGCCGCAGGGGCAGGGCTCGGACTCCAGCCGCACCACATCCTGCAGGTCGTAGCGCAGCACCGGGTTGTCGCGGCCCAGCGAGGTCACCACGAGCCGGCCGCGCTCCCCGTCCGGCACCGGCGCCCCGCTGACCGGGTCCACGGCCTCGACGATCGCGCAGTCCTCCGCCAGGTGCGCGCCACCGGAGACCCCGCACGCGGAGCCGAGGTACGCCACGCACTCCATGCCGGCGCTGATCTTCTCGTACTGGGTGCGCGGGCCGATCTCCTCCGGCTCCGGCAGGCCGGCGAAGCCGATCCGCTCCGCCGCCTCGCGCAGCCGCAGCAGCGCCGAGGGGAACACCTGCCAGCGGTCGATCGGCAGGCCGGCGATGGTGCGCAGGGCGCGCTCGGCGGCGTCCACCGACTCCGGCGGCCCGATCGACACGAGCAGTACGCCCATGTGCTCGTAGGCGGCCTGCTGCAGGCCCTGCCCGCCGTTGAGGTAGCCGGGGTGCGCGCCGACGACGACCATGCCGGGGCGGATGCCGAGCCGGTAGTGGTTGCGCGCGGACAGCTCGCGCTCGACGTCCAGGTCACGCGCCGTCCAGAGCATCGCGGTGGGCCGCCCGGTGGTGCCACTGGACATCGCGATGCGCATCGCCCGCTCCAGCCCGCACGGTCGGTAGTCGCCCACCGGTGGGTGGTCCGCCTCGCTGCGCCGCAGGTCGGCCTTGATGATGCGGGGTAGCAGCCGGACGTCGGCCGCGCTCCGGAGGTCCTCGGCGCGCACCCCGGCGGCGGCCAGCCGGCCGGCGAAGAACGGGGCAAGGCGGGCCTGGTCCACCGCCTCGCGCAGCCGTTCGGTGCGCAGCGCCTCCAGGGCGGGCCTCGGTCGGGTCTGTGCCTCGGCGTTCCAGTACCGCTGCTCGGTCGCGACCACCATGCCTGCACCCCGTCTCAGCACCGGCTACTCAGCCGGCCATATAGACTAAACTTATATCGCATTATTCGAGCACGCGGGAAGGGGCAACATGGCCGACGCCATGAGGACGGCGAGCGGGCGGGTCGCCGGCAAGGTCGCCCTGATCACCGGCGCCGGGCGAGGTCAGGGCCGCTCGCACGCGGTGCGCCTTGCCGCCGAGGGCGCCGACATCGTGGCCGTCGACCTGTGCGCCGACCTCGACTCCGTGCCCTACCCGCTGGCCACCCCGGCGGACCTGGCCGAGACCGCGCGACTGGTCGAGGAGCTGGACCGGCGGGTCGTCACCGTGCGGGCCGACGTGCGCGACCCGGCGGCCATGCGCGCCGCGGTGGACCAGGGACTGGCCGAGCTCGGCCGGCTGGACGTCGTCATCGCGCAGGCCGGCATCGCGCCAATGGGCACGTCCGAGCCGGTGCGGGCGATGCTGGACACGGTCGACGTCAACCTCGTCGGGGTGCTGAACACGCTGCACGCGGCGGTCCCCCATCTGGCGGCCGGCGCCTCGGTGATCGCCACCGGGTCGCTCGCGGCGATGCGCCCGCGCTCCGGTACCGCCGACCCCGCCTCGGCCGGCTACAAGTTCGCCAAGCAGGCCCTGTCCATGTACGTGCACGAGCTCGCCACCGCGCTCGCGCCGCAACGCATCCGGGTCAACGCCGTGCACCCGACCAACACCGACACCCCGATGCTGCACCACGACGGCATGTACCGGCTGTTCCGGCCCGACCTGGACGCGCCGACCCGCGAGCAGGCCGAGGCGGCGTTCCCCGTGATGAACGCGATGCCGGTGCCGTACGTACAGCCCGAGGACATCAGCCACGCGGTGCTCTACCTGGCCTCGGACGAGTCGCGGTTCGTCACCGGCATGCAGCTGCGCATCGACGCCGGCGGCTACCTCAAGATCCACCCGTACTCGGTCTGACCTGACCGCGAGTCGCTAGATTCCGCGGGCCGTGTCGCTAGATTCCGCGGGCCGAGTCGGCCGAGTCGGGCCGAGTCGGGTCTGAACCTCGACCGGCTGGGAGCCCGATTCCGGCTAGACCGGCGGACTCCAGTGCGCGGTGCGCGGCGGTGAGCCGCTCGACGTCGCTCGTCCGCTTGCCAGCTGCCGGCCCGGCCAGCTCATCCGCCCACTCCAGCAATGTGGCCAGCTCGGCGCACGGGGCCGGGGTCACCGCCCGCGCCGCGCCCACCACGACCTCACCGGACGCCCCGTCGATCGTGACCAGCTCGCCCTCCGCCACGGTCCGGTCGCCGAGCCGGATCACCCTGGCCGACTCGTCGACCTCGAGCTCAGCCACCCCGACCACAGCAGGAACGCCCAGGTCACGGGCCACTACGGCGGCGTGGCTGACCAGGCCGCCCCGGCTGGTCAGGATGCCGTCGGCGGCCGCCATGCCGTGGATGTCGGCGGGCGAGGTCTCGGTGCGGACGAGCAGCACACCACCCTCGCCGTCCGCGCCGCCCCCTTCGTCGAGCAGGTCGGACACCGCGTCCGCCGACAGGCAGACCCGCCCGCTGGCGATCCCCGGCGAGGCACCGAGCCCGGTGGCGGCGACCTCGTGGCCGCCGGTGGGGTCGAGGTGCGGGCGGCCGAGCCGGCGCAGCTGCTCGACGCTCACCCGGCTGACTGCCTCGGCCCGGCCGATCAGCCCCTCGCCGGCCATCTCCACGGCGATCCGCACCGCCGCGACGGCCGCCCGCTTGCCCGAGCGCATCTGCAGCACGTACAGCGTGCCGTCCTCGACCGTGAACTCCAGGTCCAGCATCTCCCCGGTGGCCCGCTCCAGCCCGGCCAGCGCGGAGCGCAGCTCGTCCCAGACCTCGGGCAGCCGATCGGCCAGCGCGGCGACGGGCAGCGTGCGGTGCCGCCCGGCCACCACGTCCTCGCCCTGCGCGGTGAACAGGAAGTCGCCGTAGGGCCGCGCCTCGCCGGTGTTCGGGTCGCGGGTGAACACCACGCCGGTGCCGCTGCGCGCGTTCAGGTTGCCGAACACCATGGCCTGCACGACCACAGCGGTACCCAGATCGTCCGGGATGTCGCGCAGCCGCCGGTACACCGCCGCGCGCGGGCTGTGCCAGGACCGGAACACCGCCTCCACCGCGAGCCGCAGTTGAGCCCGGGGGTCGTCGAGCAACTCCGTGCCGGCGTGCGCCCCGATGACCCGCACAAACGCCGCCACCTCGGCCGCCAGCCGCTCCTCGTCACCGGCCTCGGCGACCCCGCTCTCGGCGGCGGCGCGGTCGAACTCGCCCTGCTCGATGCCCAGTACCACCGTGCCGAAGGACTCCAGGAACCGCCGGTGCGAGTCGAGCGCGTAGCGCCGCCCGCCGCGCTCCGCCAGGCCGGCGCGGGTGGCCTCGGTGACCCCGAGGTCCAGCACCGTGTCCATCATGCCGGGCATGGACACCGGCGCCCCGGACCGCACCGAGACCAGCAGCGGCGCCTCCGGGTCACCCAGCCGCAGGCCCCGGCGCGCCTCGAGCCCGGCCAGCGCCGTGTCGATCTCGCCGAGCAGCCCCGCCGGCAGCACACCCTCACGCAGGTACGCCCCGCAGGCGGCCGTGGTGATCACGAACGCCGACGGTACGCGCAGCCCCAGCTCGTGCATCCGGGCCAGCCCGGCGCCTTTGTTGCCCACCAGCGCCCGGTCCACGCCGGCCCCGGCCGCGATGTCGGTGTCGATGTCCGCGACGTGGCTCATCCGCTCGCTCCACTCCCGTGCCAGGTCTCCCGCGCACATCCGCCGCGGTGGTTTAATACGATACACATTTAGACGATTTGAGGAGGAAGCATGTCCGACCCCGCGCTGCACGTCCTGCATGCGGTGCGCCTGAGTGGGCTGGCCTCCGAGGGCGCCGTGGCGACCGCGACCGGGCTGCCGGAGGCCGACGTCACCGCGCTGATGGCCACGCTGGCCGACTCCGGCCTCGTCAAGCGCCGCACCGGCCGGATGCCGGGCTACAGCCTCACCCCCCAAGGCCGCTCGCACCACGCCGAGCGCGTCGCCGGGACGCTGCCCGACGGTGCCCGCCCCGGCCTGGAGCAGGGTTACCAGGCGTTCCTGCCCCTCAACGGCGCGTTCAAGCAGCTGTGCACCGACTGGCAGCTGCGGCAGGGCCCTGGCGGCGAGCAGGTGCCGAACGACCACACCGACGCGGCGTACGACGGCGCGATCGTGGACCGGCTCGGTGCGATGCACGCGGAGGTCACGGCGGTGCTCGACGGGGTGGCGACGGTGCTGCCCCGGTTCGAGAGCTACCCCCGGCGGTTCGCCTCGGCGCTGGAGCGGCTGCGCGCAGGCGAGGGGTCCGCGCTGGCCAGGCCGATGTCGGACTCGTACCACGACGTGTGGATGCAGCTGCACGAGGACTTCCTGCTCAGCCTCGGCCGCGGCCGGGCGGAGGCGGACGGGTGCTGAGTGCTCCGGGTGGTGTTGCAGCGGGCGACGACGGCGGGGTCGAAGGCGGCACGGTCGAAGGCGGCACGGTCGAAGGCGGCGCAGTGCGGGTCGGTGCGGTCGCGTTCGACTTCGGCGGCGTGCTCACCCACACCGCGTTCGGGGGGCTGGCGGAGTACGAGCGCGAGCTCGGGCTGCCGGCGGACGCGCTGGTCGGCCATTTCCGGGACGGCCCTGTGATGGCGCGCCTCGAGGTCGGCGAGATCAGCTCGCGGGAGTTCTTCAAGCACGTCTGCGTGACGGCCGAGCGCGAGCACGGGCAGCGGCTGGACATCCACCGGCTGGCGGGGGCGGCCTCGGCGGGCGAGCGGTTGAACCCCGCGATGCTGGAGCTGGTGTCGCAGGTACGGCGGCGCTGCCGGACCGCGCTGCTGACCAACAACGTGGCCGGGGCGAGCTGGCGGGCGTCGTTCCCGTTCGAGCTGTTCGACGTGGTGGTCGACTCCAGCGAGGTCGGCGTCCGCAAGCCCGACCCGGCGATCTTCCGCGAGCTGCTGCGGCGCCTCGAGCTGACACCGGACCGGGTGGCGTTCCTCGACGACCTGCCGCGCAACGTGCACGCGGCCGCCACGCTCGGCATCCGGGCGGTCGCGTTCACCGACGAGGCCGGCTGCCGCGCCTCGCTGACCCGGCTCGGAGCTCTGGCGCCGTCGTCGGAGCCCCCGGCCACCCGAGACCCGGAGGAGACGTCGTGCGGGTGAAAGTGAACCGCTCCGCGTGCCAGGGCAACGGCCGGTGTGCCGCTGTCTCGCCCGAGATCTACCAGCTCGACGACCTTGGCTACAACGCCGCCGGGGAGTTCGCGATCACCGAGGAGGCCGGTGAAGCGGCGTTCCGGGGCGCGGCGGAGTGCCCGGAGCGGGCCATCACGGTGTTCTTCACCTGATGGGCGTCTGATGGGCGTCGCGCTGTCGGACGACGAGACGTGGGCCATGGTCGAGCGTTCGCCGACCGGGATCGTGACCACCCTGGACCGGGACGGCTACCCGCTGAGCCTGCCGGTGTGGTTCGTCGTACTGGGCCGGCTGATCTACTTCCGCACGCCCGCGACCAGCAAGAAGGTGGCCCGCATCGCACGTGACGGGCGGGCGGGGTTCCTGGTGGAGAGTGGCGGGCGGTGGGTGGAGCTGACGGCGGTGTCGTTCCGGGCGACGGCCGAGCTGGTGACCGACGAGCCGCTCCGCGCGCAGGTGATGGCTGCCCGCGCGGAGAAGTACCGGGGCCGGGGTCCGGGTGGCGGCGGGGGTGCGCTCCCGGAGGCGACGGTCCGGCACTACGCAACCGAGTCGGCGATCATCCGGCTCACCCCGGTCGGCGCGCCCATCACCTGGGACAACAGCAAGATCCGCCGCATCCCGTGACCGGGTCCGGGCGCGCGTGGTGACCGCCGCACCCGGTGCCCTGCTCGATCTGGCGACCCGCCGCATGTGGTGATCGGCTCGAGCCGGTGATCATCAGGACGACAGGGCTGTATCCAGCGTGATCAAACAACCCTCACGTCCTGATGATCACCGAAGCCGGCGCAGCGGGCGGCTCCACGCACTGCCGTCTCACGCCACACCCCGATAGGCAGCCGGACACACGGATTCGCGGGCCGGCACACGGCGTTCGGACACCACACCTGAGTCAGAACTCGTGTGCCGCGTCCGAAGTCGGTGCGCGGACACCACACGCCGTGTGCCAGCCAGCCTCAGCCCTCTGCCGGGAGGAAGACCGGGTAGTGCAGGCCCTCCCTGGCCACGAATGCGACCCGTACCGGCTGGTCGATCCAGACCGACTCGGGCGGGCAGCCCAGGACGTTCGTCGTCAACCGGAGGCCGGGCTGCTCCGCGAGCTCAACCACGGCGATCACGTACGGCGCCTGCCCCGGCGTCCACTGCTGCACGTTGACGGTGCGCGAGTGCACCACCCCCCGCCCGCTCACCGGCTCCGGGCTCACCTGTCGGCTCAGACACCGCGGGCACGGCAGGCTCGGCGGGTGCACGTAGTAGCCGCAGTCCGCGCAGCGCATCAGCCGCAGTAGCCCGTCCCGGCCGGAGACCCAGAAGAAGTCCGTCAGCGGGTCCGGCACCGGCACAGCCCGCTCCACCAGCACGTCCGCCACGATCGGCCCGGGCCCAGCCGCGCCCGGCTCGACCACACCCGGCGCCGCCACACCGGGCCCCGCCACACCCGGCTCGACTACCACGGACGGCTCGACCACTTCCGGCGCTACGGGCTCAGCGTTTGGCGAGCCGGACATCGGACTCCTCCCGGTCCCACGTGCCGGCGGTCCGGCCCTCCTCGCGCAGCCGGTACTTCAGCACGCGCCCGACCGGGTTCTTCGGTAGCTCGGTCCGGAACTCCACGTACCGGGGCACCGCGAAGTACGGCACCCGCTCCGCCGCCCACAGGCACAGCGTCCGCTCGGTCAGCTCGGCACCCGGCGCCAGCACGGCGGTCACCTTGACGTCGTCCTCGCTGACCTCGCTCGGCACCGCGTGCACCGCCGCCTCCAGTACGTCGGGGTGGCGCAGGAACGTCGCCTCGAGCTCGTAGCTGGAGATGTTCTCACCGCGCCTGCGCAGGTAGTCCTTCTTCCGATCGACGAAGTAGAAGTTGCCGTCAGCGTCGAACTTTCCCATGTCGCCCGTGTGCAGCCAGAGGTTGCGCAGCAGCGCGAGGGTGGCCTCCGGGCGGTTCCAGTAGCCGGTGAACATGACCTCCTGGCGCAGCGGCCGGCAGATGATCTCGCCGACCTCGCCGGGCAGCAGCTCGACGTCGTCCCCGTCCACGATCCGCACGTCGAAGTCGTCGTTGCGCCGGCCGCTGGCGTCGGGCACCGGGTCGGGGCGCAGCGGCGCGGTGACGATCATGCTCGCCTCGGAGAGGCCGTAGCCGGGGGCGCCGGCGAGCTCCGCACCGAACCGCTCCCGCCAGATCCGTGTCATGTCCGCCGGGAACGGCGCGCCGTAGGCGACCCGCAGCTGGCCGTGGCAGCGCGCCATGGCCGGGGTGTCCGGCATGAGTGCGATCAGCGAGATCGCCGAGCCGAGCAGGCTGACCATGCGCGCCCCGCTGCGCTCCACGTCGTCCCAGAACCGGGACAGGGAAAACCGGGGGTAGACGCTGATCGTGCTGGTCAGCAGTGCGCTGGTGAGCAGGCCGGTGGCGGTGGCGTTGAGGTGGAACAGGGGCTGCGGCGTCCACATCGTCTCGCCGGGGCGCCGCGTCGACAGGGCGTTGGACTGCCGGGCGAGGTTGCACGCGTAGTTGTGGCTGACCATGCAGCCCTTGGACGGACCCGTGGTGCCGGCCGTGTAGACGAGCATCGTCAGGTCGGCCGGGTCGGGCGCCAGGCCGGGGTCGCGGTCGTCGTCGACGAGTAGGCCCGACAGCGTGTCGTCGCGGCGGAACACCGGCGGCGGCGCGGCCAGCTCGGGGGCCACCTCGGCGACCCGCTCGGCATAGTCGGGCTCGGCGATCACGAGCCGGGGTGCGGAGTCGTCGATCTGGTGGCGCAGGAACTCCCCCTTGTACGCCGTGTTCACGGGCACGCTGATCGCACCGGCGGCGTTGATGCCGAACCAGGCGGCGACGGCGTCCACGTTGCTGTCCAGCAGCGTGACCACCCGGTCGCCGGGCACCACCCCCTGCGCGCGCAGCCCGTTGGCCAGCCGCATCGCGCGGCGGTACAGCTCGCCGTAGCTGGTCCGCTCGCCGACGAAGTCCAGGAACACCGCGTCCGGGTCGGTGTCCACCGCCCGCCGCAGCACCGCCAGCACCGTGTCCCGCTCGCCCCGACCCCACGCCATGAGAACCCCTTAACTCCGCGAGCTGGTCAACAACAGGCAGCCGGCGACCGGGCCGCCGCCGTTCGACACCACCGCCACCCCCGGCAGCCGGCCACGCGGGCGGACCTGCCGGGCCCCCGCGCCACCCCGCAGCTGCAGGCAGGC
>DATAYB010000760.1:0-1626 GCA_036272795.1 Pseudonocardia sp.
AGCTGGTGCTGGGGCTCTGACCTGGTGCGGTAGATGCTCAGGATGGGCGACCGGCCTGTCGCGGCGGACGCTGTCACGGGCACGATCACCTTTTTACCGTGGGGCGGCGAGCTGTGCCCGGAGGCTACGCCGCTCTCAGAAGGGGTAGAGCGGCTGCTCCGCGCGGATGGTGAGCCACTGGGTCTCGGTGAAGGCCTCCAGGTTGGCACGCGCGCCGCCGTGCCGGGCGCCCGTGCCGGAGTGCCCAACTCCGCCGAACGGTGCGACGGCCTCGTCGTTGACCGTCTGGTCGTTGATGTGGACGAGGCCGCTGGGGATCCGCTCGGCCAGGCTGATCGCCTTCGCCACGTCCCGGGTGAGGATGCCGAGCGACAGGCCGTACTCGGTGCCGGCGGCGAGCCGGACCGCGTCGTCGAGGGTGTCGAAGGTGACCACCGGGGCGACCGGGCCGAAGATCTCCTCGGCGTAGGCGGGCGCGGTGAGTGGCACGTCCGCGAGCACGGTGGGGCGGTAGAACAGGTCCTCGTACGTGCCGCCGGTGACCAGCCGGGCGCCCTCGGACACGCTCTCGGTGACCACCCGGTGCACGTTGTCGCGCTGCTTGGCGTCGATCAGCGGGCCGAGCGCCACGTGGCCGCCCGCCGGGTCGCCGACCGGGAGCCAGGCGGCGCGCTCGGCCAGTGCGTCGACGTAGTCCCCGGCGACCGTGGCCGCGACCAGGTGCCGGCTCGTGGCCATGCAGATCTGCCCGGCGTGGTTGAACGAGCCGAACGCCCCGGTGGACGCCGCCTTCTCCAGGTCGGCGTCGTCGAGGATGACGAGTGCCGAGTTGCCGCCGAGCTCCAGGTGGACCCGCTTGAGGTGCTGGCCGGCGGCGGTCGCGATGGCCCGGCCCGCTCTGGTCGAGCCGGTGAAGGCGATCACCCGGATCAGTGGGTCGACGACGATGGCCTCGCCGACGTCCGCGCCGCCGGGGAGCACGTGGAGGAGCCCATCGGGCAGGCCGGCCTCGGCGAAGATGCGGGCCAGCGCCACTCCGCCACACACCGCGGTGCGCGGATCGGGCTTGAGGATCACGGCGTTGCCCAGCGCGAGCGCCGGCGCGACGGCGCGGACGGACAGGATCACCGGCGCGTTGAAAGGCGAGATCACGCCGACCACGCCCACCGGGAGGTGCCGGCTCATCGACAGCCGGTCCTGGTTGGAGCGCAACATCTCGCCGTACGGCGCGGACGCGAGGGCAGCGGCCTCCCAGCACTCCTCGCTCGCCACGGCCAGGGTCTGGAACTCGGCGAACGGGCGCAGCGCACCGGACTCGCGGACGATCCAGTCGTTCAGCTCAGATCTTGCCCGCCTACACCCGGTCGTCCAGCAGCGCCATCGCAGCCTCCAGGAAACCCGCATCGCTGATCAGATCGGCACTTTCGATCCGCTCCTGCGGTCTACCGGGTGGCCGGCGGTCCCACCAGCCCGGCTCCCGGCCATCGGAAGGTGTGCGTTCGGTCTAACTCGGCACGGCTGAGGCGACCCGGTCCGTCGTGTGTGCCGCCCAGGCGTGGGCGAGGCCCGCATTCTGCGCCGGGGTGCTGCCGTACGTGGCGATCTCGTCGGCGCCGGCATCGCGGA
>DATAYB010000761.1:0-2728 GCA_036272795.1 Pseudonocardia sp.
CAGCTGCTCGAGGTTGCGGATCCGCTCCTCCAGCTCGTCGTGCCAGCGCTGCGAGAGCCGTTCCCAGTCCGCGCGGTTGGGGGTGCGGTTGTCCGGCAGCTCGGCCAGCGCGGCGCGCACCTCCGCCAGCGGGATGCCGACCCGCTGGGCGACCCGGATCAGCGCGACCCTGCGCAGCGTGTCCCTGCGGTAGCGGCGCTGGTTGCCCGACGTCCGCCGACTGGTGATCAGCTCTTGGCGCTCGTAGAAGTGCAGTGCGGAGACCGCGACGCCGCTGCGCTCGGCGAGCTGCCCGACGGTCAGCTCCCCCTGCTCCCACCCTGCGTGCCGCATGCCCGCCCCGTGCTCCATGACCCTCGGTACCTCAACATTTCTTCTGGTTTACCCGGTCAAGAAACGGCGGGTCAAGAACTTGACCTGAATAATAGTTGAGCTTTCATGGTGCCGCTCGCGGGCCGGCGATCCACGTGAGCTACGGCGGGTTGCGGTCGGCGGAGGCGCTGCGGGTGGTGTCCGTCGAGCTGCACACGGTGACGGTGCGCGACACGGTCAGCTTCCACATGGTCTACGACCGGTTCGACGCCGACGGTGAGTCGCACGACGCGACCGGGCCGGGCGCGGCCGCGACGACCCCGCTCGACCAGCTCGTCTGGTGGCGCCTGCCCAGGGTCGCCCGCGCCCGCACACCGTGCGGAGGTTGAGCGCCAGCGCCGGGGAGCTACTCGCGTGGCTCGACGGCGTGCTGGCGCAGGTCCTTGAGGTCGACCCACTCCAGCGTGCGGGCGTGGGTCGACTCCAGCACGACCTCGGGGGCGCGCCCGGCGGCCAGCGCCTCGGCCCACCGGGACGCGCACAGACACCACTGGTCGCCCGGTTGCAGGCCGGCGAAGCCGTACTCGGGGCGCGGGGTGGACAGGTCGTTGCCCACCTCCTTGCTGAACGCGAGGAACTCCCCGGTCAGCCGGACGCACACCGTGTGGACGCCGGTGTCCTCACCGCCGGTGTCGCAGCAGCCGTTGCGGTAGAAGCCGGTCAGCGGATCCGTGCTGCACGGTTGCAGCTCGCCGCCGAGCACGTTGTGGGCCATGGCTGGAACCCGCCTCCCCCGTCACGTCGTGGGCGGTGCTGCGCCAACCTACAGTGCCACCCCGAGCAGCGCGTCGACCGCGATCTTGACCAGCCCCGGGGCCGAGGCGTCCCGACCGCGCCGCTGCCGGGCCTCACTCGCCCAGGCGTCGACGGCGGCAAGCGCCTTGGGGGTGTCCAGGTCGTCGGCAAGGTGCGTGCGCAACCGGGCGACAGTGTCTTCGGCCGCCGGACCGGCGTCCAGGTTGACGGCCTCCCGCCAGGCGGCCACCCGGGCCTCGGCGGTGCGCAGCAGCTCGGGCGCCCAGGACCGGTCGGACCGCCAGTGCCCGGCGAGCAGGGCCAGCCGCACGGCCATCGGGTCCACCCCGTCGGCACGCAGCCGCGAGACGAACACCAGGTTGCCCCGTGACTTGGACATCTTCTCGCCGTCCAGCGCGATCATGCCGGCGTGGCAGTAGTGCCTGGCGAACGGGTGCACGCCGGTGAACGCCTCGGCGTGCGCGGCCCCGAACTCGTGGTGCGGGAAGATCAGGTCGGAGCCGCCGCCCTGCACGTCGATCTGCGAGCCGAGCCGGTTCAGGGAGATCGCGGCGCACTCCACGTGCCAGCCGGGGCGGCCGGCGCCCAGCTCGCTCTCCCAGGACGGCTCGCCGGGGCGCTCCATCCGCCACAGCAGCGCGTCGACCGGGTTGCGCTTGCCCGGCCGGTCCGGGTCGCCGCCGCGCTCGCCGGACAGCCGGCGCATGGTGGCCTCGTCGTAGCCCGACTCGTAGCCGAACTCCTTCGTGGCCGCGCTGTCGTAGTAGACGTCGGGGTACTCCGGGTCGCCGATGCGGTAGGCGGCGCCGGCGGCCAGCAGCTTGGCGACCAGCTCGCTGATCTCCGTCATGGCCTCGACCGCGCCGATGTAGAACTTCGGCGGCAGCACCCGCAGCGACTCCATGTCCTCCCGGAACAGCGCCGTCTCCCGCATGCCGAGCACGACCCAGTCGTCGTGGTCCCGCTGCGCGCGCTCCAGCAGGGGCTCGTCGATGTCGGTGACATTCTGCACGTAGAGCACGTCGTGGCCGGCGTCCCGCCACACCCGGTTGACCAGGTCGAACGCCAGGTAGGTCGCGGCGTGACCGAGGTGGGTGGCGTCGTAGGGCGTGATGCCGCAGACATACATCCGGGCTGTGGCCGAGGGCGCCGTCGGGCGGACCTCCCCGGTGGCGGTGTCGTACAGCCGCAGCGGCGGCGCGGACCCGGGGACCGAGGGCAACGTGGTGGGTGACCAGGACTGCATAACGACAAACTACGCGTTGCCGCCGGTGCCGGCCTCGCAAACGACCAGCGTCACGCCCCGCGCACCGGCACACGGGCTCACGGGCTCACGGGCTCACGGGCTGCGAGTCCGACACACAGGGAGACGGGCTGGCACACGCACTGGAGCGGCCCGGGCCTCGACTCCCCCACCTGCCGAGGTCCGGGCCGCCACCGGCGACCACGCAAACACCCCACGAACAACCACCGAACGACGTTCCCCCGCGCTACCTCGAGCGCGCCGCCGCCTCGTCACCGCCCGCGAACGACGGCGGCATGGCGGCCGCGATCTCCTCCGGGCTGTGCTCGTGGACCCAGCGCAACGTGCCGACGAACG
>DATAYB010000762.1:0-5875 GCA_036272795.1 Pseudonocardia sp.
GACCTTGTGCGGGCCGGGCGGCAGGAACTGGATGATCAGCGGTTCGCCGCTGGCGTCCGCCCAGTGCCACGGCGCGTCGTCCACCGTGACGTGGATGTGGCCGATCCTCGGCGTCACGTCCAGCGCGTTCGGCCCGAACACTGGCACGATCCGCAGGTTGTGCGGGCGGTAGCGGATGACCACCAGCCCCTTGGCGAGCTGGTCGGGCAGCGGCTGGTCCACCTCGATCGTGGCCGGCGGCTGCGGCGTGGTGAGCGGGACGACCGGCGCCGGCGGCCAGCTGGACTCGCCGGCCGCGGCATCGGAGCTCGTGGGCGCCGATGGTGCTGTTGGAGCCATTGGGGCTGTCGCGCTCGGTGGGGCGGTCGGGTTCTGCGCCGGGCCGGAGCAGGCCGCCGCCAGCAGCCCCGAGGCACCGAGCACGCCCCAGGTGACAACGCCGCCGACCGCCCGGCGAATCGCGGAGTTCCTCATGTCGAGTTCCTTTCCCCCGGCCGCGCTCAATGGAGCGTGGCGACCTCAAGTACCGCGTCCGCGAATGCCGCCGGATTTTCCTGCGGCAGGTTGTGGCCGGCCCCGGAAACCTGGTGATGCACCCTCGGTCCGCTAAAGAACTTCGCCGACGCTCTCCCGTCGGTCGCCGGAATGCTGCCGTCCGAGGCGCCATCGAGCGTGACCGCCGCAACGGTGATCGGCGGCAGTTTCTGCAGCCGTTCCTGCAATGGCGCATAACGGGGATCTCCGGGCGCCGCGAGCAGCCGGTGCCGGTAGTTGTGCACCACGACGTCGACGTAGTCCGGGTTGTCGAAGGCCGTCGCGGCGCGGTCCAGGTCGGCGTCGGTGAAATGCCACAGCGGCGAGTTCCTGGTCCAGACGACGCGCGCGATTTCCTTGCGGTTCTGGGTCAACCCGGCCCGTCCGCGCTCACTGAGGAAGTAGAAGAAGTACCAGTGGCTCGACTCGGTCGCCGGCGGGTCCGGGCGCAGCGCGTGGTCGAGGTCCTGAATGAGGTAGCTGTTCACCGAGACGAGCCCGGCGCAGCGCTCCGGCCAGAGCGCGGCGGCGACGTTCAGGCCTCGGCCACCCCAGTCGTAACCAGCGAAGATGGCGCGCGGGATGTGCAGGGCGTCCAGCAGCCCGATGACGTCGGCGCCGAATGCCGCCTGTTCCCCGGACCGTATCGTCTCCGGGTGCAGAAAGACCGTCGGGCCATTGCCGCGCAGGTACGGGACGATGACCCGGTAGCCGTGCTGAACGAGCCGCGGCACCACCTCGGTATAGCTGTGAATGTCGTAGGGCCAGCCGTGACAGCACAGCACCACGGGCCCGTCGACCGGCCCGGCCTCGTAGTAGGCGATGTCGAGCACATCGGTCTGCACGTGTTTCAGTGGACTGAGCTCTGGTGCCAATGAGGTCGCCCCCGCTGAAGCGGTCGCGCCGAATGGCGAACCACCCACCGAATCGGATGCCGCCGCGCAGCCGGCGAGCGAGGCCGACGCCGCCGCGGCGGCCGCGACCTGGGTGAATGCTCTTCTGCTGATCAGCGTGATCCCCCACCAATAGTTCCGGGCCCACCGGCCACTCCTCAGGCGATTCGACGACGCGAGTGGAACAGCCCTGGAGAAATGGCGGGCGGTGCGCCATCGCCGCATTGCCGGCCAGTTCGGTGCGGCACAACGGCCACCGTACGTGCGTCGCGAAAGGCTCCGCGACTGTCAGATGACGCTGCCCGCGTACGTCATTCCACGCCCCGATCGGGGCATCCGGAGCGCCGTCCTGGCAGCGCTCCGCCGGGCGGGGCTTATACGCCTCGGATCGACTGCTGCCTGCATGACCTGGATCATAGTGCGAAGCGTGGACGTCTCCCCGTTTCGCCGATTAGGCTTTTTGCGGAACCGGGGCCTGCTCCCCACATCCACCTGCACCACGACCACCTCACGACATCTGGACCGCACGGCATCTGGACCGCAGGGGGGCCCACAGTCCATGGTTGGTCCACGCGTCGGAGGGCCCCCGTTCGGGGAGGCGGTCGAGACCGGCGCAACGGTCGCGACGGCGCCACCACCGGAGACCGGGCCACCTCCCGAGCGGATCGCGCCCCCGCCGCCAACGCCGCCAAGGCGGTCCCCGCCCGCGCCGGTCCCTCGGCCGAAGACCGGCGGCTGGGGCATACCGCTGGTGGTCCTGGTCGTCGGCATGTTCATGTCGGTGCTGGACACGAGCATCGTGAACGTCGCCGTGCCGGTGATCCAGAAGCAGTTCAGCGTCACCACCGACCAGGCCCAGTGGATCACCAACTCCTACAGCCTCTGCGAGGGCGTGGTCGTGCCGGCCAGCGCCTGGCTCGGCGAACGGATGGGGCTGCGCAGGCTCTACGTGTGGTCCATGATCGGGTTCGCCGCCGTGTCCGCGCTGTGCGGCCTGTCCGGCAACCTCGAGACGATGGTCCTGTTCCGGATCCTGCAGGCCGTGCCGGGCGGGTTCATCCAGGTCACCTGCCTGACCATCCTCTACAAGCTGGTGCCGCCGGAGAAGCTGGGCAGCGCGATGGGGCTGTACGGCCTCGGTGTCGTCGTCGCCCCCGGGGTGGGCCCGACCCTGGGCGGCTACCTCGTCGAGTACGTCGACTGGCGGCTGATCTACTACATCAACGTGCCGATCGGCATCCTCGGCGCGATCGCGGCCATCGCGGTGCTGCCGCGCCTGCCCGGCTCCCGGGGCCACCGCTTCGACCTGCCCGGCTTCCTGTGCATCGCGGGCGCGTGCTTCGCCCTGCTGCTCGCCGCCTCAGAGGGCCCGGACTGGGGCTGGACCGGCTACCGCGTGCTGATCCTGCTCGCCGTCGCGGTCAACCTGATCGCCCTGTTCGTGATCATCGAGCTGCAGTCCGACCACCCGCTGCTGAACGTCCGAGTGTTCGCCAACTGGCCCTTCGTGAACTCGATCCTGCTGATCACCCTGCTGTCCAGCGGCCTGTTCGCCACCCTTTTCTACGTGCCCCAGTTCCTGCAGAACGGGCAGGGCCTGACCCCGTGGCACACCGGCGTGACCCTGATCCCGCAGGCGCTGGTCATGGTCGTGCTGATGCCGGTCGCCGGCAACCTCTACGACCGGTTGGGGCCACGCTGGCCGGCGGTCGGCGGCATGCTGCTCGCCGGCACCGGGTCCCTGCTGCTCAGCCAGATCAACTTCGACATGAACCGCGCCGAGCTGATCGGCTGGCTCGTGGTGTGGGCCGGCGGCCTCGGCCTGGGCATGATGCCGATCATGACCGGCGGCATCTCGGCGCTGCCGCCGGAGATCGTCAACTCCGGCAGCGCGTTCAGCACCCTCACCCAGCGGGTCAGTGCGGCGCTGGGGCTCGCGGTGCTGACCGCACTCTCCACCACACAGCAGGCGCAGTTCATGGCGGACCGCTCGGCGCTGCTGTCCGGTACCGGGGCCAACATCAACCCCCAGATCGAGGCCATGTCAGAGAACGGGCCGTCGGGGTTGATCCCGCTGTGGCAGCAACTCCAGGTCGAGGTGCAGGCGCAGGCGTACAGCAACGTGTTCCTGGTGTGCGGCATCTGCTCGCTGACCGGCGCCGCGCTCGCGCTGTTCCTGCGGTCCGGGCGCCCGTCCGACGGCGACAAGCCGATGGTGCACTAGCTGCGCGTCTATCCGTCTGCCATCGGCAGTACACACCCGCCGGTGAGCATGGTCAGGTCCTCGCCCCTCGACCACGGCGGAGCCCTGATGTCCGACCAGCCAAGCACCATGTACGACCTGCTCCTGCGCCAGGTGGAACAGCGGCCCACCTCGGAGGCGGTGCGCTACGGCGAGCTGGCCTGGACGTGGGCCGAGCTGCACGCGCGGGTCGGTCGGTGCGCGGCGGCGCTGCGGGCGGCCGGGCTGCACCCCGGGGACCGGGTGGCCACCCTCGACTTCAACCACCCGTCCTGGCTGGAGATCAGCCTCGGCTGCGCCCAGGTCGGCACGGTGAACGTGCTGGTGAACTTCCGGCTCGCACCCGCCGAGATCGAGTACGTGCTCAACGACTCCGGCGCCGAGGTGCTGTTCGTCGGCCCGGAGTTCGCCGAGGTCGCCGCCTCGCTGCGCCCCCGGCTGCCGAAGCTGCGGCGGATCATCCAGGTCGGCGGCCCGGCCGGCGAGTACGAGGCGTGGCTGGGCGCCGAGCCGGACCCTCTCGCGCACCCCGTCCACCCCGAGGACTGCGTCCTGCAGCTCTACACCTCGGGCACCACCGGCTACCCGAAGGGCGTACTCCTGCCGCACCGCTCGGCGCTGGCCTACTGCCAGCACATGCGCGCCTACGCCGACCTGCACCCCGGCGACTCGTTCCTGGTCGCCATGCCGCTGTTCCACATCGGCGGGGTGGCGGGCACGCTGAACACCCTCGCGGCCGGCGCGCGGATCGTGGTGCTGCGCACGCCGGAGCCGGTCCCGCTGCTCGAGCTGCTGGTCCGCGAGCGGATCACGCACACGTTCCTGGTGCCTGCGCTGCTGGGGGTCATCGCCGCGCTGCCCGACGCCGCCTCGTACGACCTCTCGGCACTGCGGCGGATCTTCTACGGCGCCTCCCCGATGCCCCTGCCGGTGCTGCGGGCCTGCATGCAGGTGTTCCCGAACGTGTTCACGCAGGTGTACGGCATGACGGAGGCGTGCGGGGTGGCCAGCCTGCTCGGCCCGGCCGACCACGCGGACACCACCAACGAGCACCGGCTGCTGTCGGCCGGCACGGCGGTCGACGGCGTCGAGATCGAGATCCGGGACGTGCACAGCGGGGCGCCGCTGCCCACCGGCCAGCTCGGCGAGGTGTGGATCCGGACCGACCAGCTGATGACCGGCTACTGGAACAAGCGCGAGGCGACCGCCGCCGTGATCACCGAGGACGGCTGGTACCGCTCCGGCGACGCCGGACATCTGGACGAGGACGGCTACCTCTACCTCACCGACCGGATCAAGGACATGATCATCAGTGGCGGCGAGAACATCTACCCGGCCGAGATCGAGCGCGTGCTGGCCGAGCACCCTTCGGTCGAGGACGTCACCGTGGTCGGAGTGCCGGACGACAAGTGGGGCGAGGTGCCGCGCGCGGTGGTCGTGGCCGCCGCCGGCCACACCGTCGACCCGGCCGAGCTGCTGGCCCTCTGCCGGACCCAGCTCGCCGGCTACAAATGCCCCAAGGCGGTCGACCTCGTGGCAGCACTCCCCCGCAACGCCACCGGCAAGATCCTCAAGAAGGACGTCCGCGCGGCCTACTGGGCCGACCGCGACCGCAACCTCGTCTGACCCACGCTGTGTGCGTGGTCGGCGTGACCTCGGAGCGAGCAGCCTGGCGGAGCTCGGTGGCGCGCCGGGGGCCCGAACGCGGTGATCATCAGGACGCCAGGGCTTTTGGATCATGCGCGATATAGCCCTCCCGTCCTGGTGATCACTGTGGGAGCGGCGGGAGCCGGCGGGAGCCGCGGGAACTTTGGGAGCGGCGGTGGCGGCGGGAGCCGCGGGAGCCGCGGTGGCGGCGGTGACGGCGGGAGCCGCGGGAGCGGCGGTGGCGGCGGGAGCCGGGGGAGTCGGGGGAACCGGGGGGCAGCGGGAGCCGCGGGAGCGGCGGGAGGCGCGTGGCGGTTGAGGAGGCACGGCGTGGCCGATCCCGGTACGGCGCGGGCCCGGCCGCTCCGGCAGCAAGACTCCGGATCCAACCGAGGGCCGAGTGGCCGATCCGTCCTGTCGAACGGCGTGTGACGGTTCCGTGACGAGCGTCGACACGTTCGACGGCGTGGCGCCGACCGTCCGGCACCCTCAGGATTCCCACTCGTCGTCCAACCCCTGGCCGGCAATGGCGGCGAGTCGGGCGACCCACTACAAACTA
>DATAYB010000763.1:0-8669 GCA_036272795.1 Pseudonocardia sp.
CGGTACCCGGCTCCTGGTCGCCGAACTGGTTGCAGGGGAAGCCCAGGATCTGCAGGCCGCTGTCCCTGGTGTCCTGGTACAGCGCCTCCAGCCCCGTGTACTGGGGGGTGAACCCGCACTTGCTCGCGACGTTGACCAGCAACAGGACGCGGCCGGCGTAGTCGCCGAGGTCGAGGGAGTCGCCGTCGGCGGTGGTGACCGTGAAGTCGTGAACGCTCATGACCTGTCCAACGGGCCGGCGGCGAGGAAGATTCCGCTCCTTGAGCCGGCCGTTCAGCGGGGGGCCTGGTCCGACAGGTTGGCCCGGCAGACGAGCAGGTAACCGCGCAGCTCGGTGGCCTGCGCCTCGTCGAGCCCGCGCAGCATCACGCGCTCCAGGGCGGCGACCTCGGACCGGTACTTGTCCAGCAGGCTGCGTCCCGCCGAGGTGAGTGCGAGCACCAGTCTTCGCCGGTCGGCGGGGTCCCGGTGCCGTTCGAGCAGGCCGCGCCCTTCCAGCGTGGTGACCATGTCGGCCATCGACTGGTTCGTGACGAAGGAGTTGCGGGCCAGCTGCGCGGACGTCAGGTCGGGGTGCCGCTCGAGCACGGTGAGCGCGGTGTACTGCAGCGCCGTCATGCCCTCGGGCCGGAACAGCTCGTCCAACCGCGCGCGGACGGCCTGCTCGAGCTGCTTCATCAGGTACAGCAGCGTGCTCCCGGTCGCACCCGGCGGCTCCGGGACGGTCGGCCGGTGCGGGTCGGCGCGCGTCATGGCCCTCTTCGTCTCTGGCGGTCCTCGTTTCCTCGACACTAGTGCGGCCGCTCCCCCCTCCGGGTGACTGCCTCGAAGGGGGCCGCGCTGAGACCTCGCTGAGCGGATGATCACTGCTGGTGGCGGAATGCGCCGGTAGAGTGATATCGGCTGGCCAGTGAGGCGTTCGGAGGCGCGTCCAGCCGTTGGGGGCACACTGGTAGTCGGCGTCGTGCCACGTCGGGGGCGCCGACCTCCTCGGATGATGTCGGTCGGGCACCGTACTGTTCCCACCATCCTTCGTCGTACAGCCCACGGGGTAGCGCTCGACAATCGCGCTCAGCTGGGGCGCGAGAGAAAGTGGTGGCGATGGCCGAGGTCGACAGCATCAGGGTCTTTCGGGGTATCTATGGCGGGTTTGCCCTCGCCATGAGCGAGGCCGAGTCGGGAATTCACTTTGACGAGCTGCCGTCGTCGGATGAGATGGCGAACAAAGCTTTCGAGCTGACGTCGCAGGTCATCGGGGCCGACGAGCGCGACGCCATGCCGGGGGCGCAGCAGGAGTACGCCGCAATGACGGTTGCGCTCGCCATCATCGAGCACAACGGCAAGGCCGAGGAGCTCACCGCCGACTCGGTCATCGAGACCTTCGGCGGCCTGTGGTCGCTGATCGCCGGTCGCTGGGCGCCGCGGCCGGACGCGGTACCGACCGAGGCGGGCTGAGCACGAGCAGCTGACACACCCCGGGGAGACACCATGTCGAACGGTCAACAGTCCGAGCGACGCGAGATGGATCGCCGCCAGGTGGTCGCCGGTGTGGGTCTGCTGGGGTTGTCCGCCGCGCTCACCGCCTGCGGGGCGTCGTCAGGTGCAGCGGCGCCGGGTGCGCCCGGTTCGGCTGCGCCGAGTACGCCGGCGGGCGGTCCGGTGAGCGGGCTGGTGCCGGCCGGCGGTGAGGTCACGCTCGGGCGCAGCGCCGACATCCCGGTCGGCGGCGGCGCGGTGTTCGCCCAGTACCGGGTCGTGGTGACGCAGCCGAGCGCCGGCCGGTTCGCCGCGTTCAGCGCCATCTGCACCCACGAGGGGTGCACGGTCAACCAGGTCGCCGACGGCACGATCGACTGCCCGTGCCACGGCAGCCGGTACTCCAGCACGGACGGCTCCGTGGTCCGGGGGCCCGCGACGCGCCCGCTGCACACCCGTACCGTGAGCGTCCGGGACGGGGCGCTCGTGCTCGGCCAGTGAGCCGGGAACCGCACGGTCGACCGCGCCCGGGTGGCGTCCGCGCAACGGCGCGGCTCAGCTCGCCGTGTTCAGCACCGTCACGTCGTTCGAGCTGATGTTGGTCACGTAGGCGTGCTTGCCGTCCGGCGTGACGAACACGTTGGTCGGGTCCTGCCCGACGCCCACGGTGGCGGTCACCTGGTTCGTCGCGGTGTCGATCACCGAGACGGTGTTGCTGCCGTCGTTGACCACGTAGGCGTGCTTCGCGTCCGGGGCGAACGCGATGCTCTGCGGTTCGCGCTGCACGTTGATCGTGGCGGCCACCGTGTTCGTAGCCGGGTCGATCACTGAGACCTGGTCGGAGTCGTAGTCCACCACGTACACACGGGCCCGGTCCGGCGACATGGCGAGGGCGTGCGGGCTGTGGCCCACGGGGATCTCGCTCAGGATCTCGCCGTTCTTGGTGTCCAGCACCGTGACGATGTTCGAGGCGTGGTTGGCGATGTAGGCGCGCCGTCCGTTGATGGAGTAGGCCACGCAGTGCGGGTTCGGCTTGACCGCAATCTTCTGGACGACCGTGTTGGTGGCGGTGTCCACCACCGACACCAGGTTGACGTCGTGGTTGGGCACGTAGAGCTGCCGGCCGTCCGGGCTGACCGCGATCGCGTACGGGAACTTCTCCGCCGGGATGGACGCGGTGACCGTGCGGCTCGCGGTGTCCAGCACGAGGACGGCGTTACCGGTGTTGTGCAGCTCGTCGTACACGCTGACGTAGGCCGTCCTGCCGTCCGGGGCGAACGCCACGTACTGGGGCGGGCCTGCGGCGATCGGGATGCTGCCGACAACCGAGTTCGTGGTCATGTCGAGCACCGCGATGGTGTGGGTGTTCGTGCTGGTCACGTAGGCGAACTTGCCGTCCGGCGTGATCGCGCCCGACTGCGGACCGGCGGGTACCGGGATCGCGCCGGCGACCGTGGGCGTCGGCGAGCTCGCGGCCGGTGGTGAGGGTGGCGGCGGGGGCGGCGGGCCCGGCGTGGGCACGGTGATGTTCGGTGCGGCCGCGCCCGGGGTGCCCGGGGTGCTGGAGGGGCGGAGTACCACGAACAGCAGGGCGACGAGTATGACCAGGCCGGCCGCCACGCCGATCACCCAGTTCCGCCTGCCGCCGGACGGGGGCGGCGCCTCGGGGGACTGGGGGAGCGGCGGGGAGCCCGCCGTGTCCGGGTACCAGGCGGAGGGCGGCTCGAACCCCGCCGCCGGCTCCGGGTAGCCGTTGGTGGTGGGGAAGCCCGGCGCGGTGCCGGGGCCGGGCGCCGACCCGGGGGTGAGGCCGGCCGTCCCGCTCGGCCCACCGTTGTGCGTGGCCACCGGACGCCCCGGCCCACCGGCGGGCTCGCCGGCCGCCGCGCCGGCGAGCCCAGCCGCCGCCAGCCCGCCGGCCGCCACCGCACCCGCCGCGCCGAGGCTGCTCCCCGAGCCGGCGGTGGCGGGTTCGGCGACCGGCAGCGGCGCGACGACCGGGGTGGACAGCGGGGCCGACGTCCCGAGGTCGGCATGTCGGCCGTCACCGCCGTACGACTGGGTCTCGCGCGAATGGCCGTTGACGGCCGTGCCGGCGCCAGCCGCCGCGAGCGTCGCCGCGCCGAGTGCCACGGCGTACTTCGGGTGGGTGTCCACGACCGTCGGGCAGCCCAACTCCTCGGCGACCGTCCGCGCCACCAGCGGGATCCGCGACGAGCCGCCGACCAGCAGCACCGAGCTGAGGTCCGACGGCTTCAACCCCGCCGAGTGCAGCGTCCTGACCAGCGCCTGGGTCGTCGACTCGATCGGGCCCCGGATCATGCCCTCGAACTCGCTCCGGGTCAGCTTGACCTCAAAATGCCCGGTCGGCAGGAAAACCGGGATGACGGCCTCGGTGTCGGAGGACAGGGATTCCTTCGCGAGTACGCAGTCCTGGCGCAGCCGGGCGATCGCGTGCGCCGTCTGCAGGTCGGTCATGTCGAGGCCGTCGAGTGCCCCGCCGGAGGAATAGTTGACGAAGTCCAGAATCGATTCGTCGAAATCGACGCCGCCGAGTCGTTCGATTCCCTCGGGCCGGCCGAGGATTTCGACGGCATTGCTGCCGCCGCGCAGAATGGTGGCGTCGAAGGTGCCGCCACCGAGGTCGTACACCGCCACGATCTGACCGTCGTGCAGCCGCCTGGTGGCGGCGTAGTGCGCGGCGGCGGCCTCCGGCTCGGTGATCGTCTCGGTGTTGCTCAGCCCGGCGCGGGCCGGTACCTCGTCGAACAGCTTGCGGCGGAACGGGCCCCAGTTGGCCGGGTGGGTGAGCACCACCCGGTCCGGCGCCTCGCCCTCGCGGCTGACGACCTGCGCCAACACATCGCGCAGCAGCGTTGCGAGCAGCTCGGTGACGGCGAAGGACTCGCTGCCGAGCAGGATCGGGGTCGGATCGCCGAGGCGGCGCTTGAACTGGCTGCCGATCCGGTCCGGCCGGGCGTCGGCGCGGCGCCGCGCGGCGTCGCCGGTGGCCAGCGTGCCGTCGTCGAGCAAACACACCATTGCCGGCGCGACAACGGATTGATGGGCCAGCGCGACCATTTCGGCCCCGTACGGACGGGCGATCGCGGCCGCGACAAACGTCGTACCGAGATCAACTCCAAGGCTGTAGGACACCGCGCCTCCTCCGGAAACCGGAGCGCGATTCTAACCCTGCATAGAGGTCGATCCCATGATGTTTTATGGGGATCCGGAGCGCCCGAACAGCACATCCGGTGGGCCGGTCGGCAGAAACCCGTTTCGAATGATCTTATGTGCGCTCGGTGCGGCTGGCACGGTCGGTGCGTTCGTCGACCGGTTGGCAGCCGCCGAGCGTGCGGTCGATCAGGAGCGCGGCGCCGAGGGCGAGCACGTCCTGGGTGAGCGGGCGGCCCAGCAGCGCCTCGGCCTGGGCGAGCCGGTAGCTGACCGTCTTGTGGTGCACGTGCATCAGCTGGGCGGTGCGGGTTTTGCTGCAGCCCTGCGAGAGGTAGACCAGCAGCGTCTCGCGCAGCCGCTCCCCGGTCTCGTCCTGGCTGCTCAGCGCGCCGAGCCGGTCGTCGGCGAGCCGGCGCGCGCGGTCCGGGTCGGTGCACAGTACGGCGGCGAGCTCGACGTCACGGTGCCGGACCACGCCGGGCCTCGGGTGCCGGCTGAGCCGGGCGGCGCGGTCGGCCTCGCGGGCCTGGTGGTGGGAGCGGCGGAACCCGGTCCGGCCCCGGCCTGGTGCGCCCATGCCGGCGAGCACTCCCCGTAGCGGGGTCGACGCGATGGCGACGAGCAGGTCGTCGGCGGGCCGCGACGGCCAGCTCAGCCACGCCCACCAGGTGCCGTCGCCCACCGGCAGCGTAAGGGTGGCCGTCGAGGCCGCCGCCGCGCGCAGCGCTTCCAGCGCGGCCCGCACATCGCCGGTGGGGTCGATCGGGGCGAGGACCAGAGACACGTGGTGCCCGTGCACGTCGAACCGCAGCAGCGAGCTGGCCGCGCTCTCGTCGACGGGTGCCTCGCCGAGCAGGTCCCGGATCACCTCGGCGGGCGCCGGCCGACCGCCGTCCGGTGGCCGCAACCCGCCGAACTCCCGGCGGTACTCGTCGACCAGGTGCTCGCAGGACCGGTCGATGAACGTGAAGATGTGCCGCGAGGACAGCGCCAGCACCTCGCTGAGCAGGTCGGACTCGGCCAGCCGGCGACCGAGGTAGCTGCTCCAGTGCTGCCACACCAGCTCGTGGCCGTAGCGGTAGGCGCTCAGCAGGTCGGTGATGTCGCCGCCGCCGGTCACCGAGTGCCGCATCAGCTTGCGGGCGCCCAGCGGTGGCTCCGTGGCTGTCGCCGGCACCCCGAAGGCCAGCGTGGACAGGATCGCGCCGATGTTCTGGTCGGTGCTCTCGCGCACGGCGTCGACCGCCTCGGCGGAGCCGGCCGGCACCAGCCGGGGCAGCTTGGCCAGCACCCGGGCGGTGATCTCGGCGGCGATCTCGTTCGACCGGGGCAGCAGCTCGTGCGCGCACTGTTGCATGGCCTCGGCGGCGCGCTCGGCCAGCGCCACCGGAGCGCCGGCGGGCGAACCGACGCTGTTGCCCGACATGTCGTGACACTAGCCTGAATGTCGGAACCGCTATGACCCAGGTCACCTGATCGCTATCTGCATCGGCACCTTTCGTGGTCCCTCCCGGATAACGGGGTGCGGGACTGCCCGGCCGGGCCTCTCATTGCGGATAGCCGGCCCGACACACCTTGCCCGCTCCTGCCATTGGCGCGCGCCCCCGGCTGCACCACCATCTGACCCACCGCGCGCCGGCCCGAGCACCGGGTTCGGACCGCGCCATCACAAGGGAGTGATCGAGGTGGACGACTTCGCGCCGATCGGTGCCGGGCTCACGGTGTTCGAGCACGACGCGCCGGTGCAGGGCCCCGTCGTCTGGCTGGACTCGCCGTCGGCGGTGCTGGAGTTCGTGTCCGGTGGTGACGTGGCGAACTCGATCGTGCTGGCCCGGGGCGGCACCACCACGTTCCTGACGCCCGCGCTGTCCGCGGGGGTGAAGGGCGTGATGACGCTGCAGGGCGCGCCGGAGAGCCACCTGGGCATCCTGAGCAGGGAGTACGGCATCCCGTGCCTGATGTCCGTCGCCTTCACCGAGGGCGTGACCAGCGGCCGGGGCGAGATCATCCCGCCGGACGGCGCGCTCGTGCGGCTCGACGTGTCCGGCTCGCCGGAGGGCCAGGTGTTCATCGAGCAGGCCGCCCGGAACTACGACACGGCCGGGGCGGACCGCGCGACGGAGGTGGACGCCGAGGCCGAGGCGGCGGCGGCCGAGCAGGCCGAGCAGCTCAGGGCCTTACTGGTCAGCTACCGGGGCGAGATCGGCAACGGGGTGGCCGGCAACCGGCAGATGCGCGCCCGGCTGCGTTCCGGGGTGCTGGACGGGACCAGCGAGAACCTGCACCGGGACCTCGAGCCGGCCGAGATCTCGGACATACTGGCGTACTCGGGCTGGAACCTGTGGGACCTGATCGCCGCCCGCCAGACCGAGGGCGAGTCCGGGCTGATCCCGCGCCAGGAGTACGAGACGATCGGCTTCGTCCAGCAGTGGAGCAGCTACGCGCGGTGGATCGACCTGATCACCGAGAAGATCGGTGTCGACGGCGTGATCGAGCTGGGCGGCCTGCCCCGCCGGGAGATCGGCACCAAGGCCAACCACGTGCACATCTGGGGCGCCGGGGTGTGCCCGCTGATCGGCCGGGCCATCGCGGGCCAGCTCGGCGCGGGCGGTGTGGGGGCTGGGGTCGGGCCGGACGAGCGGCACAACGCCGACACGATCGTCCAGTTCCTGCGCCGGCTGCAGTACGGGCTCTGGGGTGAGGGCCCCGGCTTCGTGTCCGGCCGCGGCTACCGGGTACCGGCGCTGGCGGAGCACTGGCTGGAGCGGTTCCACGCGGAGGAGACCAGGCTGGACGACCCGGACCGGCTGGCCGCGTTCCGCTCCTTCAACGCCACGACCGAGCTGACCGGGTTCCTGCTCCACTACGACTGCCGGGCCGGCCTCTGCGACACCGGTCCGTACCCACTGCCGGACGGTGGGTTCATGATCGTGCGGGACCACTTCCTGCACGAACCGGCGTACGCGTGGGCTTCGGTGCTGGAGGGCCTGCCGTACTGCGTGACCGAGGCGATGTTCTTCCGGCCGGACACGCCGGTGGAGATCGCGATCAACGACATCGCCACCACGTTCGCCCGGCCGCGCAACTACCTGAAGTACCTCTCCGGCGTCGCGGTCTATGCCCGGGACCGCTGGGACACCCCCGTCGAAGACGTCCGTCGCCTGGACGACGCCGAGATGGCCGCGATCGTGACCAGGTGCAACGAGTCCATGCTCGCGCTGTACACCTCGATCGGCGAGCTGTCCTGGGACCAGCGGATCCGCAACGGCGTTCAGGTGTACTGCCGCGAGATGCTGCTGCCCTACGCCAGGGCGGCCGGGCTGTGGGACACCATGCTGGGCGAGGGCTTCGACGAGCTGACCCCGCTCACCGAGCAGGTCTACCCGACGCTGGCCGGCGGCTCGGCGCAGCAGGTGCTCGGTGCGGTGTTCCTGATGGGCGAGGGGCTGGTGCCTCCGGAGGGACTGGGCGAGGCACCGTCGGTCGGCCAGGAGGCGCTGCCCGCGCTGCACGCCATCGCGCTGCGCGGCAACCTGGCCGAGCTGCCCGGCGACCCCGAACCGCTGCTCGACGCCGGCCTGGTGGCGCACACTCCGGCCGGCTACCTGCTCACCGAGGCCGGCCACCGGCGCCACTGCGAGCTGCTCGCCGCCGAGCGGGCCGGCGTCGACCACGAGCGGCTGGGCAGGGCGTACGAGCGGTTCCTCGCGGTGAACGGGCCGATGAAGGGTCTGGCCGCGCGCGCCACGGCGCTGGACGCCACCGACCTGGACGGCCGCTTCGAGCTGCTCGGGTCGGTGGCGGAGCTGGTCGGGCGGGTCGACCCGGCGCTGCGCAGGACCGGCGAGCTGCTGCCCCGGTTCGACGAGTACCGAACGCGGCTGGCCGAGGCGCTGCGCCGCGTCGAGGACGGCGACTGGGAGTACCTGACCGGCCCGACCGTCGACTCCGTGCACACGGTATGGATGCGGGCGCACGAGGACTACCTGCGCACCCTGGACCTCGACCGCGAACAG
>DATAYB010000764.1:0-14412 GCA_036272795.1 Pseudonocardia sp.
GCTCCTCGCGCTGGCCGGCTGCGGGGGCAGCCAGGGCAAGGCGGCCGACAGTGCCTCGCCCCGCGCCGGGATCAAGATCATCATGGTCACCCATGGGCAGGCCGGCGACCCCTACTGGTCGGTGGTCAAGCACGGCGCGGACGACGCGGCACGCGACCTCGGCGTGAGCGTGTCCTACCAGGCGCCGCAGTCCTACGACATCTTCGAGATGCAGAAGCTGCTGGAGGGCGCGATCGCGCAGCACCCCGCCGGCATCGCTGTCTCCATCCCGGACGCGGATGCGCTCGGCCCGCTGGTCAAGAAGGCGGTGGCGGCCGGCATCCCGGTGGTCTCGCTGGACTCCGGCGAGCGCGACGCGGCAGCCCTCGGGGTGTTGACCCACGTGGGGGCCAGCGAGTTCGACGCCTCCAAGCTGGCCGGCGAGAGGTTCGGCAGGGAGGGTGTGAAGAAGCTCGCCTGCCTGAACCACGAGCAGGGCAACGTGTCGCTCGACGTGCGCTGCGAGGGACTGCAGGCCGGCCTGGCGGAGTCCGGCGGCACCGCGACCAACCTGGCCATCAACGGCAAGGACCCGACCGACTCGCAACAGCGGCTGACCACCGCGTTCAGGAGCGGGTCCTACGATGCGGCGATCGCGCTCGGCCCGGTCGGCGTCGGCCCGATGCTTGCCGCCGCCAAGACCACCGGCTTCACCGGCAAGCTCGCCTCGTTCGACCTCTCCCCGGAGATCCTGCAGGCCATCGACGCCGGCACCGCCGACTTCGCGATCGACTTCCAGCAGTACCTGATGGGCTACCTGCCCGTGCTCTACCTCGTACAGCACGCCCAGTACCAGCTCTCGCCGAGCCAGGCGATCACCCCGACCGGTCCGGCCTTCGTCACCGAGGAGAATGCGTCCAAGATCCTCAAGCTGACCCAGCAGGGAGTGCGCTGATGACCTCGGTATCGCCGCCGGCGCCGGCCCCGCCCACCCGGCGCCCCGGCGCCCAGGACCGGATCCGACCGCTCAGTCCACTGCAACGGCTGCTGCGCCGGCCGGACCTCGGCGCCGTGCTCGGTGTAGTGGTCTCGTGGGGCCTGTTCGCCGTGCTGGGCGGGTCGGCGTTCAGCACCGCGGACGGCGCGGCCAGCTACCTGTCCGACGCGGCCGGGCTCGGCATCCTGGCCGCCACGGTGGCGCTGCTGATGATCGCCGGCCAGTTCGATCTCTCGGTCGGCTCGATGATCGGCGCGGCGGGCATGCTGCTGGCGATCCTGGTCGCGGAGTACGGCGTGCCGCTGTGGCTGGCGGTCATCGTGGCGCTGCTCTTCGGTGCCGGCTACGGGGCGCTGAACGGCTGGCTGGTGGTGCGTACCGGGCTGCCGTCGTTCATCGTCACCCTGGCCGGGCTGTTCGTGCTGCGCGGCCTGACCATCGCGCTGACCAGGCTGATCACCGGGCGGACGCAGGTCGGCGGGCTGACCGAGGACGGCGCCGGCAGCGTGGTGGACACCCTGTTCGCGGCGCGCATCGGGCCCTTCAGCGCCTCGGTGCTGTGGTGGGTGGCGATCACGGCGGCCTGCGCGCTGGTGCTGTCGCAGACCACGTTCGGCAACTGGCTCGCGGCCACCGGCGGCAACGAGGACGCCGCTCGCAACAGCGGGGTGCCGATCAACCGGGTCAAGATCGTGGCGTTCGTGCTGACCGGGCTGGCGGCCGCGTTGGTCGGCGTGATCCAGGTGCTCGAGGCCGGCAGCGCCGACACGCTGCGCGGCCAGATGAAGGAGTTCGAGGCGGTCATCGCGGTGGTCATCGGCGGCACCCTGCTGACCGGCGGCTACGGGTCGGTCATCGGTGCGGCGCTCGGGGCGCTGACCTTCGGCATCGTCCGCCAGGGCATCTTCTTCACCGGCGCGGACACCGACTGGTTCCAGGTGGTGCTCGGGGTGTTCCTGATGGTCGCGGTGCTGGTCAACAGCTGGCTGCGGACCCGCGCGCTGAAGGCCAGGTGACCCGGTGACGGTCGAACCACTGGTCCAGCTGACCGACATCTGCAAGTACTTCCTCGGCGTCACCGCGCTGGAGGACATCAACTTCCCGGTCTACCCGGGCGAGGTGATGTGCCTGCTCGGGGACAACGGCGCCGGCAAGTCGACTCTGATCAAGATCCTGTCCGGGGTGCACCAGCAGGATCGGGGCACGTACTGGTTCGACGGTCAGGCCCGCCGGTTCACCTCGCCGAGGGAGGCCAAGGCCTGTGGCATCGCCACCGTCTACCAGGACCTGTCGATGATCCCGTTGATGAGCATCTCGCGGAACTTCTTCCTCGGCTCCGAGCCGACCAGGGGGCTCGGCCCGCTGCGCTTCTTCGACGGCCCGACCGCCCGGCGCGTGGCCCGCGAGGAGCTCGCCAGGATCGGCATCCAGATCAGGGACGCCGACCAGCTCGTCGGGACGCTGTCGGGCGGCGAGCGGCAGTGCGTGGCGATCGCGCGCGCCAAGTACTTCGGCGCCAAGCTGCTGATCCTGGACGAGCCGACCTCGGCGCTCGGTGTGCGCGAGGCCCGCCGCGTGCTGCGCTACGTGCGGCAGGCCCGCGACGAGGGGCTCGGGGTCGTGCTGATCACGCACAACGTCAACCACGCCTATCCCGTCGGCGACCGGTTCACCGTCCTCGGTCACGGGCACAGCCTCGGCACCTTCCGCAAGGACGAGGTCAGCCGCGAGGACGTGCTCGAGCTGATGGCCGGCGGTGAGGACCTGCTCGACCTCGACGACCCGGCCAATGGGGATCCGGCGTGCGGTGCTCCGGAGACCGCCCACGCCCGGGCCGCGCGGGTCGCCGAGCTCGCCGCGGACCTCGCCGAGGAGCTCGAGGGCGATCTCTCAGCCGACGACCTGCCTTCCCACCGCCCGCCTTCCCACGACGTGGCCGGCGACGAGGTGTCCGGCCGGCAGCCGTCGAACCTGGCCCGGGAGCTCGACCGTGGCTGAGCCACCGGTCGACCGGAGCAGCACACCGCGCCGCAGAACCGGCCGGCCGCCCACGATCATCGACGTGGCGGCCAAGGCCGGGGTGTCGAAGTCGCTGGTCAGCCTGGTGCTGCGGGGCAAGGGACCACCCCTGGTCAGCGACGCGCGGCGGGAGCTGGTGCTGCAGGCCGTCGCGGACCTCGGCTACCGGCCGAACGGGATGGCCCGAGGCCTCGCCCGGCAGCGCACCGGCCTGCTCGGCGTGCTCGTCTCCGACCTGCGCAACCCGTTCTTCGCCGAGCTCGCCGAGTCGGTGGACGCGGAGGCGGCCCGGCGCGGCTACCGGGCGGTGCTGGCCGCCGGGCACCGGCACGCCGAGCGCGAGCAGTTGGTGGTCAACGACTTCCTGGAGTCCCGGGTGGAGGCCATCGTGCTGCTCTCCCCGGCGCTGTCGGCCGCCGCGATCATCCGGACCGTGGGCGGCGTGCCGGTCGTCATCGAGGGCCGCCCGAGCTTCCGCTCCAGCCGGGTGGACCTGGTCGGCACAGACGATGCGCTCGGTGCCGAGCTCGCCGTCCGCCACCTGGTCGAGCTCGGCCATCGCAAGATCGCGCACGTCGCCGGAAGTGCGCCCGGCGCGGAGGCCCGGCGCAAGGGCTACGAGCGGGCCATGCGCACGCACCGGCGGGGCCAGTACATCCAGGTCGTGGACAGCGACGAGACCGACAGCGGCGGCTACGAGGTGGCCCGCCGGCTGCTGGACGGCCCGAGCAGGCCGAGCGCGGTGTTCGCGGTGAACGACGTCGTCGCGCTGAGCGTGCTGGCCGCCGCCGAGGACCTCGAGATCGCGGTGCCCGGGGCGCTGTCCGTCGTGGGCTTCGACGACACGTACCTCGCCGGGCTGCGCGGCGTCGGGCTGACCACCGTGGCGCAGCCGGTGGACCTGATCGCCGCCACCATGGTCGACGCCCTGCTGGAGCGCATCGAGGGCAGCGGCACCCGGCCCGCCGTGCGCCAGTGGCTGCCGCCGACGCTCACCGTGCGCAGCACGACCGCCGTGCTCCCGAAGACCTGAGTCACCGCACCGGAACCGATGTAATACCGAGGGGGACACAGCATGGCGGACTCGCCCGTCCGACTGGGGATCGTGGGGCTCGGGGCGGTCGCCCAGCTCGTCTATGAGCCCATCCTGGCGCGCCGGCGGGACCTGTTCGACATCGTCGGGGTCGCCGAGCTCTCCGCCGGGGTGCGGCACGCGGTCGGTGGCCGTCTCGGGGTGCCGCCGGCCGGCCGGCACAGCTCAGTGGCGGAGCTGCTGGCCGCCGATGGGCTCGACGCGGTGCTCGTGCTCAGCTCCGGCTCGCACGGCACGGTCGTCGACGCGGTGACCGCCGAGGGCATCCCGGTGCTGGTGGAGAAGCCGCTGGCGTGGACCCACGCAGAGCTGGACGGCCTCGCCGACCGGGCCGCGCTCGTCCAGGTCGGCTACATGAAACGTTTCGACCCCGCCTACCGGCGGCTCGCCGAGCTCCTGTCGGGGGGCGGCCCGGCCATCCGCGCGGTGGAGGTGACGGTGCTGCACCCGTCCGACGCGCGGCAGATCGCGTGGCGGGGCGGCGGGCTGGCGCGCGCCGGCGACGTGCCGGCCGAGCGGCTCACCGAGGTGGCGGCGGAGGCGTCGTCCCTGTGTGTCCAGGCCCTCGGGCCGGCCGCCGAACGGCTGGGCTGGGTGTACTCCGACGTCCTGCTCGGCAGTCTGATCCACGACCTGGCCATCCTGCGGCCCCTCGTCGGCGACCCGCTGGAGATCGGTTGGACGCGGCTGTGGCCGGAGGGCTGGCATGCGGAACGGCTGTCCGTCGGGGTGGACGCGGTGCTCGCCGGCGGCGCCCAGCTGAGCCTGCGCTGGCACTACCTGCCCGACTACCCGAGCTACACCGAGACCGTCCGGATACACACCGAGACCGGCAGCTACAGCCTCACGTTCCCGGCGCCGTACCTGCTGCACGCGCCGACCGAGCTCGCCGTGAGCGCCGCCCGCGGCCACACCGCCGAGCTCACCACCAGCACCTCCCACGTGGAGGCTTTCGAGGCGCAGCTGGAGGACTGGCACGCGGGCCTGAGCGGAGGGCGTGCGCCGGCCATCGGCATCGAAGAGGCCCGCGCCGACGTGACGACCTGCCAGCGCATCGCGGCAGCGGTGGCCGGCGGGCTCGGCCTTCCGGTCGGTGGCGAGGCAGCCGCGCTCGGGGCCGGCGTGACCGTGAGCTGACCACCTCCGCGCGCCGACTCGCCGAACCGCGTCGCGGGGCTAGATTGATGTTGTGCAGGAACACTGGGAACCGATCGCGCCCGAGGATCCGGACTTCGCCGCACTGCTGGTCACCAGCCATCTCAAGGTGGTCGGGACACCGCTCGCGCCGGAGCACCTCACCTCGGACCTGTCACCCAGGGAGCTCGCCCGCTGGCTCTACCGCGACGCCCCGTTCGTGCTGCTGGCCCACCGCCTCACGGCCGACCCGGCATTCTGCTACGCGAACCTGGTCGGCCAGCGCTGCTTCGGCTACACCTGGGACGAGTTCAGCGGCCTGCCCTCGCGCTACTCGGCCGCGGCCCCGGACCGGGCGGAGCGCGACCGGCTGTTCGAGCAGGTCGACGCGCGCGGCTACATCGACGACTACCGGGGACTGCGGATCGCCAAGTCTGGTGCCCAGTTCTGGATCGAGCGCGCCACCGTGTGGAACCTGGTCGACGGCGACGGCCGGCTGCAGGGCCAGGCCGCCGCGTTCGCCCCGCCCGAGCCGCCGCCGGGCACGCAGGGCTGACCCGCGCGACCCGCCGTCCTCAGCACCGCCCTCAGCTGGAGTGGTGGCCCTCGGCGGCGCGCCAGGCGTCGAGTACGCGCCGTTCGCGCTTGGTGGGCCGGCCGGCCCCCCGGTCCCGGCGGGCGACCGGCAGCACCGGCACGGGCGGCGGCGGGGGCGTGTGGTCGATGAAGCAGGCCGCCGCCTCGGGCGCGCCGACCCGCTTCTGGATCACGCGGACGACCTCGACGATCCGGGTCGTCTGGTTCACGCGGGCCCGCACCTGGTCGCCGGGGGAGACCGTGGTCGCCGGTTTCGCCGGCTGGTCGTTGACCCGGACATGGCCCCCACGGCAGGCAGCCGCCGCGTCGGGGCGGGTCTTGGTCAGCCGCACCGCCCACAGCCAGCGGTCTACTCGGGTGGACTCCACCCGGCCAGTATGGCGAACCGGACCCGCGCCGGCCGGGCGCCGCCCGCTCGGCCTGCTGAGTGCTCGCGACCGCCTCGGTGGCCGGTCGTCGCCGGCGCCGATACGCTCCGGCTCATGGCGCTGCGCAGCTACCTGGTCGGTGAGGTGGCGGAGGACTTCGCGGACGGGTTGCTCTCTCGGCGGGAGGCGTTGCGCCGGCTCGGGCTGCTCGGCCTGGCCGTGGGTTCGGCCAGTGCACTCCTGGCCGCCTGCGGGGAACCGGCGGCGCCGACCACCCCGGCATCGACCAGTGCCGCCGCACCCAGCGCAGCCCCACCCGCCGGGCCGCCGCCCGGTCGAGGGCCCGGCGTCGGCCGAGGTGCCGACGTGCGGTTCGCCGGACCGGCCGGCGAGCTGCGGGGCGCCTGGGCCGCCCCGGCCGGCGGTGCGCCCAAGGGAGCGTTGCTGGTCATCCACGAGAACCGGGGGCTGACCGAACACTTCTACGACGTGGTCGGCCGGTTCGCGGGCGTCGGCTACGGCACGCTGTGCGTGGACCTGCTCTCCGCCCAGGGTGGCACCGCCGCGCTGACCGACCCGGCCCAGGCGCCGACCGCGCTGGCGAACGCCCCGGCCGACACACTGCTCGCCGACCTGCGCGCGGGCATCGACGAGCTGGGCCGGCGGGTGCCGGGCGCGAAGGTCGGCGCGGTCGGGTTCTGCTTCGGCGGCGGCATGGTGTGGCAGTTGCTGGGTGCGGGGGAGGCGCGGCTGACGGCGGCGGTGCCGTTCTACGGGCCGGCGCCTGAGCAGCCGAACTTCTCGCGCGCGAAGGCGGCCGTGCTGGCGATCTACGGCGCGCTGGATGCGAGGGTGGACGCCACGGCGCAGCGCGCGGAGGCAGCGTGCCGGGCAGCCGGGCTGACCTACCAGATGCGCACGTTCGACGGCGCGGACCACGCCTTCTTCAACGACACCGGGCAGCGGTACCAGCCGGACGCCGCGCGCGCCGCGTGGGCGGCGACAGTCGACTGGCTGGGCAGGTACGTCTCGGCCTGAGCAGGAGAGTTCAGCCGGTGGAGTCCCGGTAGGGGGCGCATCGTCTCGCATGCAGCGCTTCCGCGACCCCGAGCTGGGTACATGTCGCGGCTGCACGTCACGTCGCTTCAGGCGGTGAGGGCCTGCTCGATCAGTTCCGCCAGGCGTTCCGGTTGGTCGAGCGCGGCGAACGCGGCGCAGTCGGGCAGGTCCACCAGCGTCGCGTCCGGGAGGTCGGCGGCCAGTCGCTCGCCGAGGCGGCGGGGGAACAGCCGGTCGTCCTCACCCCACGCGATGAGCACGGGCTCGGGGAAGTCGCGGTTGGCCTCGGCGGCGGCCACGGTCACGGCGCCGGACATGCCGCGCACGACGGCCCGCAGGTCGCGGCGGATCGACGGGTCGCGCAGCGGCGTGCTCCAGCGCGCGACCAGCTCGTCGGGCACGCCGGCGTGGGTGACCGGGCGGACCACACCCAGCCGGCGGACCGGCCGCCAGCGTGCGGCCTGGGCGAACAGCCAGCCACCCGCGGGGGTGCGCAGCGGCGCCACGAGGAACCTGAAGCTGGCCGGCGGGAAGGACTCGTAGGCGTCGCAGGCGGTGAGCACCACCCGGCCCACCCGTTCGCGGTGGTACGCCATGAGCAGCTGCGTGAGTGCGCCGCCGGTGTCGACCCCGACCACGGCCACCCGGTCCAGCCCGAGTGCGTCGAGCACCTCGACGAGCAGGTCGGCCAGGCCGCGCGGGCTGAGGTCGGCGCCGGGGACCATCGGCTCGGCGTGCGCACCGAGCGGCACGTCTGGCACCAGGCAGCGGAAACCCCGCGCGACCAGCAACGGCCGCAGCCGGTCGTAGAGCCCGCCGTCGACGAGCAGCGAGTGCACCAGCAGCACCGGCGGGCCGTCGCCACCGGTGTCTCGCACCCGCACCGGCCCGCGTGTGGTGCGCACCGTCCGTACGTCCGCCCCGATCGCCACGGCCATGACTGCCCCCTTGAATTGAATCTCGGCTCAACAAGACGGTACCTCGTATTGAAACTGGGCTCAACAAATATCCTGACCGTGTGCCGGACCGTCGCCTCAGCCCCGCCGCACGCCGGGCCCACCTCCTCGACACCGCAGTGCGACTGGCCGCCGGCGGTGACCTGCTGGCCGTCTCGGTGGCCGATATCGCCGCCGCGGCCGACGTCTCCGAGGGCCTGCTCTACCACTACTTCCCCAGCAAGCAGGCTCTCCTGGAGGCCGCCGTGCAGCGCGCCGCCGACCAGTTGCTCGCAGACCTCACCACCGCCGTCCTCGCCCCGGCCGCCGGGTCCGACCCCTCACCGCTGGGCCGCCTGAGCGCCGCCCTGGACGCCTACCTCGACCGCGTCCAGGCCGACCCGACCGGCTGGCGCGCCCTGCTCGCCGCCACCAGCGGTGAACCCGCCCGGATCGCCGCCGAGCTCGACGCCGCCACGGTCGGGCTGTTGTGCCACGCCCTCGGCGTCGACAAGCCGGGCCCGGGACTGCGGCTACTGCAGGCCGGCTGGTTGGCGCTCGAGCGGGCGGCCTGCCTCAGCTGGCTGGACAACCCCGCGCTCGGTCGGGACGCGGTGCGCGAACTGCTGCTGGCCGTCTTCGGTTCGTCCCTCGCCGCGCTGGCCCCGCACGACGAGCAGCTGCGTGGGGTGATCGACCGGCTGGGCGGCGCGCCCGGCTGAGCGCGCCTGCCTGCGTCACTCCGTGCGCGGCCGTCCTCCACTTCGCACCCCGTGCTGTCACTTCGCATACTCCGCAGACTGTGCGAAGTGACAGCGCGCCGTGCGAAGTGACAGCCTCTGATGGCACGAACTTGTCCCGGGGCGGCGCGGTGGGTCCGTGTCAGCGCTGTCCGACGCGCGCTTGGCCGGTTCGCCGGGAGTTCGCCACGAGCGGGCCGGCGTAGTCGGCCATCCGCCGCTGGTACTCACCGACGGCGGCGGCCAGCGGGGCGCCCGAGGCCACCGCGGCGGACAGGGTCGTGGCCAGCTCGCCCGCGTCGCGGAGCGCCGTGTTGGCGCCCATCGCGAGCACCGGGCTCATGGCGTGCGCCGCGTCGCCGAGGAGCGTGACCGGTCCACGCGGTGCCACCGGCACAGACGCCGCCGTGGAGACCCGCAACGGGAACAGCGACTCGGTCCGCCACAGATCGAGCAACCGGTGCACGTCCGGATGCCAGCCGTCGCCGAGCAGCCGCCCCGCCAGGCCGCGGAGAGCCTGGTGATCGAGCCCGCGCAGCCGGTCAAAGCTGGGCATCGCAGGGTGGTCGGCCGGCGCGCCGACGAGGAACGCCAGGTAGTCCGGGGTGGCCGGCAAGGCGATCGGCGGGTCATGGGCAAGGCCTGCCAGCTCCGGGCGCCGGCCGAACCGGACCGGGCCGAGGCCGACGTGCGGCTGGCCCGGGCCGCCCGCGAGCACGGTGAAGATGCCGTCGAACACCCAGCCGGGCAGTTCGCCGGCAGGAACCCCGGCCAGCGGGATCTTGCCGTAGATCAGTCGCAGCCCGGCGTCCTCGACCCGGGCTTCCGGCAGCAGCAGCCGGCGCACCGTCGAGCCCACCCCGTCGGCGCCGACGAGCAGGTCAGCGGTTGCGCTCCGGCCGTCCGCTAACCTGGCCGTGACCCGGCCACCGGAGACCAGGGAGTAGGACTGCAGCGCGGCACCGTGGTGCACGACGGAGCCGACCCCGGCCAGCAGGATCCCGCGCAAGGTGGGACGGTCGAATGCGCGCGGCGCCGACCCACCAGGGGTTTCGGCGGCCGCGGCCCGGTCGGCCACCGGCTCGAGCAGGCGGTTCCGGACGATCACCCGCGCCGGCGGGGCACCCGAGATAGCGAGACAGAGCCGCAGCACGGCCGGCGGCATGCACCGCCGCAGGCCGGTCAAGCCGGGTTCGTCGATCTGGATGCGGTAACCCTGCGGCCGGGCGGACGGGTGGGGATCCCGCTCGTAGACCGCGACGTCGAACCCGCGCTCCCGCAGGCCGTGGGCGAGTGTCAGGCCGCCGAGACCGGCGCCGACGATGATGACTCGAGATGTGGACACAGCTCCGCCTTCGCTTCGAGCACGAAGGAAGCACTGGATTCCACGGGGGAATGACGCCCTGGGAGGGCGCAGCTCCGAAACACCATCCGGAGCTAGTTTTTCGCGCGTTCCGTTCTTACCTTCTCGACGCTAGCAGGCGCCCGGCCCGCCGGCGGTGCGACACACACCACCGGCGGGCCCCTCTGCCCAGGGGACCCAAGCTCAGGAGACCAGCGCGTCGAGCTCCCGCTGCGTGGTGGCCAGGCCGACCCCGGCGGGTCGCCAGCGCATCGCAGGCGCCTGGTGCCGGCCGAGCGCGGTGAGGGGCGACAGGTCGCTGCCCCACAGCTCGTGCACCACGTGCCGGTCGCGCCAGGCCTCGGGCGGTTCCAGTCGCCAGTCGTGCCCGAACACGCCGAACTGGTGCCCGTCGACCGACGGCGAGTGCGGCACCCTGGTCATGTTGAGGTACGCCATCCACGGCTGCCACAGCTCGGGGTTGGCGACCGCCACGTAGGACCAGGCCAGGTCAGCCTCGTTCAGGAACCCGGCCATCATGCGTACCTGCATCAGGTCCATCACCGGGGACGGGCGCATGTAGCAGGCCGGGTAGACCAGGTGTCGGGCCACGGAGATGTGGTCACCGGAGCGCACCTGCGCGGTCCGATGGGTGTGCTCCCACGCCGCCGCGACCACCGGATCGGACTCCATCTCCAGGTCACGGGGCTTGCGGAGCTTCACCCAGGACATGAACGCGACCGGGGAGCCGGTCGCCCGGTGTCGGTAGACCGAGAACGCGGAGGGCTGGCGCTGCAGCCAGAACTCGACGATGCGCGCCGACTCCGGCCCCTCGGTGGCCGCCGTCATCTCCAGCAGCGCGGGCCGGTCGGTCGGCCGCAGCCGGTCCTCCTCGGCCTCGCTCTCGCCGTGGGCGGTCAGGTACTGGGTGGGCACCCCGCTGTGCCGCAGCAGGTGGCGCACCGAGCGCATGCTCGCCACGGTGGCGGCGCCGTCGGCGATCCGCGAGCTGAGCCCGTCGAGCACGTGCAGCCGGATGCCCCGGTGGATGGACTCGTAGGCGGCCGGGTCGCGCCAGCGCAGGTCGGCGTCGAGCACGTCGCGGACGATGTCGTGCGGGTACAGACCGGCCGGCCCGGACTCGATGAACGGCTGCACCCGCAGCCAACTGAACAGCTCGGCGGCGTCGGCGCCTGGCATCACCACCCGCAGCAGCTCCTGGGTGGTCACGTAGGCGTGCGCGCAGACGTGCAGCGCGAACCGGTGCGTCGGTGACGGCACCGCGCCCACGAGCTGGTTGAGCAGCGTCTCGATGATGTCCTGGTTCGGGGACCACGTGCTGGCCCTGGGGTCACTGTGCCGGGCCACCTCGGCCGCCAGCGACAGCGCGAGCGGGTAGCCGCCGACCCGGGACAGCACCGACTCCCTGGCGTGCACGGGCACCCCGCGCGACTCGAGCAGGTCTCCCGCGTCCGGCGGCGCGAGGTCGCCGAGCGCCCGGCAGAGCAGCGCGCCGGACCAGGACGGGTCGGCCCGCCACGCCGGGCTCGGGGGGTGCCGCCCGGCCAGCACGACGACGGCGCCGTCGGCGAGCTTGGGCAGGAACTCCTCCCTCAGCCAGGTCTCCAGCTCGGCGCAGCGTTCGAACGTGTCGATCAGCAGCACGGTGTTGGCGTCGCCCAGCGCGGCGGTGGCGGCGTGCTCGAACGACGTCACCGACGCTTCCACGGTCCGGCCGTCGACCCGGACCACCGTGCGTCCGGCCGCCGTCGCGTCGTCGGCGAGCCGGTGCAGCAGCGTCGACTTGCCGACGCCGCCCGGGCCGTGCAGGAACAGCGCCACGAACATGTCAGGGCTGCCCTCGATCGCGGCCGCGAACAGTGTCCGCTCCGCACCGCGCCCGACGAAACAGCGGCGGCGCGCCGCCTGCAGCCGCTCCGCCAGCAACCCGGGCCGACCGACGGGGGAGAGGGCCGGTGGTGCATGTCCGGGCTCCGGCACCTGGCCGCTCCAACGGGCGCCGGCGGGTGAGGTGGTAGCGGGGCGGTGTAGCTCGCCTCCGCGGCCGGCCTCGCCGGTGTGGTCGGCCGACACCAGGCAGATCGGCGCCGCGGCGCCGGCCGGGTCGGGCACGTCCGCGCGCTCCACGACGTCGGCACGCGGCGCGCCACCCGCCGACGCGGAGACGGCGGGCAGGTCGAGCCGGCCGTCGGCGCGCAGGATCTGCTGGTGCAGCGCCCGCAGCTCCGGCCCGGGCTCGATACCGAGCTCGCGGTGCAGCAGCTCGCGGACGCCCCGGTAGACCTGCAGCGCGTCGGCTTGTCGGGCGCAGCGATACAGGGCGAGCATGTGCAGCTCGCGCAGCCGTTCCTCGAGCGGGTGCACGGCGGAGAGGCTCGCCACCTCCGGGAGTACCTCGGTGTGGCGGCCGAGGGCGAGGTCCAGCGCGATCCGTTCCTCGCTGGCGACCAGGCGCAGCTGCTCGAGCCGTTCCCGCTCGGCGCTGACGAACTCCGCCTTGGCGCCGGCGAGCGCGGTGCCCTGCCAGAGCGAGAGCGCCTCGCGCAGCTGCTGCACGGCGAGGCCGGGGTTGCCGTCGTCGCGGGCGGCGCGGCTGCTCCGGAGCAGCGCGTCGAACCTGGCCAGGTCGAGCGCGTCCGGCGAGACGGACAGCACGTAGCCGCCGCGCCCGGACTGGATGCCGGGGTCCACGTCGTCTCCGGGCAGCAGCCGCCGCAGCCGGGAGACGTAGGTGCGCGCGGTCGGGCGGGCGGCGGCCGGCGCGGCCTCGCCCCAGAGCTTCTCCACGAGTTGCTCGATGGTGACCGGCCGCCCCTGGGCTAGCAGCAGGAGCGCCAGTACCGCACACTGCTGCGGCGAGCCCGGGTCCAGCTCGCGGTCACCAGACCACACGCGGACCGGACCTAGCAGGCTGTAGCGATAAGCCACGGCGATCACCCCACTCGGATTCGTTGCACTCAAGAGTGGCAGAACGCATACTGTATGCACCACGACGGTTGGCTCACAGCGGCCTTCCCGGCGCCCGCATTCTCAGCATCGGATCGCGGCCCAGTTGCCCTGGACACCGCAATCCGCCCCACTCCCGAGCCAATGCGCCAGCTACTAGCAACACCAACGATATTCGGTCCGGTCACTCCGAGCACAACGTCTTCCTGAGAACGGAACCCCGTACAGGCCACTCAATCTGCCCAGGGACCACCGCCTATCACCGTCTGTAGCCAAGAGGCGTGATACTCATCTCAGGCCCAGCGTGCCGCCACTGTCACGGTCGGTGACGACATTCGCCGGCAACATTTCAAGATCGGAAATACAGCTACCAGTTGGACCTATTGCGTTCATCTAGTGTCCATTTTGCGTGGGCAGCCGGCGGCGTTTCCGCATTTCGCCGCGGCCGCGCGGAGAGGCACGACCGCGTCGCCTCGACAAAAGGTGAGAAATCATATAACAGCGGCCGCCTGATTCCGTCGGGAACTGCGCGTTCATGGATATGGATTCGCAGGTAACTGTGAGTTCGACCGCGGTTTTCTGAGGGCTGCCTCGAACGTGTCGAGGATCTCACCGGACATCCGCACAACCTTGCGTGACGCCGGACGGCTGCCGGGCAGCACTACCAGGGGGCAGCCCCAGGCTGTCTATCGTTCATCCACGCTCCTGCTATGGCGCGCTGGCATACCTGGTGTCATGGAGAATGTCGACGCGCTGCTCGAGTGCGCGGTGGAGATGGGCCACGTCGGCGGAGTGGTGGCAATGGCCTCCGCGCACGGGTGCGACGACTATTCCGGCGCGTACGGGCGGAGCTCGACCGACGGGACCGCGAGAATGTCCGTCGACACCATTTTCCAGGTCTCCTCGATGATCAGGCCCGTCCTGGCCGTCGCCGCGCTGAGCCTCGTCGACGCAGGGCGGCTGAGCCTCGACGAGCCGCTGGGCAGCGTGCTACCCCAGCTACACGCGCCGAAGCGCCAGTCGGGCTTCTCGCCGAACGGCCGGCCCGGGCTGCGCGCCGCGCGGGGCAGGCTCACCCTGCGCACCCTGCTCAACCACACCGCCGGCGTGAGCAGCAGGAGCGGTGAGCTCGCCGCTGACTGGGCCGACCACCCGACCCCGCCGGCACTCCTGTTCGACCCG